>NZ_PDKF01000003.1 GCF_004118855.1 Arcobacter sp. CECT 8983 | reverse complement strand
GATGCAAAAGTATTAGCATTTGAAGAGATGGGAATGGAAGCTATCTATGAGTTTGAAGTAAAAGATATGCCTGTTACTGTTGCAGTTGATACAGAAGGTACTTCTATTCATACTACTGGCCCTGCTAAGTGGAGAGCTATTTAAAAGAGAATGTGAAGGTTAAACAATCTTCACATTTTTATTTAAAGAATAACCTAAACCTTTTACAATCACAATTCCATTTTCAGGAAGTTTTTTTCTTAATCTTTTTATCATCGCTCTTATATTTACCAAAGTTGTCTCTTCACCTTCCCATACATACTCTTCTATTTCATTATATGTTGCAAGATGATGTAAGTTTTTAACAAATAGTTCTAAAAATAAAATCTCTTTTTTTGTTAACTCTATTTCTGTTTGGTTTTGGTATAAAATATTGTTTTGAAAATCGTATTTATACTCTTCATCAAATACTAAATATTTCCCCTCAGGACTACAATACTTTTTCACTTTTTGAACAAGTTCAAAAATATAAAAAGGTTTTTTAAGATAATCATCACAACCTGTTTCATATGATTGTTGTATTTTCTCTAAATCATGATTTGAACTAATAATTATTGTTGGTACATCTTTATGATTCATTCTTATTGCTTCTAAAATAGATATCCCATCTAAATTAGGTACATTTATATCTAAAATAAAACAGGCATATCCATTTTCTAAAGCTTCCAAAGCTTCTTCCCCATCAAAAAAACAATCAACAATAAAACCTTCTTTGGTTAACGTGTGTTTCATTACATTTGATAAACTCATATTATCTTCAAGAATTAAAATTTTCATCTTGCCTTAACCTTATTGTAAATAATGCCCCATTATCTTTATTTTTAACAGAGATTTTTCCATTCATTTTATCTTCAATAATCACCTTACTCATATAAAGCCCTATTCCATGACCTTCTTCTTTTGTAGTGAAATATGGTTCAAAGATATTCTCTAAATTTTTCTCTGAAATTCCTCCTGCATTATCCTGAATAGTGATTATTAACTCTTTTGCTTCATTATGCAGTTTTATATCTATTTTTCTGTTTTTATAATCTTGACTCAAAAGTGCATCTTTAGCATTATTTACTATATTTAAAAAAGATTGCATAAATTCATTTTTATATCCAAAAACTTTTAAATTTGTATTATTCTCTATTTCGATTGAGATTTTTATACTATTATATTTCATATTATGATGTACTATAAGAAGCATTGATTTTATTGCATCTTCTATATTAAAAAGTACTTTTTTATTTGATGGCATAATAAAATTTTGAAAATCATTTATAGTATCAGTCATATAAGTAACTTGATTCATAATATCTTTAACAAAACTATCATCTTCTTTTTCATCTTTGCAACTTTTAGTATAAAATAATTCTTGTGCAATTGCTGTAATCTCTACTAAAGGTGACTTCCACTGATGAGCGATTGATGAAAAAATCTCACCTATTTCCGCTAACTTACTTTGTTGAATAACAAATTGTCTGTTTTTTTGTTTTTCTAAAGCTATCTCTTTTTCTTTTGTAATATCTGTAAATATTGTAACTGAACCTTCTGATTTACTTTTTTCATCATAAAAGTTCTCTTTTTTTACAAGGTATATGATTTTTCTTTTATTTTCATTTACATAAGAGAATTCATAATTCTCTTTTTCATTTTGTTTATATTTTTCTAAAACTTTTAAAACTTCTTTTACATTTGCATTATCTATAAAATCAGTAAGCTTCTTTCCATAAAGCTCACTACAATCTATATTTAAAAGCTTACAAAATGTTGTATTAGAGTCAACAATAACTCCATTTGAATCTTGCCAGAAAATTGGACTTTCTATTGCATTCAATAAGGTTTCATCAAATTCTATTCTTCTTCTTAAATCTTTTTCTACTTGTTTTCTCATATAAATATTATGAAAAAGTCCAATAATCAAAAATAGTAAAAAAGGTGAAGTTGTAAATACAAAATTAATAAACCCAGTATGTCTATCATAAAAAGTTTTTCTTTTGTTTACCAGTTCAACAGGAACTTTTAAAGCATCAACAGGAAGAGTAAATTCACTTAATTTAGTTGAGTCAAAGATATAGTTTAAATCATCATATATTTCAACTCTAGGTTTGGTTCCATTTAATATTCCTAAAGCCATTATTCCAGAAGTTTTACCAAACCTAAATAAATCTACAACTTTTCCACCAGTTGCACCTTTTTTTATAAACAAAGAGTCAGTAACAAATATTGGTATTTTGGCATTTTTTATAAACTTTGCTATCTCTTGATTTTTGTTTAGTTCTCCATTTTTGTTTTTATAAAACCTGATAAAAAGAGCTGCACTAAACTCCTCTTTTTTTGAGAATTTTTCTTTTAGTTTTTCAAGATTATCTTCTTTTAAATAAACTAACTCAAAAATTCCATCAAATTTTTCTATTAAATCATAGATAAGAGGTTCAGTATGGGTTGCATTTAAACTAATATCATTGATAATATAAAGTTTTTTCATTATAGGAAAAATTGTTCTTATAATATCAACATTGCCTTTTAAATCTCTTTTTTCAATTAAGGCAGAAACCCTATTAGCAACGCCATATCTTGCTGCTTTTTCAGGAGAAAAGTTTTCAATACCAACAGTTAAAATTGGTTCATTTGTAAAAAAACTTGAATATATATCTAAAACAAAATCATAAGCAAATCTATCTACTGCAATGATAAGATCATATTTTCTATTTTTTAGTTGGACTTTATATAATTTTTCTAAATTATTATAATACTCTTTTGAAGAAACCCTTTTTGAGTCCATATATAAAACATTTACATCAATATTAGAATGGGGATAAAAGGTTTTTTCAATTCCATTAATGATGCTATCACTAAATTCATAGCCCTTGTGATAAGAGTTGATAATTAGAACTGAACTATTTGCAAAAAGAAAAGTTTGGAAAATAAAAAATAAAAAATACTTCTTCATGAATCTATTATATTAAAGTTTAAATAAAAATGGTGCAAAAAATTGCACCACTTCTTTATTCCTTTAAAACTTAAAGGATAACAAAACCTAATAATACCAATGCTGTTAAGAATAGTGCTCCAAAGATTGCACCTAATTTCCACCAAGTAGCTTGAGAAATATACCCAGCTCCATACCATATAGGTGAAGGTCCAGTTGCAAATGGTGTAATAATACCCATTAACCCTAAAGAACCCACTAATAGCATAGCTAATGGCTGCATCATGTCTGCTGGAAGCAAGTTCATACCAATTCCTAAGAATAATGGTAATAAAGCTACAACGTGCGCAGTAACACTTGCAAATAAATAGTGGAAAAGGAAAAATAGTACCATTAACACTATTACAATCATTGTTGGATCTAGTCCAACTAACCAACTTGAAATAAGTCCTGATGCCCATTTTAAATATCCAACTTTTTTAAGCCCTGCTGCCATTGCAACTAAAGTTGAAAACCAAATTAATACATTAATAGCACCTTTGTTTGTAATTACATCTTCCCAAGTGATTACATTTGATAGAACAAGAAGGCATAATACTGCAATGGCTGCTGTTGTACTATTAACTCCAATTTCTTTACCAAAAATCCACATCACTAAAGCAAGTACTCCAAGACCTAACATTAGAATCTCATTTTTTGTAATTGAACCCATTTTTTTCAACTCTTCTGCTGCCCATTTTGGAGCTTCAGGTGAATATTTTTGTTCTGGTGGGTAAACTAAATAAGCTAAATATGGTACTGCTAAAAATAGAGGAACCATAATAATTGCTAAAGTTGAGAACCAAGTACCCCAATCAATAATAACACCTGCATTTTTTTCAACTAAAGAAACTGCAAGTAAGTTTGGTGCAAGTGCTGTTAAAAACATAGAACTTGTCACACAAGTAGCTGCAATTGCAACCCAAGAGATATAAGAACCGATTTTTCTTGGTTCATTATCAGGTAATGAATTAAACATTTGTGGAATATTAATAGCAATAGGGAAAATAGTACCTGCACTTCTTGCTGTATTTGAAGGCATAAATGGCGCTAAAATTCCATCTGCAATTGCTACTGCGTAACCTAAACCTAAAGAAGTTTTTCCTAGTTTTTTAACTAACAACAAGGCAATTCTTTTTCCAAGTCCTGATTTTTTGTACCCTAATGCAAACATAAATGCTGCAAAGATTAACCAAATAACACCATTAGAAAAACCACTTAATGCCCAGTTTCTTGCTTCTTTTGCACTCTCTCCAACGAGACCAAAAGTTGCACAAAATGCCACACCTACTAAACCAATTAATGCAGGTGGAATAGGTTCTAAAATTAAACCAACAATTACTCCTAAAAATACAGCGAAGAAATAGTGTGCGTTAACAGCTAAACCTTCAGGTGTAGGAAGAAGCGCTACAAATACTGCTACCAAAATTGGTATTGCAAATTTTAGATTATTGCTCATGTCATATCCTTTGTCTTTTCTTTATTTATACTGAAATTTTAAATTAAGTGTGTGGCATTAATATGACATTCAGAAAATTAAATAAAAAAATTATCCTTGGCTATTTCATAAAAAATAATAAATATTAAGAAAAATTATTTTATAATGTCTAAATTTTTTAAGGAGATATAATGAAAACAAAGTTTTTATTCTTATATTTATTATTACTATTATCAAAAAATCTTTTGGCAAAAGATTACGATTTAAGTAATATCTTTACTCAAAGTTTTAACTTTGAAGCAGAAATTTTAGTTGTTCCTGCCAATTTTAAAAACTCATGGATTAATGAAACAAGAGTTATTGAAAGAAACTCTTCAGGAGTCAAAGTAGAAGATAAAGACTATGAAAATGGGAACTTAAAGGAAATAGAATATCAATGGTATGATAAAAATGGTATTAGGATAAAATACAAGGACTCAAGCGATGAAGAATTTTCTATAAAAAATCAAGACTACAATGCTTCATTTAAAAACTTAGGAATAGGAGATAAAGGAGTTTTACCCACTCTTTATTCTAATAAGGGAAATAAAATCAAAAGTAATTGGAAGTTTTTTAAAGAAAAAGAAAAACTTTGTCTAAAAATCGAAAATACATATTTCACTTCAAATAATAATATTCATGAAGTAATAGAATACAATTATTATTTAGATGAAAAGGGAAAGATTGGATCATTTTTATTTAATTATTATAATGGCAATAAATTACTTCACTTACTTGAAGTAAAAAGTAAAACAATAAACTATATATAAGAAATCTAAAGCTATAAGCTTTAGATTTCTTATACTAAAGAATTAATTTTTTCTGATAAAGCTTGTTTTGAAGTAGCTCCAACCATTTGATCAACAACCTCTCCATCTTTCATAAAAATAATTGTTGGAATAGATCTAATACCATATTTTACAGCTAAATCTTGTTGTTCGTCAGTATTTACTTTACAAATATTTGCTTTACCCTCAAACTCTTCTGCTAATTCTTCAATTACTGGAGCAATCATTCTACAAGGTCCACACCATGGAGCCCAAAAATCAACTAATGAAACACCTGAATTAACAGTTGACTCAAAATTCTCTGGAGTTAAATCTATATACTTACCCATTTTAATTCCTTTTTAGTCTTAATATTAATAAATTATACAGTCAAAAACTTTAAATAAACTTGGCTAAATAAACTTTACGTTAGAATAAAACCTAAATTTATTATGGATGAATTATATGGATATTAGAAAAGAGTATTTAGAGTTTTTTAAAAGCAAAGGACATGAAGTTGTTTCTTCAATGCCTTTAGTACCAGATGACCCAACATTAATGTTTACAAATGCTGGAATGGTACAATTTAAAGATATTTTTACAGGTGCAGTACCAAAACCAAGTAATCCAACTGCAACTTCTTGTCAACTATGTGTAAGAGCTGGTGGAAAACACAACGACTTAGAAAACGTTGGTTACACGGCACGTCATCACACACTTTTTGAGATGTTAGGTAATTTCTCATTTGGTGACTATTTCAAAGAAGATGCAATTGCTTATGCATGGGAATTTGTAACAAAAAACCTTGCTTTACCTATAGATAAATTATGGGTAACTATTCATGATAGTGATGATGAAGCCTTTGATATTTGGTCTAAACATATTGATTCATCAAGAATCAAAAGGTTTGGAGATAAAGATAACTTTTGGTCAATGGGAGATACTGGACCTTGTGGACCATGTTCTGAGATTTTCTATGACCAAGGATCTGAACACTTCAACACAGAAGAAGATTACTTAGGTGGAGAAGGTGATAGATTCTTAGAAATCTGGAATTTAGTATTTATGCAATATGAACAAACTAAAAATGAAGATGGAACTATCACAAGAAGTGAATTACCTAAACCTTCAATTGATACAGGTATGGGACTTGAAAGAGTTATTGCAATAAAAGAAGGTGTTTATAATAACTTTGATTCTTCAAACTTCCAACCTATAATTAAAAAATTAGAAGAGTTAGCAAATAAGAAAACAGATAAAGAAACAATTGGTTCGTTTAGAGTTATTGCTGACCACTTAAGAGCAAACTCATTTATGCTATCTCAAGGAATTCTTTTTGGAAATGAAGGAAGACCTTATGTAAATAGAAGAATTATGAGAAGAGCTGTAAGACATGGTTATTTATTAGGATTTAGAAAACCATTTATGGCAAAATTATATGATACTTTATGTGATATTATGGGTTCTCACTATTCAGAACTTGTTGAACAAAAAGATTATGTAAAAGAGCAATTAACTTTAGAAGAAGAAAGATTCTTTAAAACAATAGAATCAGGTATGACTCTATTTAATGAAGAGTTAGTAAATACTAAAGAGATGTTTTCTGGTGAAATCGCATTTAAATTATATGATGAAAAAGGTTTCCCATTAGATTTAACACAAGATATGTTAAGAGAAAAAAATCTTGATGTTGATGTTGAAAAATTTGATGAATTAATGGCAGAACAAAAAGCAAAAGCAAAAGCTTCTTGGAAGGGAAGTGGAGATGCTGAATCATCTGGAGATTTTAAAACACTTATTGAAAAATATGGAGTAAATGAGTTTGTAGGATATGATAATACTGCATACAAAAGTACAATTGTAGCTATTTTAGATGAAAACTTTAAAGAAGTTTCATCTTTACAAAAAGGAGCTAGTGGTTGGGTTATGCTTGACAAAACTCCTTTCTATGCTACCTCTGGTGGACAAAATGGTGATATTGGAGCATTAGAAGATAATGAACATATTGCTATAGTAGAGGAGACTTCTAAATTCCATGGTTTAAACCTTTCAAAAGTTAAAGTAGAAAAATCTAATTTAACTATTGGTGAAAAAGTTGATGCAGTAGTTGTAGATAGAGGAGAAGTTGCAAAACATCACTCAGCTACTCACTTACTTCAAAGTGCTTTAAAAATGGTTCTTGGAGAAACTGTATCTCAAGCTGGTTCTTTAAATGATGCTACAAGATTAAGATTTGACTTTACATACCCAAAAGCAATGACAGAAGAACAAATTGAAGAAGTTGAAGATTTAGTAAACTCAATGATTGCAAGAGGACTTGAAGGAACAGTTGAAGAACTACCAATTGAGCAAGCAAAAGAAAAAGGTGCTATTGCTATGTTTGGTGAAAAATATGGTGATACAGTAAGAGTTGTTAGCTTTGGAGATGTATCTGTAGAATTCTGTGGGGGAACTCACGTTAAAGATGCACATGACATTGGTTCTTTTTATATTACAAAAGAATCAGGAGTTAGTGCTGGAGTTAGAAGAATAGAAGCTGTTTGTGGACTTTCAGCAATTAGATATACAAAAAATATTATTAGTGAAATGAATAAAGTACAAGCAGAAGTTAAAAACAATGATGCAATAGCAGGTATTAAAAAACTTAAAGAACAAGTTAAAGATCTAAAAAAAGAACTAGAAGATGCTCACAACTCTATTCAAACTCCTATTTCTGAAGAAACAATTGATGATATAAAAGTTGTAGTTGATATTGTTGAAAATGGTGATATCAAAAAGTTAGTTGATGATTATAAAAATGGAAATGAAAAAGTAGCTATCTTACTAATTCAAGCAAAAGGTGAAAAGGTAATGTTAGTTGCAGGAAGTAAAAATACTAATATAAAAGCTGGTGACTGGATTAAAGCAGTTGCACCAATTGTAGGCGGTGGAGGTGGTGGAAGACCAGACTTCGCACAAGCAGGTGGTAAAGATGTATCAAAAATAAATGAAGCAAAAGAAGCTGCATTAAATTTTGCAAAGGAAAACTTATAAAAAATGGAAACTTTGTTTAACAATTTTTCAGCACCTATTGTTTTTTTACATGTTCTTTCTGCTGTGATATGGGTAGGAGGAATGATTGTAATTAGATTTGCAATTCACTACTCTATGCAAAATATAGAAGAACCAAAAATTAAATTAGGAAGGACTTTAGAGAATTTAAAAAAATTTTTCTCTATGGTTATTCCTTCAATCATAATTTTATTAGCAACTGCTATTATTATGATTATTGCTTTAGGTTTCAAAGGAACAGAACTTTATTCAATAGTTATTGTAAAAGAAGCTGTTTGGGTTATTATGACTGTGATTTTTACAATAGTTTATATAAAAAGAAATCAAGCACAAAAAGCTTTTGATAAAGCAGATTTCGCTCTTGCTAAACAAAAACTTCAGCCAATTGCTAGCTTCTTAATTCCTTTTAATATAGTTTTAGGACTACTAGCTATTTATTTAGGTATAACACTTAGAGGCTTCTAAAATGCTTAGCTACAAAATAAAGAATATAAAACTATTTCTTCCTTTGATAGTTTTTATTCTTTTTTTTGCTGGTTGCTTTTCTGATAATTCTGTAACACTAAATCCAAAACCAAATCCAAATTTACAATTTAGAGATTATGAAGAGAATCAAAAACTTTATAACCAACTACTAGCTCACTACAAAAAATGGAAAGGCGTAAGATATAAATATGGAGGAACAACAAAAAGAGGCATTGATTGTTCTGCTTTTGTTCAAAATGCTTATAAGAATGCTTTTAAAATAAGAATACCACGTACTACAAAACTTCAGTCACAAGTTGGACAACAAATAGGAATGGCCGATTTACAAATTGGAGATTTAATCTTCTTTAAAACAGGCTACAAAACTAGACATGTTGGAATTTATCTTGGAGGAGGAGAGTTTATGCATGCTTCAACAAAAGTGGGAGTTACTATTTCAAGTTTAGATAATCCATATTATATAAAACAAATATGGAGAATCCAAAGAATTTTTAACTAAATTTTAAAACCCTCCATAAAGAGCTAATACCACAGGAATATAAATTACAGATATTATAGTTGATAAAAGTACTGTAAATGATGCTTTCTCTGGCTTTGCTTTAAGTAGAACTGCTAAAGTTACAGTGTTTCCTGCAAGAGGTACAATTGAAAATAAAAACATCACTTTATATATTTCTTCATTTAAAAAATTAATAAAAGTTTTATCTACAAAAATTATTGCTAAAACAGCAGCTGGCCAAAAGATAAATTTAAAGAAGTATGAGATTTTTATATATTTTTTATCAAAATCTTCATGTAAATTGAAACCTTTCATTCCCATACCAAGCATCATCATTCCTAAAATTCCATATGCCCATTTTAAATTTTCGAAATATGGAACAATAAGTTCAGGTGTTCTAAAACCAACAAGATTAAAAGAAAGTCCAGCTATAAAAGCATAAAGAAGTGGTAACTTCAAAACTTTTATTATAGATTGACGTGCAGTGAAACTTCCCTTTGCTGTAACATAAAAACCTGTTGTATTTTCATATAAAAGTGAAGCTAAAGTACCAAAAATAAAAATATTTGCAACACTAGGTTCTAATAAAATCATAGCTAAAGGAATACCAAAATATCCAGTATTTCCAGTACCACAAGTAAATGCTAAAGTATTAACACTAGCATCATTCCACTCATTTTTATATTTTCTTAAAATATAAAAAGCAATGATACTTCCAAAAATAAAAATAAATAGTGGTAAAAATACTAATTGTAAGTTTATCTCAATAGATAAAACTGCAAAAAATATAACTACTGGTCCTAAAATATAAACTAATAAAAATGCAATCTGTTCTCTTTTGATTTTAAAGTATCTTGCTAGGATATATCCAATTCCTATATTTAGATATAAAGGTGCAATTTTGCCTAAAATTATAAAAAAAATATTCATTCAAGTCCTAAGTAGTTTGATAAAGCAAAAAGCATTATAACACAAATGATGTACATCTTTATGGTATAGGGTAGATTTATTTTAAAAATCTCTTTTGCCTGTAAATCATATCTTGCTTGCATTGTAAGATTTAATCCACTAAAAGGGGAAGTAGAAACAGCAGTAGCCCAAGACATTAAAAATGCAACTGCTAATAAAGTATGATTTAATTGTTCACTCCAATTTCCTAAAACTGCAATAGAAATAACAGGATGAATTCCAACAAAAGATAAAAGTATAAATACTAATAAAATAAGTGAAGCATAAAGCCCATTTAACTGCTCAAAGGGTAAAGATAAGTTTAATCCTAATAAAACAGAACTAACACTAACTCCAAACATTCCTGCTATTAAAAACAAAGCTATCTCATTTTTCATCTTAGGAAGTTCACAATTTATATGTTCTGCTAGTTTTTCAATACTTTTTTTCAATCCAAACTTTAATGGTAAAATAAAAATAGCAAGAAATAATGAGAAAATAGATATAAGTAAAATAACTTTAAGTTCAGGGAAATAGTGATGTGTACCAAGAACTAAAAGTGCTAATGAAAGGGGTAAATACAATGTTTCAAACTCCATTGGATATCCTCTAAATTCTTCAAGTAGTGGTTCATTTTTAATCTCAAGAAATGTTACTAAAAAAGATAAAAATGCTAAAATTAAACCCAAAGTTAAGATAATAGAAGATGAAAGATTTGGAGCATACGTAATAGCTGCTGCAAAGGCTACAAAAAAAGGAGACCAATAAGCATCAGATGAAAAAGCTCTTGTTAATGTAATTACTTGTAGTTTTGTTAATTTTGCTTTTTTATATAGTTTATCTGCAACTATAATTAAAGAAGAAAGATTTATAACAGAACCAAAAAGATGAACCCCTAAATAGGTTTTAAAAAAACTTTTTTTGCCCTTTGGCAAAGATTTAATAGCTTTTACTTTTGGTGTTGCTATAAGTCTTAAGAAACCAACACCAATAAGAAGTGTCAAAAGATATTGGTTTACACTTACTGCTTTTACAAAATCAATATTAAAACTATTATAAAAAGAGTAAATAAAAGCAATAATACTTAATAAAAGTAATTTATATAAAAGTGACTTTCCATTTACATTTTTAAAAAGTATAATTAATGCTATCCAAGCTATAGTTCCACCAATAAATACTAATTTTTCATTAAAAAAATATGCTGCTATTGTAAATACAAAAGATAAAAAGATTAAAAAACCACTTAAATATTGCACTATTATTTTCTTCTTTGTTTGTTATATAAAATTTCTAAAATAGTTGATACACTTCTTGTGTATGGAGCATCAAGTCCTTGTTTTTCACAGTTTTTAATAACTACTCCACAAATCTCATCTAACTCTAAATCTCTATTGTGTTCTGTATCAACCCACATTGAAGGTTTAATTGATTCAAAATTTGTCATAAGCTCAAACATTTTGTTTGCATCTTTTTGAGTTAAATTAACTCCAACTGCATTTGAGGCAAGTGCTGCTTCACTCATAAGAGCATGAATTATTTTAGATACTTTTTCATCTCTAATTAAAACTCCTGAATACTCTTGAAGTAAGGCACATATTGCATTTACACCATTATTTATTATAAGTTTATTCCAAAGTTCTTTTTTAATATCTTCACAAAGTATAGTTTTAGTTGGTGTTTTATCTAACAAAGCTTTTAGCTTATCTAAAAACTTTTGATTATCTTCATTAGGATAAACTGCACCTATTAGAGTTTGAACTTCTCCTGTTGAATCAATGAGACCTAAGGATATTGTATGAGCTGCAATAAGCCTTGTAAGACCACCTATAATATACTCTTTTGGATAATACTTAGTCATAATATCTTCATTTTCCACACCATTTTGTAAAGAGATATAATAAGGTATTTTTTTAGCCTTTTTTACCCAAAAACCTAAAGATGTAGAAATAGTTTCAGTACTCATTGATTTTGTAGCAATAAAAATAACATCTATACTTTCAGGATTTTCTTTTAATAATTCTTCAATACTAAGAGTTTTTATTTTATCTTCAATAATATAGTCTGGATGGATTAATTTGATTTCATTATTTTTTAAATATTCTAAGTTTTTACCTCTTGCTACAAACTTAACATCACAACCAATATTATGCAAAATCATCCCATAAAAAGCTCCTATTCCACCTGCACCTATTACAACTATATTCATAATAACTCCTAATATTTTATTTTAACAAGTATTTTTAAACACCACTAAAAAAGTTAGTGATGTTTGTGTAAATAATAAAAAAGTAAAGGAGGATTATCTAGTAGCTTTGAATACTCCAGTATAAGTTGCATTTCCATCAAATTTGAAATTTCCACCTACTGATTTAGCATTTGGACCAAAGAATTTACCAGAACCTTCTCCTGTTATTGTACCTGTTGTAGGTGTAAAAGAGAATCCAGAAGAAGATAATGTTCCTGAAACATCTGTAGAAAATGATCCTAAATTAAATCTTCCCGTGAGTGATTTACCACCAAAATCAATATCAAAAGTTACAGTACTATTATTAACATTAATAATATCATTAACACTTGATTGACCTAAAGCATAACCAGAATAACTATAATTTGCATTGCTACTAATTAAAGATTCAATCTCTGAACTTGGAGTTTGTATTCCTGTAAGCCAATAACCTGATAAAGTTATTTCTTCACTATTATACTCAGTCGTTGCATTCCACTCTCCCCATTGTACATAATCATCTGTATCATAAGCAGGTGTAGAAGAAACAAGAGAGTCTTTTGTTGATGTATAAGTACCATTTTTAAAAGTATGAATGTTTCCATCATATAAAAACTGTCCCCTTGATGAGAGAGTTCCACTATATGAACCATCCTTATCAAAATTTTTAGAAAGGTTATTAAGTGTTAAATTATAAGAGTAATTATTTCCACTACTTAAATTTGATGATTCCTTATTAAGTGTTCCTTTACTATAGTTATTTGAATCAAACTCTAATACCTCTCCAATAAGTACATTAGTAGTATCTATATCATTAGTTGGATCTACTTTATGGGGTTTTCTTGGTGATTCAGGATTAAAAGGATTTTCAGGTTCATTATTTTCTTGGGCTGAAATAAGTTCAACTCCAAATTTATTAAGTGCACTCTCTTTTTCTTCATCATTTAAAAATTTAGTTTCTTTGTCAGTTTCTTGAATAGTTTTTGAATCAAAATCTTGAACACTCATTGGTTCACCTTCTTTTACCGTAACATATTGACCAGCATTAATAGTAATAGTTTCACCTGTAAAATTTGAAACAATAGTAATTGTTCCTTCTGTACAGAAAATTGTATCCCCAGAGATTTCCATATTACTTAAAATTTGAGTTCCTCTAATACCAATTGAAGATGCTTTTGATTTAAGTTTAAACTTATCAGGAGCAATTTTTCCAATTTTTCCTGTAATAGTTCTAAAAGTACCTTTTAAAAGACCAAACTCTGCTTTATACTCTTTTTTTTGTTCATCAAAAATATAATCATTAACTGCAAGAGTTGAGTTTTTACCAATTGTGATAATCGTTTCATCTTTAAAAAGAAGTTGTAATTTAGTACTTTCTTTGGTTTTTATGATGTCATTTTTTTCTAAAAGAGAATTTAGTTTTAATATAATATTAGAATCACCTCTTTTAATATAAGCCTCTCCTTTAAGAGCAACTACTTTAGCAACTTCTGCAAAAAGAAGAGTCGATAAGGTTAAGAAAATTAAAGCTATTTTTTTCATAGTTTGAACCTCCATGTATAGTTCATTGATACAGCATTTTTATTGTAGTCATAAGCCTCTTGATTAGTACTATTATCTGTTTTAGTATAATTAAAAGTAAGGAAATCTTTTTTATTGATAATTTTTGTTAATCCAGCACTATAAACATTGGTATTATCTTTTCTATTGTTATCAAAAAAAACATCTTTATCATTGTACCTTGTTTGTTTATGTTCATATTTTAAATTTAAAAAAAGTGATGGCTCAATCTTGTATTGATATAAAAAAGTATTACTTACAATATTTTTATTTAAATCCGTACGATCTCCAAAATCTCTATCATCTTTTTCAAATTGTAAAATGTATTGAAAATCTTTGTATTTTATTGAACCACCTATTACCTTTTTACTATAACTTTTATTTTTATCAACTTGCTCTTCATAATGAAATTCATTGTATTTTAAATAAGTAGATACTATAGTATTTTTATTAAGAAGCAAACGATATTTTGGTTCAATAGAGTAAACTGTAAAATCAACCCTATCCCCAGGGTAAATTTTTTCCATACCAACTTGCAATGAATATTCACTTTTATTTTTTACATCATTATAAAAAAGTGTAGGAGTGTAAGCATAATAACTGAAGTTATAAAAATCATTTTCAGTTTGATTTTTGTAAAGCATAACTCCTGTATGTTTAATACTCCATGGAGAGTTTTTACTAAGGCTTTGAATATGATCTACTTGAAAAAAAGTCAAAAAAGATGTACTAGATTGTGGTTCTTCTCCATTAAGTTCTAAATTAAAAAATCCAGGTAAATTATAAGAATCATATTCTATACCATTGTTAATATTATCATCATACATATAACCAAACCCCAAAGAGATAAAGGTTGAGTTATTTTCCAAACTATCAATTTTTGATAAATACATTTCAATATTTTTTCGAACATTTATAGGAATAGGATATTGAGCAACTTTTAAGAACTCTTTTTTAGCCTCTTCTTTAAAACCTAAAATATATTGAACACGAGCATACTCTAATCTTGCACGATGATATTCTGGTGCAACAATCAATACTCTCTCAAATGCAGCCGTAGCCTCATCATAAAGCTTTAGTTTAGTAGCACTCATTGCTAAGTAATAATTAACTTGTACATTATCACTATATTTTAAAAAGAGCTTTTTAAAATCAAAATATGATTGTGTATAATCTCCTACTTTATAGTGTGTTTTAGCTAAAATAAATTCATTAGAAGTTTCAACAGTAGTAGCTTTCTTAGACTCATCTTGAGCAAATAATGTTCCAAAAACAATTAATACTAACAATATGATATGTTTCATTGTAAAATATCCAAAGTGTAATTTTTATTATTATTACTAATTAATAGTAAAAACAAGTTAAAGTATCAATATTATATACTACTTCATACAATACAAATAAAAAGGATTTTAGCTTGCTTAGACTTGGTTCAAACTCTCCTACAAGAGCACTTATTTTAAGAAACTTCAAAATAGACTTTATTCAAAATGGTGGAGATTTTGATGAAGATACAATACTAACTACAAATCCTAAATCTTTTTGTTATGAAGCTACAAAGGGCAAATTTAACGAACTATACAAAAAATATGGAATAGAAGAGATGCCATTACTTGTGTCTGACTCAGTCGTTACTTCAAAAGGTAAACTTCTTAGAAAAGCAAAAGATGAAAAAGATGCTAAAAGAATGTTAGAACTTCAAAGTGGAAGTGAAACATCAGTTATAACATGTATGATTTATAAATCAAAGAAAAAAGAGGTGATTGATATTTCTATTACAACATATGAGTTTAAAAAATTTGATGAAAAACATATGGAAGAATATATTGCTTCTGGTGAATGTTTTGGAAAAGCTGGTGCTATTATGGTTGAAGGCTTTTGTAAACCCTATATCAAAAATGTAAAGGGATATGAAAGTACAGCTATGGGCTTATGTGCCGAAAAACTGTTACAATTTATAGATTAAGATTAGACAAAAAGGATTTAAAATGCCACATTTACAATTTGAAATAAATCAAAAAGTATCACAAGAGAATAAAAAAAATTTTGCAAAAGAAATTAGAACTTGTTTTAGTGAAGTGATGGATACAGGTACTGATCATATAGCTATATCTATAAGAGAGTATGAGAAGTACAATTTAACAATTGGACGGGCAAATACTGAAGACACTATTTGTTTGATGAATCTTGATATTAGAGAAGGTAGAACAATAGAACAAAGAAGAGAATTAGCTCTAAGATTTATGGATATTGTAAATAGAAATTTTAATGTAGAAAATGAAAATCAATATATAACTTTTACAGAACATAAAGGAGAAGACTTTCATTTAATAGAAAAGTATCTAGGTTCTTGGGAAAGAGGAGAAGATCCTCTTGCGTGAAATGATTAAATTATTTAATCTTTTCTACTAATTGAGAAGGATGTAACCCTAATCCTTCTTCAACTACTTTTGTATCTCCATGTTGAATAAACTCATCTTCATACTCAAAAGAAGTGATGTTAACACAAAGCTTTTCTTTATTTGCAAACTCTAAAATTGCACTTGCAACTCCACCTTGCTTTTGTGAATCAGAGAATACATACCAGTCATCATATTTACTAGATAACTCTTTTAATAAAGTTTCATCTAAAGGTTTTACAAATCTTAAGTCTAAAATTGCAATATCTTCTTCATGAAGTTTCTCAGTTTGACAGGCTCTTGAAACACCAGCTCCATAACCAATAAATAGTTTATTTGAAGCTCCTTCTTTAAGTAGTTCAGCCTTTCCAAGTTCAAACTTACTAGAAGCAAAATCAACTTCCCCAAAAGCTCCCCTTGGATATCTAATAGCGCAAGGTCCTTTTGCTTCATAGGCAAATTCTAAAGAGTAACCTAATGTCTCATTATCCCTTGGAGCACAAAGGATCATATTTGGAATAAATCTTAAATATGAAATATCAAAAGCACCTTGATGTGTTTCTCCATCATTTCCAACAATCCCTGCTCTATCAATAGCAAAAACAACAGGAAGATTCATTAAACAAACATCATGAATAATCTGATCAAAACCTCTTTGTAAAAATGTTGAATAAATAGTAATAAAAGGTTTAAACCCTTCTTTTGCCATCGCAGCCATTGATGTAACTGCGTGTTGTTCTGCAATTGCTACATCCCAAAATCTATCAGGGAACTTTTCAATAAGTTTATCTATACCTGTTCCACTTGGCATTGCAGCAGTTATTCCAACTACATTTTCATGTTTTGTGGCCAAATCAATTAAAGCATCAGCAAATACTGCTGTAGCAGCTTTACTAGAAGACTTTTTAGTAAATTCTCCATCTTCTACATTAAATGGACCAACACCATGCCAATGTTCTAGTTGACCCTCAGCTATTTTGTAACCTTTACCTTTAACTGTTCTGGCATGAACAATAACTGGCTTATTCATACTTTTTGCAATTTCTAAAGTTTCAATTACTTCTTGTAAATCATGTCCATCAATTGGACCTATATAATCAATTCCCATCTCTTCAAATATTATTCCAGGAGTAATTAACTTCATTGCTTCTTCCATTCTTTTGGCAATATAAGTTGTTCCTTCTGGCATATTTTTTTTAATAAAAGAATCTACTTTTGTTTTAAAGTTTTGATAATATTTTCCTGCAAGCAATTTTGAAAGATATTTTGAAATTGCTCCAATTGGTTTTGCAATTGACATTTCATTGTCATTTAAAATAATCACAACTGGAAGTTTTAAATCACCAAGCTCATTTAAGGCTTCATAAACCATTCCAGCAGTCATAGAACCATCGCCAATCATAACAACTGGTGTTCTTTGTTCATTTCTTAATTTTATTGCTTTTGCTGCACCAACTGCAAGAGAGATAGATGTAGAACTATGCCCTGCCACAAAATAATCGGCTTCATTTTCTTTAGGTTTTGTAAAACCACTTAAGCCATTATATTGTCTAATTGTTTCAAACTCTTCCCATCTTCCATTTAAAAGTTTATGAGCATAGCACTGATGTGATACATCATAAATAAATGGATCTTTTTTTACATCAAAAACCTTATGCATAGCCACAGTTAATTCAACTGCACCCAAAGTTGATGAAAAGTGCCCACCTTTTCTTGATACAACATCAATTATTCTTTCTCTAATGTCAAAACAGACTTGTTCTAATTGCTCTAAACTTTTGTCTTCTAATTCCATAATATTTTATAAGTTCTCTACTTTTTTTAAATCTTCTAATACTTCATCAAGTACTTTAAATACTTTTGTATTTTGTTCTTTACTACCTATTGTAATTCTTATAGCATTTAATCCATAACCTGTCAAGTCTCTAATAATAATTCCTCTTTCAAGGAGTTTTTGAGCAACTTCAGAAGATAAATAATTACTATCAAATTTTATAGTAATAAAGTTTGTATAACTTTCTATATAATCAAAGCCTTTTTCTTTTGCATACTCTTCATATCTTTTCATCTCTTCAAAGTTTAACTTAATGCACTCTTGTACAAAAGCTTCATCTTTTAAAGCTTCAATAGCTGATGCAAGAGATAAAGTAGTGATGTTAAATGGTGGTCTTAATTTATACATTGTTCTTATAATATTTTTTTGTCCAATACCATACCCAACTCTCATACCACCTAATGCATAAGCTTTAGAAAAAGTTCCTGTATATACTACATTTGGAAATTTTTCAATTAATTCAGAAGCATCAATAGCTTTTTTACTATCTTTAAATGCTGCATACTCAATATAAGCTGCATCAACTACAACTAATGTATCTTTATCTACTTTTGAAAGAAAAGAGTAAACATCTTCTTTGTCTAGACATTCACCTAGAGGATTGTTTGGTAAGCATAAGAAGATAATATCAGCACCTTCACTTTTGTATAATTCTTCAAATTGTGCTAAATTGTGTTCATCGTCTTTGGTTCTAATAATTTGAGCACCAGCTTGCCTACCATAAATTTCATACATTGCAAAAGTAGTTTTTGCCATAAGTATTTTTGAATTTTCATTACACTTTGCTTTAACCAAGAAATCTATTACTTGGTCACTACCTGCACCAATAATAATATTTTCACTTGTTACACTAAACTTCTTCGCCAATGCCTCTTTTAATTCATACATTGAATCATCAGGATACATAAACATATTCTTAGAAATTGAAGCTATTTTTTCTGCCACTTTAGGAGATGTACCATAAGGATTCTCATTAGAAGCAAGTTTTACAATATCTTTTGTATCAACACCATAATCTCTTACTACTAATTCAATTGGTTTTCCTGCTTCATAAATTTTACAATTGTCTAATGTTTTATTAAAATTCATTTTTATTCCTCAAAAGAGCCTGTCTAAGGTTCTATAGTATTATTTTTATTTAAATATCTTTTATCTCTTTAACATAAGAACCTAATATTTTTACTGTATCCTTATGTTTTTCTAATACATCTTTAACATTATCATCTAGCTGATGTCCATCAAAATCTATAAAAAAGATTGAATTACCTTCAACAATATGAGATTTAATTTTAGTTAAATTGATTCCTGAATTATTAAAGTCTGTCAAAAATTCTACAAGGGCACCTTGTCTATCTGGGAACTCAACTAAAATAGATGTTTTATCATTTCCACTTTGAGCATTTTCAAAATCACTTATAATAAAGAATCTAGTTTTATTATTGTCTTTATCTTCAATATTTTCAAATAAAATTGGTAAGTTATGTAATTTTGCACCAACATGGGGACAAATAGCTGCACTATATGGTTCATTTGCTGCTAATTTTGCAGCTTTTGTTGTTGATTCAATTGGTATTAATTCTACTTCATCAAGTCCAAAATTTGTTAAAAACTTTCTACATTGTTCAAAGGCAATATCTTTTGAATAAATTCTTTTGATATTCTCAATTTTATCACAAGTTGAAGCTAAGGTATGATGAATATCAAGAACAACTTCTGCAACAATCTTTAAATTATACTTTTTTAAACAATTAATTGTATCTGTAACTATTCCATTTGAAGAGTTTTCAATTGGAACCACACCAAATTTTGCTTTTTTAGTATCTACTTCTCTAAAAATACCTTTTATTGAAGAAATTGATACATACGAACTCATAGCACCAAATCTTCCTTCGGCTGCTTGATGAGTAAAACTTCCTTCAGGTCCTAAGTATGCTACATTTTCTGGTAGTTCAATATTTCTAGAAATTGCAAAAATCTCTAAAAACAGTGCTTCGATTGCAGCTCTATTTAGTTTTCCTTTATTTAAAGATTCAAGCCTATCTATAATAGCTTTTTCTCTTTCAGGTCTATAAATTGCTCCCCCACTTTGAGCTTTCAAAAGCCCTACTTGATGAACAAGTTCCATTCTTTCATTAACAAGTTCTAATAGTGTATCATCAATAGAATCTAACTTATCTCTAAGTTCTTTTAAACCAACTTCACTCATCATTTGCCTTTTATTTTAGGTATTCCTCTTCTAAAGCAATTATATCTTCAAAAGTTTCTCTTTTTCTAATTAATCTATCTTGCCCATTTTCTACTGCAATTTCAGCAACTCTTCCTCTAGTATTATAATTACTTGCCATTGTAAAGCAGTATGCACCAGCTGAATAAATAGCTACTAAATCATTATGTTCTGTTTTTGGTAACTCTATATTTTTTGCAAAGAAATCACCACTTTCACAAACAGGACCAACTAAATTACAATCGCTAAACTCTTTATTATCGTTTAATACTTCAATCTTATGATATGCATTATATAAACTTGGTCTAATTAAGTCATTCATAGCACCATCAACAATTACAAATCTTTTTTCACCATTTACTTTTTCATATAATACTTTAGATACAAAAACTCCTGAGTTTCCTACTAAAAATCTTCCTGGTTCGCAAACAACTGTAATATCTAAACCAAATAAACACTCTAAAATAGATTGTGCATACTCATTTGTATCAATTAGTTTTTCATCATCATAAATAATTCCAAGTCCACCACCAACATCAAAGAATGATAAATCAATTTTCAATGCTTCAAGATTTCTTACTAAATCTGCAACAATTTTTACAGACTCTTTTATTGGTTCTAATTGAGTTAACTGAGAACCAATATGTAAGTGAATTCCTGTTGGGTCAAGGTTTTCAGAGTTTTTACATTGAATATACATTCTTTTTGCAGTATCAATATCAACTCCAAACTTGTTTTCATGTAATCCAGTTGAAATATATGGATGAGTTTGAGGGTCAATATTGGGATTAACTCTAATAGAAATTCTTGCAACTTTTTCTAACTCTTTTGCAATAGATTCAACCCTATTAAGCTCCGCTGAACTTTCCACATTTATCATTAAAATACCAAGTTCTAATGCTTCTTTTATTTCAGAATCAATTTTTCCAACACCAGAAAAAATGATTTTATATGGTTGAATTCCTACTTTTAAAGCTCTTTTAACTTCTCCAATAGAAACACAATCTGCTCCAGCACCAAGATCGGCTAAATGTTTTATAACGCTTAAGTTTGAGTTTGCTTTTACAGCATAAGCAAGTAAAGATTTTCTTGCTTTAAATGCAGTTTTTAATTCGTTGTATTGACCTGTAATATAATCAAAATCATATACATAATAAGGTGTTTGATATTTATTTGCTAATTGTTTAAAATCTATATTCATAATCTTCCTATACTCTTTAAAAATTTAATTTAAAACTCTTTAAATTCTAAATAAAATTTTAATATCTTTAACTGATAAATAAAATTCATATTTTTAGGAGAAAACAAGGCGGAAGATAAAATTTAGGCAGGAGCTTACTGCTGTAAGTGACTGTCTAAATTTTTTCTTTCAACGCAGAGTTCTTCAAAAAGATGAAGAATTATTTATCAGTTCCATTCCATGCAATTGAAGGCTTCCCTTTTTCATCAAACTCAACTGCTGGCATTCCCATAATATTGAATCCTGAATCAACATAATGAATTTCACCAGTAACTGCACTACTTAAATCAGAAAGTAAATACATACCTGAGTTTCCTACTTCATCAATAGTTACATTCTTTTTAAGTGGAGAGTGTGCTTCATTCCACTTAAGCATGAATCTAAAGTCACCAATTCCAGCTGCTGCTAAAGTTTTTATAGGACCTGCTGAAATAGCATTTACTCTAATTCCATCTTGACCTAAATCTTCTGCTAAATATTTCGTAGTCATTTCTAATGCAGCTTTTGCTACACCCATTAAGTTATAATTTGGAATATATTTTACTCCTCCATAATAACTTAATGTTAATATTGATGAATTATTAGATAATAAAGGTTTTAATTCCCTTGTAACTTCAATTAAAGAATAAACTGAAATATCCATTGCAACATCAAATGCTTCTTTAGATATATCCATGAATCTTCCTGAAAGTCCCTCTTTTGGAGCAAATGCAATAGAGTGAACAATAAAGTCAATTTGACCCATATCTTTTTCAATTGATTCTTTTAAAGCTTTGATTTCTTCAGGCTTTGATACATCACATGGATATACATAATCAGCACTTCCAAACTCTGCTGCGATTGGTTCAACTCTTTTCTTTAAAGAATCATTTAAATATGTAAATGCAATTTGGGCCCCTTGTTCTGCACAAGCTTTTGCAATACCATAAGCAATAGACTTACTATTTGCAACTCCTAAAATTACACCTTTTTTTCCCTTCATTATCATTATAAATCCTTTGTATTTTCTATAATTTGTTTAAAATCCTCTACAACCCAAGAAGCAGTTCCAATCAGTGCTCCATCAACACCATCAAGAGAACAAATTTCTCTTACATTTGCTACTTTAACACTTCCACCATAAAGTAAAGGTTTAGAGATTTTTTGTTTAATTGCAGAATGAACTGCTTTAATATCATCATTAGTTGCAGTAACACCTGTTCCTATAGCCCAAACAGGTTCATATGCTAAAATCAGATTTTCATAATTTGTATCAATTCCATCAAACTGCTCATAAAGATATTCTAAAGTTTTCTCAATACCTTGTTCTTTAACTTCTAAAGGTTCTCCTATACAATAAACTATTGTATATCCTTCACTTTTATAAAAATTAAATTTTTTAGTAATCTCTTCTTGAGACTCACCTAAAATATGTCTTCTTTCACTATGTCCAATTAAAATTGTTTTAATACCAAACTCATCAAGTTGTTCAGTTCCTATTTCACCTGTATATGAACCCTTTTGTGTAGCATAAGCATTTTGAGCGCCAAGAGTTAAGTTTGAAACTGTATTAAACTCATCTAATGATGTTGCTGTTGGGAAAACATAAACATCATTAGAAATATTTTCTTTTTCTAAAAAAGAGTTAATCTCTTCAATAAAAGCTGCTGTTGATTTTCTTGTATGGTTTGTTTTAAAATTTGATGCAATTATCAAGTTTATTCCTTATCTTTATGTCTACTTTTTCACAAAGGATATAAAATCCTTTTAAAAGTGGGCTTGTCTTTAGACTCTCTTTGAGAAAATTCTAAAGAGTACAACGAGTTGTACTTGTTTACTCTTCGATTACAAGTGCTTTAACACCTGGTAAAATTTTTCCTTCTATTAACTCTAAAGAAGCTCCTCCACCAGTTGAAATAAATGTCATATCATCTTCATCACCAGTAACTCTTACTAAATCTGCTGTATCTCCACCACCAACTACAGTAGTTGCAAATGACTGTGCAATAGTGTGAGATAATCTAGTACTTCCTTTTGCAAACTTTTCCATTTCATAGACACCCATTGGTCCATTCCATAAAATTGTATTTGCATCAGATAGGGCTAATTTAAACATTTGAGCAGTTGCAGGTCCAATATCTAATCCCATCCAATTTTTAGGGATTTCCTGAATTGTTACATGTTTTGCAATAGCTTCTGAATCAAAAGCTTCTGCTGCAACAATATCAACAGGAAGATAAAGTTTTACTCCAAGTTTTCTAGCTTTTTCCATAATATTTAATGCTTCAGGTATTAAATCTTCTTCAACTAAAGAGTTTCCAATTTCATGTCCTAAAGCTTTTAAGAATGTAAATGCCATTCCCCCACCAATTAAGATTTTATCTACTTTTGGAACTAGGTTATTTAAAGCTTCTAGTTTCCCAGAAACTTTCGAACCTCCAACTACAGATACAAATGGTCTTTTAGGATCATTTACAATATGGTGGAAAAATTTAATCTCTTTTGCTAATAAAAACCCTGCTGCTTTTTCTTTCATATCAAAATATTTTGTAATAGCTTCGACAGAAGCATGAGCTCTATGAGATACTCCAAAGGCATCATTTATATAAACATCCACCATTGAAGCAAGTTTTTTTGCAAACTCTTCATCATTTTTCTTTTCACCTGGGTGATATCTTAAATTTTCTAATAATAAGATTTCACCAGCTTTTAAATTTTTTGCTAACTCAAGAGTATCATCTTCAACTACATTTTTGGCCATTTTTATCTCTTGTTTTAAAAGAGTATGTAGTCTTTTCGCTACTGGCTTTAATGAATATTTTTCGTCATTTTCATCTTTTGGTCTTCCAAAATGAGATGCTAATATAATTGAACAATCCCTATCAATACAATATCTAATAGTATTTAATGCTGATCTAATTCTTCTATCATCTGTGATATTGTTATATTCATCCATTGGAACATTAAAATCACATCTAATAAATACTTTTTTTCCATCTATATCAATATTTCTAATCTCTTGTAGTTTCATCATTTCCCTTATTTATTTGCAACAAAAATTGCCATGTCAACAAGTCTTGACGAGTAACCCCACTCATTGTCATACCAAGTCATAACTTTAATCATATCATCACCAATAACTTGTGTTAAATCACTTGCAATAATTGTTGAATTTGTATTACCAACTAAATCTGAAGATACTAACATTTCGTTATCAACTGCTACAATTCCTGCTAACTCTTTTGCTTTTTCTTCAAATAAAGCATTTACTTCTTCTTTTGTAGTTTTTGCATTAATAACAAAGTTAACATCTACCATAGAAACATTTGGAGTTGGTACTCTTACAGATTGACCATGTAATTTTCCATCTAATTGAGGCATAATTAACTTCATTGCTTTTGCAGCACCTGTAGTTGTTGGGATCATATTTTGTGCCCCTGCTCTTGCTCTTCTTTTATCTTTTTTGTGTTTCACATCTAAGATATTTTGATCATTTGTATATGAGTGAATTGTAGTCATTAAACCTTTTTCAATTCCAAAAGCATCATCAATAATTTTAGCAACAGGACCTAAACAGTTTGTAGTACATGAAGCATTAGAAATAATTGCTTGACCTTCATAATCATTGTTATTAACACCCATTACAAAAGTAGGAGTATTATCTTTTGCAGGAGCAGACATAACAACTTTTTTAGCTCCATTATCAATGTGAACTTGACAAGATTCTTGAGTAAGATATGCACCCGTACACTCTAAAACAACATCTGCACCGCACTCTTTAGTAAAAGTTAATTCTTTTGCATCTCTTGTAGAATAAACTTTTGCATTAATGTTTCCCATTTTTAAGAAACCATTTTCAACTTTCACTTCTCCATCAAAAGTTCCATGTACAGTATCATATTTAGTAATATATTCTAACATCTCTGGTGTAGCAGTATCATTAATTGCTACTAATTCAATATCATTTCTTTGAGCAATAATTCTTGCTACACATCTTCCGATTCTTCCAAAACCATTAATTGCAACTTTAACAGCCATTTTAACCCTTTTACTAATATTAATTTGGTAGATATTTTATCCAAAAGTTGCTATAATAATATTTAATCATAAATCAAAGGAAAAAATTAGGTGCAAATTGCTATTTTTGGGGGTAGTTTTGACCCACCTCATATAGGCCACCAAACCATTATAAAAAAGGCAATCAAAAAACTTGATATTGACCTTTTAATTGTTGTGCCAGCTTTTTTAAATCCTCTTAAAGTAAAATCATTTTTAGATGCAAAAACACGATTTAAACTTTTAAAAAAACTGTTTTCAAAATTTGATAACATAAAGGTATCAAAATATGAAATCAAACAAGAAAGAGCGGTTTATTCGATTGAAACTATTAAATATATAAAAAAGAAGTATAAGCCTTCAAAAATATATTTAATCATAGGTGCAGATAACTATAAGACCTTTCATCTTTGGGATAGCTACAAAGAAATTAAAGAGCTTGTGACATTAGTTGTCGTAACAAGAGATGGCTATAAATATGAAATTAATGATGAAGTTAAAAGGTTAAAAGTAAACATAAAAATAAGTTCTACTGAACTTAGAAACACTTTTAAAATCTCCTATATTCCTAAAAGAATTAGAGGGGAAATAAAAAAAATTTGGAAAAAAAGAGGTAAAGTTTGAATAAAAGAATAGAAACAATCAAAAACGTATTAGTTGACAAAAAAGCAGAAAATGTAGAAATAATTGACCTTACAGGAAAAGATTATATTGTTGATTTTGTTGTAATTGCAACATCATTAAATACAAAACATGCCTTTGCTTTATTAAACCACTTAAAAACAGAATTAAAACCACTTGGTGAAGAGTTTTTAAGAGTTGATGAAAATGATGATTGGACAATCTGTGATCTAGGAGATATGTTTATAAATCTTATGAGTGAAAAAGCTAGAGAAAAGTACTCTTTAGAAGAGTTCTTAGCTGAAATAAAAGCTAGTAAATAAAAAAAGGGAAGATTATTTAATATCTTCCCTTTTTTAGAATCAACCCCTACCTGTTAAAAGTTTATTATAATTTGATGTTGCATCCCTTGCTCCACCCATGTTATCAGTAAGTATCGCAACACCAACAATTATAACAAATATAATAATAAACCATTTCATTTTACATTGTCTCCTTAGGCCTTATTCCTAATAAATTTAATGTTGTTTTAATAGTAAGAGAACACAGACTTAATACTTTTAAGATTTCATCTTCTCTTTCATTACCTACTATTTTATGATCATTATAAAATCTATGAACTGATGAAGCTAAAGAGTATAGATAATCAGTTACTTTTTGCATATCTCTTTTTGCAAAAGCTTCACTTAAAACTGTTGGTAACAGTAAAGACTCATAAACTAAGTTTAATGAATCTGCATTTAAATCTTCATAAGAGATATTTGACACATCTTCAAAACTTTTATTAGCTTTTTTGAAAACTTGATTAATTCTTGCATATGCATAATTAATATAAAATATAGGATTTGAACTATCTTGATTTTTTAATTTATCTATATCAAAATCTAAATGGGTATCACTTTTTTTAGTTAAGAATACAAATCTTAAAGCATCACTTCCTATTTCTTCTACAATATCAGACATAAGAATAACATTTCCAGCTCTTTTACTCATTTTATAAGGCTCGCCACCTTTTAATAATTGAACCATTTGAGCAAGTAATACTTCTAATTTTTCTGGTTCATATCCTAAAAATTTAATAGCTGCTTTAACCCTTGCAATATAACCATGATGATCAGCACCCCAGATATTGATATATCTGTCATAATTTCTATCATATTTATTTTTATGGTAGATAATATCCCCAGCTAAATATGTAGGAATTCCATTGTCTCTTACTACAACTCTATCAACATCATCCCCTAATTCTGAAGATTTAATCCATAGTTTGTCATCTTTTTCATAAAGTGAACCATTTTTCTCTAATACTTCTTTTGTACTATCCCAAGATGAGTAAAGAGATTTTTCACTAACATAGTTATCAAATACAATACCTAAATCAGCCATATCTTTTTTTATAAGCTCAAGAACTCTTTCTTTTGCAAAAAGTGCTAGTTCCATCTGTCTTGATTCATCATTAAAGATTTCAGTTCCTAATTCTTGCTCTACTTCTTTTGCTATATCAAAAAGATAATCACCTCTATAGTATTTTTCAGGATATTCAACTTCTTTCTTTAAGATACTTTCTTGACCTGCTAAAGCTAAAGAAAGACCTAATAAATCCATTTGAGCACCTGCATCATTTACATAGTACTCAGTAGTAATATCATATCCAAGATGCTTTCCTATTCTTGCTAGAGCATCTCCAGCAATTGCACCTCGTGCATGTCCAATATGAAGTGGTCCAGTAGGATTTGCACTTACATACTCTAAAAGTATTTTTTCATTTTGAGATTCACCTTTAGCAAAATCATCTTTTGAAGTTAATGCTTTATTTGATTCTTCTTCTAAAAAACTTTTTGATAGAGTAAAATTAATAAATCCCTTTACAGATTCTACTTTTTCAAATAGATTTGACTCAGCAAATTTAGCAGCTAACTCTTCTGCAATAATCATTGGAGATTTTCTATACTCTTTTGCTAAAGAGAAAGCTACTGGTGTTGCAAAGTGACCTAGAGATATATCCTTAGGTTTTTCTAGAACAACCTCTTTTTCTAATATACTTTCAATATGATTCTTAACTATATTTTGCAATATTCACTCACACTATACTGTTTTAGTTTCGTCTTTTTTTGACTCAACTTTAGCTTCTTCATCTTTTTTTTCAATTTCTTCTTTTTTATCAGTTGAAGCTACTTCTTCATCATCATCTTTAACTGCTTTTTTGAAATTTTTAATACCGCTACCTAAACCTTTTGCAAGTTCTGGAATTTTCTTTCCACCAAAAAGTAAAAGTACTACTAGAGCGATTAATACCCACTCCATTCCACCTGGCATACCCATTATCAATCCTTAATGTATAATTTTCAGATATTATATCTTTTTGAAGCTTAAAAAAAATGAGTGCTAAAACTTATAAAATAGAGGAAATTATAAAGTTATTTAACCAAATAAATCCTCATATAAAATTTTATTAAAAGCTATAACTAATATTTGCCATAATTGTTCTTGGTGTTCCTACATAAACTCTTGTATCGCTTGTCGAACCTGACGCTGAACCATCTACATATTCCTCATCTGTTAAATTTTGAATACTTAAATTTACTTTCCAGTTAGATTTTTTATAACCCACTGTGGCATTATAAATTATTGACGAATCAAGTTTAATTGTATTTGCATCATCTGCATATCTACTTCCTAAATATCTAGCCCCTCCTCCAACATAAAAATTTGGTAAGTTAAATGAGCTAAGATTATATGTAGTAAAAATATTTGCAGTATGACTTGGAATATTTCTTAGTTCTAAATTATTATTGTCCTTATTTTCTGTTTTTGTATATCCATAAGATGCTACTAAAGACCAGTTATCTGTAATTTGACCAACTAAATCTATTTCAAGCCCTTTACTTGTTTGTTTTCCACTTGCAACATAATCATTTGTATCTATAGTTGAGTCATCACTTAATGCTATATTTACTTTTTCAATACTAAATAAAGCAGCAGTTAAATTAAAGTTATCATTAAATAGTTTTTGTTTTATACCAAGCTCATAACCTTTTCCTTCTTCAGGATCTAAAATATTATTACTTTTATCTAATTTACTATTAGGAGTAAACGATTCTGAATAGTTTGTATAAACTGAGGTTTGAGGAGTAATTTTATAAACTAATCCAAAAGACGGAGTTAAAGCATCACTTTTTTTTCCATTTTGTGGTTTTGATTCACTATATCTTAGTCCTGTATTGAATATCAAGTTATCTGTTAAGTCTATATTATCTTGTAAAAACATTCCCCAAGATTTAACATATGTTTTATCACTTGACATATCTCTAACAGAACTAAATTCATCAATTGATTTTATTTTATCTTCATAAGTAGGATTTGCTAAATTTATATTAGATAGTGAAGATAAAGCAATACGTGAAGTTCCTTTAGAATATGCTTTATTATAATCAGCCCCTAAACTAAGATTATTTTTTTTACCAAAAATAGTAAACTCTTTATTTAAACTATATTGTAAAGCATGCTCTTCAAACTCACCTCTTTGATCAGCAGAAAATCTTGTCACTTCATTTGTCGCTTCATTATAAAATAAAGGCAAATATACATCCCCATAATCTCTTACAAAATTAGTATACCTATATCTTAAATTTGAGTTCCATAAATTGAAACTACTATCAAGGTCAAAACCTAAAACCTTTTGTGTTTTTTCATACTCTTCATCTGGATGAGAAGTAACATGTTCAAGGGAAGCTACAAATTCTCCTTTACTATTTATATTACTACCAAAACCTGTTGGCGTTTTTTCTTTAGTATATTCAGAAACAAATGTGAAGGTATTATTGTCATTTATATCATAACTAATAGAAGGTGCAATAAATATTTTATTTGTATCTGTATTGCTATTTGTCCAACCTTTGTCATGTTCAAAAACAGAAATTAATCTATAATATAAAGACTTGTCTTCATTTATACTTCCACCTATATCTAATTTTGGGCTAAACGATGGATTATCATTTACTGCAAACTCTATTTTGGTAAAGTTTTCTTTAACTGGTTTTTTAGTAACTAAATTTACTAATCCACCTGGGCTTGATTGTCCATATTGTAATGAGTCTGGACCTTTTTGAACTTCAACTGATTGAAGATTAAAAACTTCTGGATGTGCTATTTTATTAGTAAGTATTAAACCATCAATTAAAATAGGAACTCCTGAAAATCCTCTCATTGAGATATTTGTTGATTTTCCATCAGTATCACCTGTGTAAACTGTATTTGATGACATCTTTATTATATCTTCAATATTTTGAATTTGAGCATCTTGAATAAAATCTTCATTAAATACTTGAATTGATTTTGCAGTATCTTCAATATTAATATTTGTTCTATTTAATGAAAGTTTTTCTTTGCTTAAATAATTTGATGATTCATTTCCTATAATTGTAACTGAATCAATTTTTTCTACATCATCAGCAAGTAATGCGGTACTTGTAAATAATAAAGTAGAAATAGTGATAGATAGATGTTTTTGAAAAAGATTCTTTTTCATTTTTACTCCTTGTATTAAACGAGCAAAACAATATCATTTATGATAATAACTATCAATATATAAAGTGTCAAAAAAAGGAAAGTAATTAGTTCAAAAAGAAATTTTATTTATATAAATTGTTTTTTATATTTTGCAGGAGAGATATTAAATTGTTTTTTAAAAATTTTACTAAAATTACTTGTGTGTTTATAACCAACTTTAAAAGCTACTTCTTTTACACAAAAATCTTCTTGTAGCAGTTGTTTAGAGATCTCTAAACGTCTTTTTTGAAGCATTTCATGAATTGTCATTCCAAAATATTCTTTAAAATCTTTTTTTAAATAACATTCATTTATTGCTGATTTATATGCAATTTCTTTTATTGAAAGTTTTTCATCATATTTTTGCATAATCATCTCTTTTGCTCTTTCTAAAGATAAGATTCTATTCTTATTAAAGTTTACTAAAGGAGCATTCAAATTTTTACTAACTTTTTCAATACTATAATGAAGTAACTTTGTTGTTTTAGATTCTAAATATATATTTTTTAAAATATCTTCAAAATAAGTTTTATCTTTAAACTCATTAAATAATTCAAGTTGTAAAGTATCAATTTCTAAACCTTCTAGAATATAATAACTTTGACAAAAGGCTTTATTCATATAATCATGAATATTTTCTATTGAAGATGCAAGTTTTAAAAAAAGTGTGTCTTTAACAGCTAAAAAAATAGTTAAAAAAGGTTCATCTTTTTTTATAGGAATTTCACAATAAAATTTATTTGAAGCAAGTTCTATAAAAAAGTGATTCTTTTTTAAAATATACTCTTTTTTGTCTTTGTAGTTAAAAGTAAGATTATTTTCTAAATTGAAAATAAAACATGCCCCAGGGATATCACTCTCTTCAGTTAATATAATATCTTCATTCAAAGTAAAGTTACGTGCAAAAATAGCTATACCATTTCCAATATCATATTTTATTATAATACCTCGTCCAAACTTTTTTTTAATATTTGATACAGAGATTTTTCTTGAAAAAGGGTGGTTTATTTCTTCATCAAGTTCTATTAAATCTTTTAAATTGATTTTTTTCATAAAAAAAAGTAAATTTCCTTTAATAAGATATTGATAATTATAATCATAATATGCATATAAAATGCTTAATTAATTTTTTAATTTATTGAGAAATTTATTTAATTAGAAAATGTAATAGTTTATAGCCACTTGCTGCGGCTAAAATTGTGCCAAATAGATTTAAGAATATATTTGTAATTCCAAGGAAAAAAGAGCTTTGTAGCAAGAAAAAACTTTCAATTGCAAATGTTGAATAAGTTGTAAGTGCTCCCAAAAAACCTGTAGCTATAAATGATTTAGTGATATCAGAAATCATATTATGAGCAATAACTGCGAAAAGGCATCCTATAATGAAACTACCAATAACATTAACAAGTAATATTCCAACTGGCAAATCTACAGGAAAATGTTTATTAGTTAGATGAACTGTATAAGCCCTTGCAATTGCGCCTAAAAAGCCACCTAATCCTACTGCAAGTAGAGTTTGCCAACTAAGAGTCATTTCTTTTTTTCTCTTTTTCAAACTCTTCGTTCATTTGTTTTTCTAAATCTTCAAACCAAGTAGTTCCCTTTTGAGCTTGAACTGGTTTTAAAAATTTAACTCTTACAACTCCTGGTTTTTGTTTAAGTGATTGAGAATCTAAGATATCTCTTGTGTTCAAGATAATTGCTGGTTGAACTCTCAAATTTAATTTATTTGCAAGTATTTGGGCTCCAGCTTTAAATTTAAGCATTTGTTTTCCATCACTTCTAGTTCCCTCAGGAAACATAGCAATAGGACGCCCTTTTGAAAGTCTATCTTTTGCTTCTTTTAAAAGGTGGATTATTCCTGCTTTATTCTCTCTATCAATAGAGATCATTCTTGGAGCTTTAATTATATGTCCAAAAAAGAATAAATCTGTAATCTCTTTTTTAGCTACCCAAGCTAAATTTCTACTATGAATATGCTCCATTATGATAATATCTAATAGACTTTGATGATTCATAACAACCATATCACATGACTCGTCTAACTCACCTTCTATTTCTAGTTTAATTCCTAAAAGATAAGTTTGAACTTTCATCCAAATTTTAATTATTTCATGGGTTTTGCTTCTAAAAAGATACATTGAGACAACGACAATGGCAACAGTAATAGAAAATTGGATAAGTACAATTATTCCTCTAATTCTTGATAACATCGTCTTCCTTTACCCACCCAATGAATTTGTCTTGACCTCTTTTAAACATGATTTTTACAAAACCATTTTTTCTTTTCATCTCTTCCACTAAAGATTGATCTGTCATTTTTTGGAAAATTGTTGAATTCTTTGTAGGTAAAATATAAATTACACTATTCTCTTTTAATTTTATATTTTTATTTGGCATTGCAAAAAGCATACTTGCAATTGCAAATACTAAAAATAAAATCAAATAAATATATGATCTTTTCCAAATAAATAAAACTAAGAATACTACTGCTATTACTGCAATTGCAACTTTTTTATAAAATTCAAAACTAGAATTATTAGGATTTAAGTCTGTTTGAGTACTAACAAGTTCTTCTTCAAACTTAACAGGTATAGTTATTTTCTCTAATTTTTTTAAATCAGTATTGTAATAGTTAAAAATAATTGATTTCTGATGAATAGGAATAACTACATAATAAATCATATGTTGAGAAGGATAGTTATCTTCAATTAACGTAACACCTTGTTCATCAAAGCCTTTTATATAAAAGTCTTCAAAGTTTGAAAAACTACCTTGCAAATCAATAATAGCTAAGGCTTCTTTATTTGTGTACTGTTTTGCTTTAGTATTTAAAACTTTTAATTCTTTAGCAATTATATTAGAAAATCTATTATCAGCTTTTGCAATTTCTGAAAAAGTTATCTTAGGAGGAAGTAGTTTTCTACTCTCTACTAAAATATTATTATCAAAAAGTTTTACTTCAATTGTTGGTAATAAAAAATTAGAATCATAAGCTTTGAAATAGTATTTATTTATATATACATTTTTAGCATCACCTTCATATTCCCATTGACTTTCAGCATTTAAAGGTAACATATTTATGCCATCTATGAAGTGTGTTTCAATTCTATCATAGTTAGTTCTAGTAATTAAAGCTTTTACATCAACTTCAAATCTTTGATTTTTGTAAATATGATTTGGATAATTTTTATATGATAGGTATAAATTTTTACTAACAACAGAAGGTGAATATTGAACACCTTCTGTTGCTAAGTTTTCTTCTTGAGTGAATTTATTTATAGTATTTATATTTTTATCATTTGAACTATTAAATACAGAACTCTCTTCTTTAACAAAGTCATTTGAGAAAACTAAACTAAATAAAACAAAAACTAATACTACTATTTTTTTCACTATTTTAAGAACCCTTTTAACATTGAAACACCGTCATCGCAACCTAATAAATCTTCCATTGCTCTTTCTGGGTGAGGCATAAGACCAAATACATTTTTTTCTTTGTTACAGATACCTGCAATATTTGCAACAGAACCATTTAAGTTCATAACTTCACCATTTTCATCACAATATTTTAAAAGAATTTGATTATTCGATTCAAGCTCTTTTAATCCTGCTTCATCAATAAAATAATTACCATCGTGGTGAGCAACAGGAATATTCACAACTTCATCTTTTTTTAATAATGAAAGAAAAGTATTATCATTGTTAATAACTTTTAAATTATTGTATTTTGAAATAAAATGTAAAGAATCATTTCTTTTCATAGCACCAGGTAAAAGTCCTGCTTCTAAAAGAATTTGGAAACCATTACAAATACCTAAAACCTTTCCACCATTTGCAGCATAGTCTTGAACTGATTCCATAATATTTGCAAATCTAGCAATTGCACCAGATCTTAAATAATCTCCATAAGAGAATCCACCAGGAATAACTAATAAATCAGTATTTGCTGGAATCTCTTTATCTTTGTGCCAAATAATAGTAACTTCACAACCTAGTTTTTCAAAAGCATATTTTGTGTCATATTCACAATTAGTACCAGGAAATTGTAATACAGATACGTTCATAATATTAACCTATTATTTCGATTTGATAATCTTCAATTACAGTATTAGCAAGAAGTTTTTCACACATTTCTGTAACTTCTTTTCTAGCATCTTCTTCATTTGAAGAGTTTAATTCCATAATAATTTGTTTACCAATTCTTACGTCTTTTACAACTTCTTTAAACCCAAGAGTATCTAAAGCGTGATGAGTCGCTTTACCTTGATCATCAAGTACACCTTGTTTTAATGCTACATTTACGATTGCTTTCATTTAATCTCTTTCCTTATTATTTATTTAAAATTCTATTTAATACGTTTTCATAGGCTACTTTAAGTCCGCCTTTTCCTTTTCTAAATCTATCTTTATCCATAGACTCACCTGACTCTACATCCCAAAATCTACAGTTATCAGGAGATAACTCATCAATTAAAATTATGTTTCCATTAGTGTCATAACCAAACTCTAATTTAAAATCAACTAGCTTTAATCCTTTTTCAAAGAAATAAGGTTTTAAAATATCATTTATTTCTCTTGCTACTCTTCTTAGTTTGTCTAATTCATCTTGGTGATTAACTAAACCTAAAATTAAAGCATGTTGATCATTGATTTTTGGATCACCTAAAGCATCGTTTTTATAATCAAATTCAACTAATGTAAATGGTAAAACTGTTCCATCTTGAATACCTAAGTTTTTTGTTAAAGAACCTGTTGCAATATTTCTAATAATTACCTCAATAGAAATTACTTTACATTTTTTATGAAGCATATTATTATCATCAAGCATTTCAACAAAATGTGTTTGAATCCCATTTTCATTTAATAATTTAAATAATTCTGTAGAGATTTTATTGTTTAAGGCACCTTTTCCCTCTTCTTGAGATTTCAGTTCACCATTAAACGCAGTTAAATCATCTTTAAATTCAGAAATTAAAAGAGTTTCATCTTCTGTTTTCCAAATTCTTTTTGCTTTACCTTCATATAAAAGCTCAGTTTTATTCATTTGTGTTGTTCCTTTTATTTCATTATAATTAAACTTTTTAAAATACCAATAGATGTATTTAATTGATTATCTTTTGATATATCATCTTTTGTTAAAGTTTTTTTATCTTCTTTATTCTCTTTATCTTTTTTTACACCATTGTCTTTATTAAGTTCAACTTCTAAATGTTTTTTTAGATCTGCTTCTTTTAACTTAAATTCTGCATTTTTTTCTGCAACAACTTCACCTTCATGAGAAATCACATCAGGAGTAATCCCAGTTGCTTGAATAGTTCTACCACTTGGTAAATAATATTTTGCAATAGTAATTTTTATATTTTCACTTCTATCTTGTGTTATTGGTAAAATAGCTTGAACAGAACCTTTACCAAAAGTTTTTTCTCCAATGATAACAGCTCTTTTATGGTCTTGTAAAGCACCACTTACAATCTCAGAAGCTGAAGCTGAACCACCATTAACTAAAACTACAACTGGAACATCTGTAATAGTTTCAGCAATAGTTGCATTAAACTTCTCTTCTTCAGCACTATTTCTTCCCTTTTGAGAAACAATAATACCTTCATCAACAAATAAATCAACAACACCAATTGCTTGTGTTAATAAACCACCTGGATTATTTCTTAAGTCTAAGATAATACCTTTAATTTTTGGGTTATCTTTAATAGCTTTTCTTAAATTTGAAGTTACATTTCTATCGAAACTTGAGATTCTTACATATAATAAATCTTCATTATCAATAGTTTTTGAAAACACTGATTGAATTTTAATAATATCTCTTATGATATTAATTTTAATCGGTTTATTTTCACCTTCTCTAACTACAGTTAAATCAATTGCTGTTTTAGGTTTCCCTCTCATTAGAGAAACTGCTTCATCTAGTGTCATATTTAAAGTTGAACTATCATCAATCTTTAAAATAATATCACCTGCTTTTACCCCTGCTGTATATGCTGGAGTATCATCAATTGGAGAAATAACAGTTAAAGCTCCATCTCTCATACCAACAGTAATTCCAAGACCACCAAATTCACCTTGAGTTTGAATACTCATCTCTTTTGATGATTTTCTGTCTAAATAAGTTGAGTGAGCATCTAGTTCTTGCATAAGACCTTTTAATGCTTTGTCAACAATCTCTTGTAATTTGATATCATCTACATAATACTTTTCAACAGTCCCAATAACTTGTGTTAATTTTGATAGAGACTCGAATCTTGTTTGATTGTTCTCTTCTTCTTTTTTTTCATTGGCGAAAATTGATTGAGATAGTAATAAAACAATCGATGAAATTAATATAAACCTATTCATAAATCAACCTTAATTCTTTAATAAGAACACGATTATATAAAAATTTTTATAAAAGTAAGGTTTTATAATTTTTTTTGTATTATTTAAACCTAAATTTAAATGAAGGTTTTAAATGAGTCTTAAAGAAAATGTTGACTATGTAAAAGAAGAATTAAACAGTGAAGAAAAGTTCCTAGAAAGCTTCGTTAGAGTTGAAAGATTTTACAAAAAATATAAGATGATTATAATCTTAGCTTTAATCGTTATAATTGGTATAGTTATTGGTCTTTATACAACTAAAGTTATTCAAGCTTCAAATAAACACGAAGCAAATATTGCATTTAATAAGCTAATGGAAGATCCTGAAAATCAAGAAGCTAAAAATACAATAAAAGAAAATAGCCAAAAACTATATGAAGTAGCACTTTATGCGCAATCATTAAAAAAAAGTGAGTTCAAAGAGACTGAACTAAGATATTTTAAAGAACTTGTTGCTTATCAAAAAGCTTTAGAAAATCAAGACGTTAATAAACTAAATGAAGTTTCAATGGAAAAAGACTTTTTATTAAAAGAGTTTGCAATTTTCAATAAAGCATTAATTCAAGCAAAAGAAGGAAAGTACGAAGATGCAAAAGCAACTTTAAAACTTATCCCAGCTGATTCTCAAGTTAATAACTTAGTTGCAGCATTAAAACACTATTTAGTTACAAAATAAGGAATATAAATGAAACACTTAATTTTATTTGCAAGTTTACTTTTTGTATTTGCAGGATGTTCTTCAAAAGAGTATTTTGAACCAGAAAATACTGCAGGAGACTATGAACTAACTAAGTCTAAAGCTTTAAGTGGAAGTATCTCATACTTTAACAAAGATGGAGCAACTTTAGATAGCCAAGATATTATTACTAAAAGAGGTGTTTCAAAATTTAAAATACCTGAAGGATATAAATTCTTAAATATTATAGATGATACTGTAATTGCTTCAAATTATAAAGATAAAGTATTAGTAGGTGATAAAGAAGTTAAAGTTGATGCAGTTGTTGTTGCAGCATCATTAAATAATAATAAACTTGCATTATTATTCTCTGATAACTCAATCATGCTGTATGATATGAATACAGAAAAAACATTATTAAAAGAGTATTACACTCACTCTTTTGTAAATGATACTAGAATTGCAAATCCATACTTTATGAGTAATATTATTCTTTTCCCAACTTTAGATGGAAAAATTATTGTTGTATCTGATTCTACAAATAAAATTGTAAGAAATATTGTTGTTGATGCAAATGGACAATTTAATAATATTATTTTCTTAGATGTTGTTGATGACACATTAGTAGCTGCAACTGCAAATAAAGTAATCTCTGTAGGTCAAGGAATTGTAAATTTAAAAGATTACAATGTTAGAGATATTATTACAAAAGATAAAAACATCTACATTGCAACAATTGATGGTCAAATTATTAAAACAGATATCTCTTTAAATATTGTAGATAGAAGAAAATATAAATTTGCAAAAATCTATTCTTTAGCATATGGTGAATCTTTATATGCATTAGAATCACAAGGTTATTTAATTAAAGTTTCTAAAGACTTTAAGACAGATGCAATCTATGAATTAGATTTTGACAACGAGAAAAAAGTTATTGCTTTAGGTGACACAATTTATTATAATGATGAGTTTATCAAACTAAAATAATTTTTATCAAATAAGAGAGTTAGATGTCAACGGTTATACTTTTTATTTCATATATTCTTATATCAATGATTTTTACATGGAAATATGTAGATTTTATAAAAGAGAAACAGTGGGATATAAAAAGTGCTAGAATTTTATTAGCAATTTTTATTGCAATTATTGGATTACTTTTACTTTCTGTTCGTGTTGCTTTTTTAGGTGGAATAGAAGATGGAGAGAAAAATGTAATTAACTTAACTCTTATCTTAGGAGCAACAATAATTTTAATTATTGTTCTTCTTTCTTTAATAGTCATGCATCTTGTTAGAAAAATGAAATATGTAGAAGTTACTTTCAAAATATCTGAAAAAGATTCAGAAAGAGGCTCTTTATCAGAAAAAGAGATGACTTGCCTTGTAGATAGAAAGCAAGTGCTTAATGTACAAAAAATAATTTCTCAACCACAAAATACTGCCATTTCAGAAGAGAATTCTTCAGAAGAAGAGTTTGAAATAATCGAAAAAAAATAGCAAAAGATTCTAAGCTTTTAGATTTCTATTTGCTATATTCTCAATTAAAACTGTCGCATAAGATCCTTTAGGCAGTGTAAATTTTAAAGTACATTTTGATGTTTGCTTATTATATTTTATATCTACATCTTTTGGATATACAATAGCGTCTCTTCTATAACCTTTTTCTTGAATATAAGTATCATCAAACTTCTCTTCTATTTTTCTTGCTTTATTTGTACTTCTAAAAGCATATCTTCCAGGTAGTAGCCCAGTAGGAACTATTTTTTTATTTTCAAAGTCTTGTAAAATAACATCATTTAGCTTTTTAGGTGTAAAAAATTTATCATTTTTGTATTCCCTAAAAACATCTCCATCTAAAATACTGAACTCATTTTCACTTCTATTAAGTCTTTGAACTAACCATTTATTGAAAAAGTCACTTTGATATGCAGATACAAGCATTTTTGCTAGTTTTCTATCTTTTATAAGTAAATCTCCGTATATATATCTTCTTGCTTTATCTAGATTCTCTTTTGCTTCATGTCCAAATCTTTGAAAACCGAAATAGTTTGGCATTCCAATTTTTGAAATCTCTTTTAATAACTTTTCTATCTTATAAACATCTTCTTCTTTTACATCATGAAGTTTTATTTCAAAACTATTCCCTTGTAAATCACCAATATTTAACTTGGTACTATGTAAAAAAGTCTCTTTGATTTCAATTTTTGGATGCCTAAATTTTTTTAAGTCTTTTGCATATTTTCTTGGAATAGATATATACTGTGTTGTTGTAGCATTCTTATCTTTTAAGCCTGCATATCCCAACTCATTTTCATATATATTTAATCCTTTAGATAAGCTCTCTAATAAATCCCAAGTTCCTAGACTTTTTTTCTTTATCTTTGCAATAATAAAGTTTCCTTTATTTGTAAACTTTATTGGATTTTCAACTACTATAAAATCCTCTGGATTTTGATAAAACTTAAACTGTATTGGCTTATGCTTTTGTATAAATTCTCTATGTATCATTTATTTTTCTTTTTTAAATTTTTGGTATTATATAATAATGTTATTGTTTAAAAGGTTTAACGTATGAATATGGAAAAAATTGAAACTATTATAAAAGAGTTTTCCACAAAAAGAGATTGGGAAAAATTTCATAATCCTAAAAACCTATCTATGGCTTTAAGTGTAGAGGCTTCTGAATTAGTTGAGATTTTTCAATGGTTAGATTTAGAACAATCTCAAAATTTATCAAGTGATAAAAAAGAGCATGCTAAAGAAGAAATTGCAGATATTGCTGTTTATTTAATAAGAATATGTATGAAACTAGATATTAATTTAGAAGAAGCAATTATTGAGAAAATGAAAAAAAATGAAAAAAAATATCCTTTATTTGATAAAGATGGAAATAAAATAGAGTATGGGAAAAAAAAATGAGAAAGATATATATTGCAGGTCCTGATGTATTCGAACAAGATTCAAGAGATATTGGCAAAAGATATGTTAACCTTTGTAAAGAATATGGCTATGAAGGTCTATATCCTTTAGATAATATTGTAGATTTTAACCAAGAAAAAAATAAGATTGCAAAAGATATATATATAGCAAATAAAAATTTAATTGATACATGTGATATAGTAATTGCAAATTTAAACTCTTTTAGGGGCAAAGAGAGTGATAGTGGAACTGTTTGGGAGTGTGGATATGCAACTGCTAAGGGAAAAAAAGTTTATGGATATTTAGATAGAAAAACAAGCTATCAAGAACAGTTTTCTAGTGAAGAGAAGATGTCAAGTAAAGATGGTTATATAGACTTACATGGAAGAATAATAGAAGATTTTGATTATCCTGTAAATCTTATGATTGCTTGTTCTGTTGAAAAGATAATTTCAGGTAATTTCGAAGATGTATTAAAATTCTTAGAAAATTAAATATTAAAAGAGTATAATCATTAAAATTATAAAAAGGAAAAATAATACAAACAAATTCAAAACAAAAAATTAAAAACTTGAGAATTCTTTTTACTATTATATTTGTTTTTCTAACACTGCTTAGTCTAATAATCTTTGATTATATTTCTACAAAAACAAAAGAGTACCACTTAAATCAAAAAACAATGACTTACGAAAGAGCATATAACACAATTTATGACCAATATAAAGATTTATCATATGTTATTTACACGGGACTTCTAAAACTTACTAATATCCAAAATGAATTTAAATATATGAAAAATAAAACTTATAAAGAAAAAGTACAAATAAAAAAAGAGTTATACCTTCAAGTAATAAATAGATTCAATACTTTAAGAAATAAGAAATTAATAAATATTACTTTTATTTTACCTAATAGTGAAATATTTTTAGATATGAAGCAACCTTTTAAAAAAACAATGAATGAAAATAAAAGAGCTTTTAACTTTGTAAAAAACAATAAAGAGAATATGGATAGTTTTGAAGTTAAAGATGAAGATACAGGATTTAATTTTTTATATTCAATTAAATCAGAAAATGATGTTGTAGGTTTTCTAAATATTACATTTAGCGAACAAGCTATAACATCTTCTTTAATGGAACAATATTATGTTCTTACAAACTTTATTATAAAAAATGATAATTTTTCAAAAAAATATTTAGAAAATACAGAACAGTACAAAGATGCACATTTTAAAGGTTTTTCTCACAATACAAATATTCTAGCAGAGTTAAAAGAAGTATCAAGAAAAGATATTATGAGTTTAAAACCTGAAAAGAAAATTTCAAAACAAATATATAATGATGCTATGAAAAATGAAGCCAACTCAATTTTTATCAATAATGATAATATTATTGTAACTACAATTCCTGTTATGAATAAACTTACAAATAGACAAGAAGCCTTTTTAGCAGTCTTAAGTAAAGAAAATGGACTTAGTAATTTAGAAAAGACATATAGGCTTATTCTTCTATTATTTATTTTTTTATATTTATCAATTTTGTTAGCTTTATACTTCTTAATATCAAGAAGTATTGCAGAAAAGAATAGTTTAAATAAAATTATAAAAAAAGATAAACAACTATTAGAACAAATGAAACTTGCTCAAATGGGTGAGATGATAGGAAACATTGCCCATCAATGGAGACAACCTTTATCTACTATTAGTACTGCTGCAAGTGGTTTAAAGATGAAACATGAATTTGGTATGTTAGAAGAAAATGATATTCCAGAATTTACAGATACAATAGTTACAAATACAAAATACCTTTCTGAAACAATTGATACTTTTAGAGACTTTATAAAAGAAGAGAAAGAGACAAAAGAGATTGTTATTCAAGAAAGAATAGATGAAACACTTAAAATTGTAAGGGCAAGTTTAGAAAATAGCTATATTAAACTTATTAATAATATAGATTATGAAAAACCTTTAAAAGTTGAAATTGTTGCGGAAGAATTAGCTCAAGTATTAATTAATATTTTAAATAATGCTAAAGATGTAATAATACAAAGAAAAATAGAAGAAGGAACTATAACAATAGATTTAATACAAGGTAATAAAAACTTTAAAATTACTGTGGAAGACAATGCAAAAGGAATTGAAGAAGATGTCTTACCAAAAATCTTTGATCCATACTTTACTACAAAACATCAATTCCATGGAACTGGTTTAGGTTTATATATGAGTAAACTTATTGTAGAAAAACATCTTTTTGGACGTCTTGAAGCAGAAAATACTAACGAAGGAGCTAAGTTTATAATAACGATTCCCCTAAGTTAGACTAGTATTCAACTACCTTTGTAAACTCTTCATACAAATTATTTGTAAGAGGAGTTTCTAATTTTAATTCTAAATCTATTGGCTTATTATTTTTATAAGAATATGTATTTGCCAATCCTAAATAAATAAAGCCTTGTACTTTTCTATCAACATGGGAAAATTTTCTTACAAAAACATGAAGTCTTACCCCATGTTTAATATTTTCTATAAGTCTTTTACCATCACCTTTATCACTGCTCATTGAAGGTTTACTTGAATAAGTAAGAAGCTCTTTAGAAAGAAAAGTATTTTTATATTTTGCACCTTTTGTAAACTTATCTTTTTCTATAGTTATAAAAAGGAAAAAATCATCTTTATATTTTAAAAAACCACTTCCTCTAAATGAACTATGTATTTTATTAAAATTACAAAGTTGTGCAATATTTAACATATTATATTTTTCATAAAGTTTTAAAAATGGTAAGCCATAATTTTTTATTCCAAAATCTTTTTCATACTTAATCAAAGCATAATTTAAAGAGTCTAATAAAAGGCTTCTTTTAAACTTATCCTTAAGTAATGAACTAAATTCATCTGTTTTTAAAAGTTTATCTCTTTTTAAAACTACTAACTTTAAATATCTTTGCTTTTGTGCAGGATCAAAAAATTGTTGATCTAAAAATCTAAAACTATGAATTACAGTCTCTTCACAAACATCTTCCAAATATTTCTTTAAATATTCAACTGCTTGGTTTATTGAAACTTCTTCATTAGAAATTAAATACTTTAAAATAGCAAATTCATATACTCTTTTTATTGGCATTAAACCTTGAATAAATCTAATAGTTTTTACAAACTTTTCATCCTCACAAGCTTTTTTATAAGTACTGTTTTTTTCAACTTTACAAATAAACTCTTCATATGACTTTGAATAAGAAATAAAATCAAGTACATTTATATATTCATCATAATGTATATAATCACTAAGTTTAGGAATAGTTTTTAGATTTAAAGAAGCTTTAAATTCAAAGTATTGCTCTTTTAGATATTTTAAACTATTAAAATTTGCACTATCAATTTGTTCTAAAACTCTTTTTTTAGAGATTTCATCCATAATTATGTGGGCATTAGGGAAGTTTGAAAAATTATTATTTAGGGATAATTTTATACTATCTTTGTCAAATCTTTTTTTACCAACTAAAGCTAAAGCTATAAGGTAAGTTCTATTATGATTCCCAATAAAATCAAGTACTGTTAGAAACTGTTTATCACTATTTTTTCTTAAACCTCTTCCTAATTGTTGTACAAAAACAATGGAAGAGTTTGTAGGTCTTAACATTAAAACAGTATTTACATTTGGTATATCAATACCTTCATTAAATATATCTACAGTAAAAATAACTTCAAGCTCATTTGTACTACTTTGTAATTTCTTAATAGAATTTTCTCTTTTTATACTAGAGTCTTCACTTGTTAAAGCTATTGATTTTATTCCTTTTTTATTAAACTCATCACTCATAAAGTTTGCATGCTCTTTTGAAGCACAAAAACCTAAAACTCTTCTTTTATTGCCACTAAAACCATAGAAGTTCATCTTTTCAATAATAAAATCTACTCTTTTATTTATCATCAAAAATTTTGAAAGCTTTTTAATATTTGTTAAATCAATATTCTCATAATCAAGCTCTTTTATATCTTCAATTCCAAAATAGTGAAAAGAACTTACTAAACATTTTTCTAAAGCTTCATTCAAAGTTACTTCACAAGCTAAATTATCATCAAAGAAATCAAAGATAGAAACCTCATCCATTCTATTTGCAGTTGCAGTAAGCCCTAATAAAAACTTTGGTTTAAAATAAGTTTTTATACACTCATAACTTTTACTTGCTATGTGATGAGCTTCATCAACTACTATATAATCAAACTCATGGGCTTCAAACTTTTTATAATGATTACTTAAAGTTTGAATAGTAGCAAATATGAAATCACGATTTATATCTTTTTTATTTCCCGTGAAAAAGCCCATAGTTTTATCTTTTATTACAGCTTCAAAACTCTTTCTGGCACTTATTAAAATATCTTCTCTATGTACTATAAATAAAACTTTTTTTGCAGCAAACTGTTTTATATCAAAAACACTAAGAAAAGTTTTTCCTATTCCTGTTGAAGCTATTGCAAGGGCTTTATTTTCTCCATTATTTCTTAAAAAGTCTAATCTAAGTAAAGCCTCTTGTTGCATAAGGTTTAACTTAAACTCTTTTTTTGAAAAGCTTTGTATTTTTTCTTGCTTATTTTTAAAACTTTTGTACTCTTCTAAAAACTCTTTATCAACAAAAATTGAACTATCCCAAAGTTTATAAAAATCAGAAAATAGCTCTTTTATAAACACATCATCTTTTTTTAAAACTGTTTTTATATTCCATTCTATATTTGATTTAAAAGCACTAGCTGTTAAATTTGAAGAACCTATTAAAACTTTATACTCTTCATCAAACTCAAAAATATATGCTTTAGGGTGAAACCCTATTTGATTATTTGCACTGTCAAATATTTTAAGTTCAATATTTTCAAACTCTTTTATTTTTTCTAAGGCTTTTTCATCTGTAAAATTAAGATATGTGGAACTTAAAATTTTGCCTTCAACTTTTTCTTGTTGACATCTTTTTAAATTATTAAGTATTAATTGAAGTCCAGAATAGTTTATAAATGCAACATTAAAATAAAAAGATTTACATGTATCTAACAAAGAAATGAATTGATTATAAAAATTATTATCTTGGGAATTAGTTATTAGTTTCAAATTTTTCAAAAAAGAGATTTCCTTTTTAGATCTTATACTCTAAAAGTATCTCTTTTTTTATAAATTTAGTTGTGGCATTAGAAGTAGCTTGGGCATCAATTTTAGGAGCACATCCTGCTTCATATGCTTCTTTCCATCTTAATGCACATAAACACCATTTATCACCCTCTTTTAAGCCAGGAAATCCAAACTGTGGTACTGGTGTAGTTAAGTCATTACCTTGTTTTTTAGAAAACTGTAAAAACTCATTTGTCATAATTGCGCATACTGTATGAGTTCCTTGATCTTCTAAAGATGTTCTACAAACTCCATCTCTATAAAAACCTGTCATAGGTGAAGTACAACAAACGCTTAAATTTGTTCCTAAAATATTTGTTTGCATTTTTTATCCTTTTAATTGTCAAGATTTTATAGTTTTAAACTTTAGGATAAAAAAAGTTTCTAAACTTTATTAATAAATTTATCTTTTTATAATTTTTTATGCTTTTATAATAGGAGCAAAGGCTTTAGTACTTACTCTTACATCTTGACCTACTACTAAATCTTTTGCTTCATTTGAGGTGATTGTTACTTCTACTAACTGTTGACCAATTGCAACTATTGCAATATTTATCACATCTACTTTAATTATATCAAGAAGCTTTCCCTCAAAGGAGAACTTTGCACTTCCATTTGTTTTTAATAATACACTTTTTGCATTGCCATCATCTATTATTTTTCCATCTTTTAAAACAAGTACTCTATTACTTAGTTTATAAATTTCACTTGGATCATGGCTTACTAAAATAGTAGTAGTTTCAAACTCTTTATGTAATTGTAATATCTCATCTTGAAGTTTTAATCTCATACTTGGATCAAGAGCAGACAATGGTTCATCCATTAAAAGAAGTTTTGGTCTATTCATTAAAGCTCTACAAAGACTTACACGTTGTTTTTGTCCCCCACTTAAACTATTTGGTAATCTATTTTTTAAAGCTTGTAAATCTGTTATTTTTAAAAGATGATTTGCTAACTCTTTATCTTTATTTACAAAAAGCAGATTATCCCAAACTGTCATATTAGGAAAAAGGGCATAGTCTTGAAAAACAAAACCTATTTTTCTTTTCTGTACTGGTAAAAACTCTTTTTTATCTTGCCAAATTTCATTACCTACTTTTATAATTCCTTCTGCTTTTTCAAGTCCTGCTAAGCATCTAAGAAGAGTTGTTTTACCACTTCCACTAAGTCCAGTTAACGCAATAAAATCTTTATTATTAATATTTAAATTTACATCAAGATTCATGACTCCTAGTGAGCCATGAAGTTCTTTTTTTATATCTATTTCTATCATCTATGAAGTCCTGTGAACTTTTTATTATATTTTTGATTAAAGATATACACACAAAGTAAAACTATAAAACTAATTAATAACATAATCAAACTATATATATGAGCTGAATTATAATCAATAATTTCCACAAACTCATATATAGCAACTGCTGCAACTTTAGTTTCACCAGGAATACTTCCACCAACCATTAAAACAACTCCAAATTCACCAACAGTATGGGCAAAGGTTACTATTATTGCAGTTAAAACTGCTGGCTTTACATTTGGTAAGGCAACTCTTAATAAAGTCTCAAATTTACTTTTTCCAGCTATTAAACTTGCCTCAATTATATTTTTATTTATACTTTCAAAACCACTTTGCAAAGGTTGAACCATAAAAGGTAAAGAATAAAAACAACTAGCTATTACAACACCAGTAAAAGTAAAGACTAATTTTATTCCAAATACTTCATCAAAAAATGCCCCAATAGGAGAATTTATAGATAAAGAAAAAAGAATATAAAAACCTATTACAGAAGGAGGTAATACAATTGGTAAAGCAGTAATTGCTTCTATAAAAGGTTTTATTTTAGAGTTTGTTTGAGATAAATACCAAGCAAGAGGAAGTGCACTAATAAATAAAATCAAAGTTGTTACAAAAGCTAATTTAAAAGATAAAAAAAGCGGTGCAAAATCTAAATTGCTAATAGTCTCAATCATTACACACATCCAATATAGATAAAGCACTTGATTTGAAAAATAAAGTAATCTTATCATCAACTTTTAAATTCATTTTTTCTAAAGACTCAGTTGTAACTATTGTTTCAATAAAAGTATCATCGATAATACAAACTATATTAGTTAATAATTTTCCTTTTTCAATACTTTTTATATTTCCATGAAGTTTATTTGAAGAGCTTATTTCACCTTGTAAATTCTTTGCAATATTTATATTTGTAGGCTTTACACTTAATATTACTTTTTTATTCTCTTTTATGTCTTCAGTTAAATCAAGACTAATCATTGTCAATTCATTTGATTTAAAAGAGAAAGTAACTAAGTTTAAACTATCGCTACTTTTTATTTTTGATACTCTTGCTTCAAACTTGTTCATGGAACTAAATATCCAAAATCTTTAAATATCTTTTTTGCTTTAGCACTTAAAATGAAGTCATAAAAAGCTTTTACTTCTTTATTATCTTTTGCATTTTTAAGAATAATAATACCTTGATTAATTGGGGTATAAAGTTTTGGGTCAACATCAGTCCAGTTAATTCCTTCTTTGTATTTTTTCATTTTTTTACTATATAAAGATGATTTTGCAATAAAACCAAGTTCGGCAGCTGTAATAGAAAAAGATACTGTTTGAGAAATAGATTCACCATATACAAACTTCTTTTCTATACTCTTATAAAGCTTTGCATTTTTTAAAGCTTCTACAGTAGCTTTTCCATATGGTGCAGTTTTAGGATTAGCAATAGCTATTTTTTCAATATTCTTATTCTTTACTATATTTATACCTTTTGAGAAATCTTTCTCTTTAGAACTTAAAATAGCAAGACTTCCTTGAGCATATACTAGTGGTTTTGTTAAGCTTAAACCATCATTATCCAAAGTTATAGGATATTTCATATTTGCAGCCATGAATATATGATATGGAGCTGCATTTTTTATTTGAGCAGTAAGCTTTCCACTACTTCCTAAAGTAACTAATACTTTAGTATCTGGATTTTGTTTATTGAACTGTTTTATTAAATCATCAATTGCATAACTAACATTTGCTGCAACTGCAATATTTATTGTTCCTGCAAATAAACTTGTTGAAATTAAAAACATTAATACTAATAACTTTTTCATTTTATTTTCCTATCATAATATCATTTGCTTTTATATAAGCATATACTTTTTTATCCTCTTCTAGACCTAATTGTTTAACAGCTCCTGTAGTTACAATTGATGAAATACTTTGTCCTTCACCTATATTTATTATAACTTCACTATTTGTTTTATCTTTTATAATAGAACTAATTGTTCCTTCTATTTTATTTCTGGCACTAATTGCAATATCTCCTGAAGTAGATAACAAAACATTAATTGATTTAAAAATTGCAATTACTTCACTATCTTTTTTTATATCTAGACTTTGCATTGCATCATTAGAGATATTTGCAAAAAGTTCATGTCCACTTTTTGGTACAATAACTACATTTGCACTTACATCATTTGATACTATTTTATCAACTCTTCCTACAATCTGATTTCTGGCACTAATTTGCATAGCTAATCTTCCTATCGTTTTTAATGTTCCTGTATCTATATCTGTTGCTTCTTTTAATCTATTTAAAAAACTTTTTTGTTCTTCCTTTAAAAAAAGATACGTTTTTAATAGATTTTCTCCATAAGAAGTTAAAGAAGTTCCTCCACCACCTTTTCCTCCTTTTTCAGTTAAAACAACTGCTTGAGAAGAAAGATTATTCATTGCATCTACTGCTTCCCATGCTTTTTTATAACTCATGGGTACTTCTTTTGCAGCTTTACTTATGGAACCACATTTTTGTATTGCAAAAAGTAATTCAATTCTTTTTTCTAATAAAAAAGGTTGGTCTAACAGTTCTAAAGTTAAGTTTGATGATATTTCCAAAATATTCCTTTTCATTATATACTTTAGTATATAACGTACTATAAAAGAATGTTAGCGTTGTATACCTTAATACATATTGAAAAGTGAATTTTAGTTTTTTGATTTTGCATAGCCTAAAAAAGGCTATACTTTAGTTAGATAAAGAGTCTTCTACTTTTTGTACTTCAGAAGATGAGCCAAAATAAATAGGTGTTTTATCATGTAATCCAATGTTTGTCATATCTAAAATACGACCTTTATTATTAATTGCTCTTCCACCAGCTTGTTCAATAATATATGAAATAGGGAAAGCCTCAAATAATACTTCTAGTTTTCCTTCTGGAAAAGAGTTTGTTGCAGGAGATGAGTATAAACCACCCCTTTTAAATAAAATCTGATGAGTATCAAGTGCCAATGAATCAGAATATCTTAATCTATAACCTTCATTAAAGAAGCTATCAATTAATTCTTTATGTTCTTTTGTCCATTCACTTGCAATTCCACCTGTTGAATTAATTTTACCTTTTTTCTCCAATGTTAAAGGATCTTGTTCTATAAACTCACCATCTTCATAAGAGAAATAAACCACACCTTCTGATTTTGAAGCAAATACTAATTGGAAAGTTGGTCCATAAGTAATATACATAGCTGCTTTTAAGTGGAAAGCATCCATTTGATGTTCATAAATTCCAAAAATAGTTCCCAATGAAAAATCTACATCTAATAAATCTACATTATCAATTGCAACATAAGAGATTTTATATTTCCCATTTTCATTTATTGTGGTATATTCTTTGTTATCTTTTCCAATAAATCCATGAACTGATTTTACTCTTTTGAATTCTCTTTCAATAATCTTTGAACAAAATTTGTGAACACTATCATGCATTTGTTGATTATCTAATCCAGATGATAAAAACTTTTCACAATCAACAAATACGTTTTTTTCTATATCTTCTGCAATATTTGTAATGGCATTAAAAACTGCAATCATAAAATTTAGCCTCTTTTATTTTTATAAATTAGTATATATAATATCAAGTAATTGGTTAAAGCCCTATAAGTCTAATTTATTAATCTCTTTCCTAGATTAAGTAACTCTTCTTTTATTTCATACTTAGATGAATTTACATAATCAATAGATACAAACTCAAATTCACCTTTATTGTAAATAATCACACTACTTGAAAAATCCTCTTTTAAGATTTCATCAATAGCAAAAGTTACAAATTCAGATGCCATAAGTCTATCATAAACTGTTGGGTTTCCACCCCTTTGAATATGACCTAAAATAGTTGCTCTTGTTTCTATTCCTACATCTTCTTCAAGCCATCTAACAAGTTCATTTGTAGTTGTACATCTATTTTTTGAGCAACCTTCTGCAACAACACAAACTATATATTTTCTTCCATTTTTAAGCTCTTCTTTTAATCTTTTTCCAATCACATCTAAATCATAATCAAGCTCTGGAATCATACAAACCTCAGCACCACAAGTAATTGCTGAAACAAGGGCTAAATATCCACAATCTCTTCCCATAGTTTCAATTACACAGGCTCTTTTAAATGAAGCAGAAGTGTCTCTTATAGCATCTGTTGCTTCTCTTATTATATTAAGTGCAGTATCAACACCTAAACAATATTCTGTTCCAAAAATATCATTATCAATGGTTGCTGGTATTCCTACAAATTTTATTCCAAAATCGTCATAAAATTGATTTAAAGCTCTAAAAGAACCATCTCCACCTAAAATAATGAGTTTATCAATTCCATGTTTTTGTAGATTTTCAAAAGCTTGCTTTCTATACTCATATTCAAAAAATCTCTTTGACCTTGAAGACCTTATTTTTGTACCACCTTCATGCATAATTCCAGCAACATCATCAAAAGTAGCCTCTTTTATACTGCCATCAATCAGACCTTCTAAGCCATCAAAAATCAAAAAAGGTTTTATTTTTTTACTAAGACAATAATCTACAAACTGTTTAATTGCAGGATTCATCCCTGCACAATCTCCACCTGAAGTTAATATTGCAATTGACATTTTAAACCTTCCTTTCTTTTTTATGAGAGATATCGGACATTAAAACTGCTATCCATTGAGTACTTGTATTTGTACTAAAAGCAATTTTTAATGTCATAGTAATTGGAACGGCTAAGAACATTCCAACTATTCCTAAAACCCATCCCCAAAGAATAAGTGAGAAAAATATAACTAAAGGAGATAGACCTAACTCTTTTCCCATAAGTTTTGGTTCAATAATATTACTAATTGAGATATTAATAACAACATAAAATACAATCAATATAATAGTTGTATTTAAATCTAAACTTACAAGGGATAAAAGTACTGCTGGTATTGCTGCAATAATAGAACCTACAACTGGTATAAAATTAAATAACATAGCAATTACACCCCAAAGTATTGGGTAATCTACTTGAAAAAATATAAGACCAATTGCTATGATAAAACCTGTTAGAAAACTTGTTGTACTCTTTACCAAAAAGTATTTTTGAATATTGTGAGAAAATTCTTTAAAATGTTCTAACTCTTTTCTTTTTTGTTTAAAAATCACTTTTAACTTTTTTTCAAAAGATTTTGACTCTGCAAGAATGAATGCAATCCCAATAACTATAAGTAAAAATTTAGAAAGAAAAGTTCCAATACTTCCAATTATATTTGTAGTAAATCCAAAAAATGAACTAAAATTTAGTGCATCTAAAATCATCTTTTTATCAACTACTACACCATAACTTTCACCTAATGCTATTATTTGTACAACCAAACCTTGCAGTTGTTTTTCATATTGAGGCATATTTAAAATAAAATTCTTTAATGAAATATTTACTATATAAGCTAAAAACAAAGATAAGAGTACAAAGATTGATATTACTAAAACATATGAAATTAGTCTTGGTATATGCTTTTGCTCTAAATACTTTAAAAGTGTTGAGAAAATCGAAGAGATAAATATTGCTAAAAATAGTATGACTACAATTTCACTAGCAACTTTTAAACCTGCAATTATTACTACTAAAGTAGCCAAATAAAAAAAATAGTGCCTAATATTCACTGAATCCAAACTATTGTTCCTTTTGTTTATTTTCTTCTAAAACTTCAGATAATGCTTTAAACTCTTCTATACTTTTAGGTTCAATATTTACTATATCAGCTAAAGACTTAACACCCATTGATAAAAGATATTGTAAATTTGAATCAAAAGTTGCCTCTTCTATAACTCTAATTTTGTCTTTATGTACTTCAAACATAAAACCTCCATTTGGAATAGGAGTCATTGATAAAACAACTGTAAAATGATCTTTAACAACAGACTCTTTAGTTGAGTACATTAAACCTATATTATAGTCATCCTTTGAAAACCCAGAAATTAAAACTACTAAAACTTTCTTTTCACCTGATTTTGAAGTATTAAAGATATTTACTAGCTCTTTTATTGTAGAAAAACCTGGTATTTTTGAATAAACTCTTTGAATAATATCAACTAATTTTGTTTCTGCAAATACACCTAAAATATATGCAAATAAAAACATAATTACTACACCAAAAATTGTCCATAAAAAAGGGAATTTTTCTGGTTCAAAGCCTAATAATTCAAACATGCTTCCAGTTAATTGATTTATTTTTTCATAAATCCAAATTACAATTATAGTAATTGCTGCAATTGGAGCTAACCAAAAAAGTCCTTTTAAAATAACTGTTACTACATGGTCTTTCCCATGGGATAAATATTTCTTTAACATCATTTTCCTTATTTAAATAAAACCATATTATAGCCACTTACAGTGCTTTTTTCATTAATAAATATATGCAATTATAATATTTTTAATAAGAATAATACAATTGAAATATTTAATATACACCTGTTAATGATAATTATTAACTTTTTAAGATAAAATTCAATCATGGAAAATACACTATTTATATTATTTGTTTCACTTGCACTTGCAACTGTTCTAAACTTAGTATTAAAAAAATTATCAGTATCACACATAATTGGATATATTCTAACAGGTACTATTATTGCTTCACTATTTAATTTAGATGAAAAAAGCACTTTACATACATTAGAATTAGTAGCAGAGTTTGGTATAGTCTTTTTAATGTTTACAATTGGGCTAGAAATGCCTTTAGAAAAAATAAAAAGAATGAAAAAACTTCTTTTTGCAAATGGTTTTTTTCAAGTATCAATTAGTGCAGTAATTATATTTTTGATTACTAAGTTTGTATATAATCTTGACACTACCTCTTCTTTAGTTATTGCTTTAGCTTTCTCTTTATCTTCAACAGCTATTGTGTTAAGTTACTTAAAACAATCAAAAGATATATATACTCCTTATGGAGAAAAATCAACTGCAATTTTAGTTTTCCAAGATTTAGCAGTTATTCCTATTTTACTTTTAATTACTTTTTTATCAACAAGTGGAAGTTCAATTGAAACTATTTTATTAAAAACTTTTATTTCTGCACTATTAATTATTCTTTTTATGTTCACAATTGGTAAAAAATTAATGGGATATTTATTACAGCTATCTACAAATACTAAAATAGAAGAACTGTTCTTAGCTTCTGTTTTATCAATAGTTTTAGGAGCTTCGCTTTTAGCCCATGAGTTAGGTTTCACATACTCATTAGGTGCATTTATTGCAGGGATGATTATTGCAGAAACAAAATATCATATAAAAGTAGAATCAGATATTGCAAGTTATAAAGACTTACTTCTAGGAACTTTTTTCTTTTCTATTGGTACCAAAATAAATATTTCATATTTTGTAGAAAATATCTTATACTTACTTATTGTTTTAGTTTTAGTAATGGCTATTAAAGGCTTAGTTATTTATTTCATTATTAAAATGGATTCAAACAAAAGTGATTCAGTTAAATCAGCTCTAGCTCTATGTCAAATTGGTGAATTCTCTTTTGCAGTATTTGCTTTAGCTTCATCAAATGGTCTATTAGAAGAAAAGTTAAGTAATTTTCTTATCTTAGTTACTGTTTTATCTATGATATTAACTCCTTTTATTGTAAACAATATCTATAAACTCTCTTCTTTTGTTATTACTGAGTTTTATGAATCTGATAAAATTTCACCAATTAACAAAAACAATCACATTGTGATTTGTGGATATGAAACTTTAGGAAGAATCATTGCAAGGGATTTAGAAAAAGAATACAGAGAATTTGTAATTATTTCAGATAACTTAAAACATGTATTATTAGCAAGAAAAAAAGGATATCTGGCATACTTTGGACACTTAGAAAAACTTCCTGTTATTGAGTCTTTACAAATAGAAAATGCCTCAAGTGTTATAATAACATTAAGTAATCTTACTAAAAAAGCTTTAATTTGTGAAGCTCTTTTAAAATATGATGAAAATGTAAACTTAATAGTAAAAATTGATTCTATTAAAGAAAAGAAATATTTAAAAAATCTAAGTATTAGAAACTTTATTCATGCTCAACAAGAAACTGCAAATTTGATTGTTAAAAAAAGTTTAGAAGTTACAATTTAATATGATTTAATTTGCAAGTAAATAAAAAAAGAGTGAGATATAAATCTGCACTCTTCTTATCTACTATGAAGGACGTTTAATTAGTAGGTGAAGAAATTATAACCACTCACTGTAGCAAAACAATAGCATTATGAAAAAATTTAACAATTTTTAAAAAATTTTTGTATATAATTGTGAAATTATTAGGAGTAATTATTGTACGAAAAAGAGTTGAACTCAATAAAAAAAGCTAATAGGTATCGTACTAGAAAAGTTTTTGATACAAATCTAATTGATTTAGCTTCAAATGATTACTTAGGACTTGCTTCTCAAAAAGAAATTTTTGAAAATACATACAAAAAACTTCACAAAGAAAAATTTACTTCACCCAAAGCTTCAATTGTTGTAACAGGATATTCTCAACTTCATAAAGATTTTGAAGATGATTTAAAAAAATATAATGGCTTTGAAGATGCTGTTGTTGTTGGAAGTGGCTTTTTAGCAAATATTTCTATGATTGAAGCACTTGTTAGAAAAGGTGATGTTTTATTTATCGATGAAAACTATCATGCAAGTGGTATGTTAGCAACTAGACTTCTAAATAAAAACCAAGTTGTTATTTTTAAGCACAACGATTGCCAAGACCTAAAAGAAAAATTTGAAAACAAAGAAGTAAAGGGAAGAAGAATTATTGCTATAGAAGGTGTTTATTCTATGGAAGGTGATTTAGCCCCTAAAGAGATTTTTGATTTTGCAAATGAAAAAAATGCTCTATTAATAGTTGATGAGGCACATTCTTCTGGTGTTTTAGGAGATAATCTTCTTGGAATATTTGATCTATATAAAATTCCTCCTAGAGAAAATCATATAAAAATGGGTACACTAGGAAAAGCATATGGCAGTTATGGAGCTTATATTTTAGCATCTAAAACAATAATTGATTTTCTTGTTAATAGAGCTAAAGCTATAATTTACACAACAGCACCATCTTTATTTGATATAGTTTCAGGTCATGAAGCCTTAAAATACATACAAAAAAACAAGGTTAAAATAAAAAAGAAGATTTCTTTAAACCTTAATATTGTAAATAGTATTTTGAATTTAAATTCACAAAGTTTGATTATTCCTGTACAAATTGCAGATAATAAAAAAGTTTTAGACCTGCAACAACAATTAGAAAAAGAAGGTTATCTAGTAGGAGCAATCAGGCAACCAACGGTAAAAAGTGCAATAATAAGACTTATTGCAAAAACTGATATAAAACAAAATGATTTAGAGTATGTTTGTAATTTTTTAAAGGAAGCAAAATGAGAAAACTACTTTTAATTCTTGCATTATGTGTTGCAACTTTTGCAAATGAGAATAATTTCGTAAATATGAAGAACTGTGAAAGTATAGCACTTTCAAAACTTACATCTATAGTATCTTGTCATCAAGTAGATTATCTTGTTGAATATAGAGTTGTAGATGATGCTGAAAAAGACCCTGTTAAAAAAGTTACAGTAGTAACTAAAGAAAATCAAGTTGTTATAAAAGACTTAGGAAGGTAGAATGATTTTAAACGAATTAATTAAAGGAAATGAAAAGTTCAGAAACTCTCAATATTTGGAGTTAGAGGACGGGATAAAAGATTTAGTCCTGAATGGACAAAAGCCAGAAGTTTTATTTATTGGTTGTTCTGATAGTAGAGTTACTCCTGATTTAATGTTAAACTCAAAACCTGGAGATATGTTTATTTTAAGAAATGTAGGAAATTTTGTACCTCCATATAAACATGATGAAGACTATCACGGTAGTGCTGCTGCTATTGAGTATGCAGTTGCTGTTTTAAAAGTAAAACATATTATTGTATGTGGACACTCTCATTGTGGAGCTTGCAAATCTTTATATGAAGATATTCCAATTACTGATTCATTGATTCATGTTAGAACATGGTTAAAACTTGGATATAAAGCTAAAGAAAGAACATTAAAAAATAAAAAGTTTACTACAGAAGAAGAGATGTATAGAGCAACTGAAAGAAACTCTATTAGATATCAACTTGAAAACCTTCTAACTTATCCAGATGTAAAAAGATTATTAAATGAAGGTGGAATTAAAGTTCATGGATGGTATTATGACATTCAAACTGCAAAAATCGATTACTATGATAGTAAAGACGATAAATTTAAACCTTTAAGTGAGTTTACATATGAGCCATAATATAGAAGTTAGAAGACTTCCTAAAAAAACTATTGTTATAATTGTAATCATGTCTATTGTTACTATTATAGGTTTTGCATTTATAACATTTACAAAAAACTTAAAAATGGAAGAAGCATTAAGTACTCTTGGTCACAAAAACATTTCAGATATACAAGTAGTAAACAGAATGAGTGTTGAAGATAAAGAAACTAAAATTAAAAGTACTGTTTACAAAGTTACTTTTTTTGATAAAAGTTTAAATAAAGAGTGTATTGGTTTTGTACATAGAAGTAACCATGGAAAATATAGTAAAGATATAGACTGTAAATAAATTAAACTAAGAAGAGAATATGAGTGTTTTAGAAAAGATTAAAAATAAACAAAGACTTGAATATGAAGATGCGATAAAACTATATGATTTAGACCTTTTTGAATTAGCATCAATTGCAAATGATATAAGAAGAGAAAAACATGGAGATAAAACCTATTTTAATATAAATAGACATATAAATCCAACAAATATTTGTAAAGATGTATGTCAATTCTGTGCTTATAGTGCAAGTAGAAAAAACCCTAATCCATACACAATGCAACATGAACAAATTTTAGAAACAGTTAAAAACTCATCTAAAAATGGTATTAAAGAAGTACATATTGTATCTGCTCATAATCCTGATACAGGATTAGAGTGGTATTTAGATATCTTTAAAAAAATCAAAAAAGATTTTCCTCATATTCATGTAAAAGCTTTAACTGCAGCAGAAATACATTTTTTAGCGCAAGAATATAATCTAAGTTATGAGCAAATTATTGAAAAAATGATTGAAAGTGGTGTTGATTCAATGCCAGGTGGTGGAGCTGAAATCTTTGATGAAAAGGTTAGAAAAAGAATCTGTGGAGGGAAAGTTAACTCTCAGCAATGGCTTGATATACACAGACTTTGGCATAAAGCAGGACATGAAAGTAATGCAACAATGTTGTTTGGACATGTAGAGTCAAGGGAACACAGAATAGACCATATATTAAGACTACGTGACTTACAAGATGAAACAAATGGTTTTAATGCTTTTATTCCTCTTGTATATCAAAAAGAGAATAACTATTTAAAAGTAAAAGAGTTTTTAACTGGTCAAGAGATTTTAAAAACTATGGCTATTGCTAGAATTCTTTTAGATAATATTCCCCATATAAAAGCTTATTGGGTGACTTCAACTGTAAAATTAGCCCTTCTAGCTCAAGAGTTTGGTGCAAACGATTTAGATGGAACAATTGAAAAAGAATCAATTCAAAGTGCAGCAGGAGCAAAAAGTGCAAATGGTATGCCCCTTGAAGAGTTTGTTGATTTAATTAAAAACTCTGGCTTTACACCAGTTGAAAGAGACTCTCTTTATAATGAGATAAAAGTTTGGTAACTTTTATCTTATTAAAATAGACTTTTCTTTTGATTTTTTATCTCTTCATTCTCTTCTTGTAAATTTGTAACTAAATCTCTTAAATCATTTATTCTTTTTTTATTTTCTAAATCTTTTTTTATATAATGGTCTAAATCATCTTTTTTTGATTGTAACATCTCTTCTAGACCTTTCATAGCTTTTTCTTGTCTTTTATTTACACTTTTTAAAGTATTTAAAGCTTTATACATTTGATCAAACTGTTTACTTTTATCTTGTCTAGTCATAAGATTTACTTTGTCATACTCTAGATTGTTTTTTTCATAAGCCTCTAATTGACTTAACAACTGTTTTCTTTTTATTTCTATTTGTTGTGCTTTTGTTTCCAAAGTAGAATTAATTGTTGTAAGATCTACAACTCTTTTTGCTAATTCTTCTTTTTCTTTATTTAAACCACTAATAGCTCTTTTATATTGAGATACTTGTTCTATATATTTTTTAAAGCTTTCTCTTTTTTTCAGTTCATCTTCTGTAACTAAAAATCTAACTGCTATATACTCTGAAATATCTTTACTTGAAGAATCAAAGATAGGAATAATTTTGGTATTTACAAAAAAAGTTGAACCATCTTTGGCTTGGTTTTTAAAGGTTCCACTCCAGATTTTACCATCTTGGATAGTTTCCCACAGATTTTTAAAAAACTCTTTTGGAACTTCAGGATGTCTTATTAACTTATGGGATTTACCAAGTAATTCACTCTCTTCATATCCAGTAACAACACAAAAACCATCATTTACATAAGTTATTTTTCCACTTAAATCTGTTTTTGAAACTATTGCTTCTTGATTTAAAATATCTAAATAAGTTTGTAGCTCTTTCTTTTGATTTTCATAATTCTTTTTATAAAAAACATCACTACAAAGTCTATTTAGCTTTTCATCAATTACTGTTAAATCTATTGGCTTTAAAATATAACTGTCAATATGTAAAGAGATAGCTTTTAATAATTGTTCAGTTTCAGTTCTTGCAGTAATCAGCATAGAAGGAATTTTATTATCTATTTCTTTTATCTTTTCAAACATTTCAAGGCCATCCATCTTAGGCATGTTTATATCACTAATTACTAAATCAAATTTATGACCGCTATTATATGCCTTTTCAAAGGCAAAAAAGCCATCTAATCCATTTGCACAAAGTTCTACATTATCAAATTTTCTTTGTAAAAATTTTCCTAATTTTTCCCTTGCTAAATCTTCATCTTCAACATATAAAATTTTTAAACTTCTCAGTTCTTCTTTATTCTCAATCATGATAAATCCTTTTTAAAGATTATGTTATATTTTTGAAATTAACTCTTCAGTTAATGGTTTTTTAACAAAATCAAATACTTGCTTTTTATACTCTTCTAATAACTCATTTTCAGAAATAAATATTAATTTACCTTCAAAATTTGCGATTATAAAATCTATTTCATCTTTTGATAAATTATCAATATCTACAACAACTTTTTCTTTTCTTTCAATAAAAGTCTTTAATTCATCAAAAGAAAATGCCTGTAAAACTTTATAATTTTTATTTAACTCAATGACTAAATTAAAGAAAACAATAGGGTCATTATTTAATACAATTATGTCTTCTTTTATTCTATTTTGTGAATCTGAATCTTCTTTATTTGAACTTATCTCTAAAAAATTCATTCCTTCTAAAAGATGTTTATTTTTTGGAAGTACTAAAGTAAATGTTGAGCCTTTATCAACTTCACTTTCGACGAATACATCACCACCTAATAATTTACTTAACTCTTTACAAATAGCAAGCCCTAATCCTGTACCACCATATTTTCTAGTTGTACTTCCATCTACTTGCTTAAATCTATCAAAGATATGTTCTAATTTATCCTTTGATATCCCTATTCCATCATCTTCAACTACTACTTTTATATTTGGTTCATCATCTAAAACTAAAAATTTAACCTGCCCTTTTTCAGTAAATTTAACAGCATTACTTAGAAGATTTTTTATAATTTGGCTAATTCTGTCTTTATCACTAAAGATAAAATCTAAAGAGTCATCTATATGATATGTAAACTCAATATTTCTCTCTTTTACTTGTAAATTAAACATATCATATATGCCATCAGCTAACTCTTTTAAATCAAGCTTATCATTGTTTAATATAATTTCACCAGCTTCAAGTTTAGAAAGATCTAGAACATCATTTATTAAAAACAATAAGTCTTTTCCGCATTTATTTATAATTTCTAAGTTTTTTATATCTTTTTCATTTAAAACACCTCTTTTATTTTTCATCATTACATTACTGATTACATTAATAGAATTTAATGGTGTTTTTAATTCGTGACTCATATTTGCCATAAAATCATCTTTTGATTTATTAGCATCTTCTAGTTCTTTTTTCTGTTCTTCTAGTTTATTTTTTTGAATCTCCCTAATCATTGTTAACTGTTGCATATTAATATAGGCTTCATTAATTCTTTTTGACATTTTATTAAATGTTTTAGCTAAGGTATCTAACTCATTTTTTTCTTTACTTTCTAGTTTTATTTCAATTACTTCATGCTCTACAACGTCAAATTTCTTAGTTGCATCAATTATTTTATTTAAAGGCTTAATTAAATGTTTTGTTGAGAATATTAAAAATAAAATTCCAAGGACAATCATACTTGCCAAAATATTTAAAAGAATTAAGAATATTGATTCTTCCATATTCTTAAAAATCTCATTCTCTTCTATAAATAAGAAAATAAAATATTCTCTTTCATTTATAGTAATACCTATTCCATGAGTCAATAAATCATTTGAGAATTCATACTGTAAATCAGGCAATCTAATTATTGATTTTATATTTTCTATATCAGAGGAAACAACTCCATGAAGATATATAAATCTTTGTTTACTTTCAATAATAGATATACCAGCAATATCTGTTGTTTCTTCTATGGCATTAGAAATATTATTTAGTTCTTTAACATTCTTATCTTTAATATTTTTTATCAAAATACTTTTATATACAGTTTCAATTTTTGTAAATACTTTTTCAATCTTTTTTTTCTCATTTTTATATTCAGTAAAAATTTGAAAAAGAACAAACAAAAATACAAAAACAAAGTATGTAAGATATACTCTATTAAATAAGTTTGAACCAATACTATTTCTAAATTTATCAATAATGTTTAGCATCTTTTTAAGAACCTTGAAGTTCTACTCCTTTAAAATATTAATAAAGTTATTATATATATAAAAAATACTATTATAGTATCATTTTAGAATATAATTTTAGATAATATGAAAAAAGGATATGTTATGGAAAATAGATTTTCTGTTTTAATTTTAGATGATGTTCAAGATAATATATACTCTTTAGAACTGTTAATTGAAGATTTAGACATAAATATTCACTCTGCACTAAATGCAAATGCCGCTATTAATATTCTTATGCAAGAAAATATTGATTTAATACTTTGTGATATTCAAATGCCAGATATAGATGGTTTTCAGTTTGTAGAATATATTAAAAGAATAGATAAATTAAAAGATATCCCAGTTATTTTTATTACAGGTATTTATGATAAAGATTTATATCAAAAGAAAGGTTATGATTTAGGAGCTATTGAATATATTTCAAAACCAATTGATGATGTTCTTTTAACTTCAAAATTAAAATCTTATATTGACCTTTTTAATAAAAATAAACAAATAAGAACATCACTAGAAAAAGCAAATAAACTTGCAGTTCACAATACAAAAATGGCTAGTATTGGAGAAATGATAGGAGTGATTTCACACCAACTAAAACAACCTTTAAATGTCTTATCAATTTATTGTGATGACATAAAGTTTGCTTACCAATACAATGAGTTAAACGATGAAATGGTTGATGAATTTTCTCAAAATACTAAAAAACAAATTCACTACATGAGAGATACAATTGATGGTTTTCTTAGTTTTTTTAATCCAGATAAAAATAAAAATAAATTTGAAATTAAAAAAGTTATTGAAAGTACACAAGAGTTACTTGGTTCTCAAATAAAAAAAGCAAATGTAGCCTTAGAAACTCAAATGCTCTCTAACTACACTTTAAGTGGTATTGATATGGAGTTATCTCAGGTTTTAATTAATCTAATTACAAACTCAATACAAGCCTTTGAAGAAAGAGGCATAAATGATAGGAAAATTGAGCTTATCACTTTTTCTAAAGATGAAAAGAATTATCTTATTGTAAGTGATAATGCAGGGGGAATAGAAGAAGAAAACTTGGAAAAAATATTTGACCCATACTATACTACAAAAGAAGAAGGAACAGGTGTTGGTTTATATATGGTTAAATTAGTAATCAAAAATAGTTACAATGGAAACCTAAAAATAGAAAATTTCCAAGATGGAGTTAGATTTATTATGCAGTTTTAATCAACTACTTTGGTTGATTAAACTGTAAGATAAACTCTACTTCAATACCTGCTTCTGTTTTAACAAAATTAACAGGATAATTGATATTTATAGAATACATCTCATTATTTAAAATTTCTATTATTCTAAAGAATTCTAATGGACTTTGAATTAAAACATTTACAAGATAATCAAAGCTTATATTATTCTCTTTAGAGCTAGATTTAAAGTTTACACTAGTATTTTTAGGGAACAACATTTTTAATTGTTCTGTTACTGTTATAATAGACATAAACTCATTTTTTAAATAAACATCTTTATACTCTTTTGTTTCTATTTGCTTTTTATCTTTAAAACCTTCTACATTAATTGTAGCTTTTAAAACAGGTTTCTTACTCTCTTTAAAACTTATATCAACTTCTTTATAATCTTTTTGTAGTTCAGGTTTTATAACTTTTATAAAAGTATCTTTATTTAACATATTTACATCAAGTAATAATTTATCATCATCAACTGTTAACTCAGTTAAAACCATATCATAAGGAATAACCTCTAAAGCTTTTAAAACTTTAAATTCAAGTTCTGAATTTATCTGCATATGATTTGGAAGAACAACTTTTCTTTTAATAGGTTTATTAACTATTTCTTTAGGTTTTGCAACAGTTTTAGTCTCTATCTTTTTATCTTCAAATCCTAACCATTTTTTATATGGTAATACAAAAGCACTTGCAGCAAAAACTACAGCAAAAATAGCTAATGCAAATACAAAATTTCTAAAAGTGTTTGTAGGTTTAGGTCTTGGTTTTATAAAGCTTTTATGAGTATGGTTATCTTTTGATAACTCAAATAGCTCTTCATCAACTGAAATTGGATGATAAGTTGTATCAATCATGAACTCATCACTCATTTGTTTTACTTGGTCATTTGTTAAAATTTTAATATTATAAAGTAGTGAAATTCTTTCTATAAATACATTTTTGCTACTTGCATAAAACTCTTCAATTGTATTTTGAATAGCTTCATTTAGTTCTAAAACATATACTTCATCAAAAAGTTTTTGCCCTAATACTTCATTTTCATAAAATTTACTCTTCTTAATATCATCAAAGGCAGTTAAATTAATTTTTTTATTAAATATAATCTCATTCTTTTCATTTAAAACTACACAAAATGCTTGGTCATTAAAAAGTAAAACTACTAAATTATTATTACAAGGATTTTGTTCTATATGAAGATTTAAAATATGATAAGCAGAGAAGATATAATCTACTCCACATTTTTCAAAATAGTTTCTAGTTTCAAAAAGATTGTTTTTAGAAATAGCAATATTATAGTCATTATTTAATACTGTTACTTCATAATCTTTAGGTCTTGGACTTTTCTTTTTTAAAAGTATTGTATCATCTGCAATTAGTAAACTAGAAATATATGTATTATTTATCTCTGAAGCATGGTTATTAAGTTTTGTAGCAATATCTCTTCCTAAGATATCATCTTTTGCAATAAAAGTAGAACTGTTAGTTTCTACTATGTCATTATTATTAAGTTTTTTATAATTAATTTTTAACTGATTAGTATATTTTATTGCATTTATATATAATGATTCTTTAGAAAACATTTTGAACTTTACCTTTAATCCATAGCATTAACTAACATTTTTTCTTTTATAAATGCTTTTGCTTCATCCATTTCCATCTGTGAAATATCAATTGGTTCTTCAATAAAAAACTCTAATTTCCCAAAAGGTTTAGGCACTATAAATTTATCCCAAGAGTTAAACTGCCAATATTTTGTAGCTTTGCAATTAAACACTAAGATTTTAGCATTAGTCTTCTTTGAAATAGCCACTATTCCATCTGCAACAGAATGTCTAGGACCTCTTGGTCCATCTGGAGTTATGGCAATATCATTTTTTGCTTTTATCTCTTTAATTGCAGCAATTAATGCTTTTGCACCACCTTTGCTACTAGAACCTCTAATAGAATGAATACCTAAATACTCAACTGTTCTAGTAATAGCTTCACCATCTTTGTGTTGGCTTATCATTGCACTTACTTTTCCAGCTGGCTTTAATTTTTTATAATTATATGGTTGCATTAAAAGTTCACCATGCCAAAAAGCGACTACAAATGATTCATTTTCATCTATTTTTGGATGGTGAAAAACTTTTTTACTTGTAAGGTAAATAAACCTTACAAATAATTGTAAAATAAAAGGCACTACTCTTGTTATTAAGAATGCTTTCATTAGCTTATAATTTCACCTTTTAGTGCAGTTCTTGTTGCGCCAGTTATTTTTACTTTTACTATTTCTCCTAATAATTCATCACTTCCTTTTACAAATACTTGACAATAATTATCTGTAAAACCAGCAATCTCACCATTAGGCTTTAAAGACTCAAATAGAACTTCTACAGTTTTACCAACATTTGAGTCCATTAATTCACTTTGATGTAATTTATGTAGTTCAATAACTTCTGTAAGTCTTGCACTACCAATTTCATCTTCTATTTCTAAATCTTTAAATTCTAAAGCTTTAGTATTTGGTCTTGGAGAGTATTTGAAGTTAAAGATTTGATCAAATTTAACTTGTTTGATTACATCAATTGTATCTTCAAAATCTTCTTGAGACTCACCTGGAAAAGCTACAATAATATCTGTTGTAATTCTTACATTTGGAACTAAATCTCTAATCTTTTTAGCTCTATTTAAAAACCACTCTTTTGTATATCCTCTTTTCATAGCTTTTAATACTTTAGTAGAACCACTTTGTAAAGGCATATGAATACATTTAGATATTTTTGGATTTTTTGAAAACTCTTCTATAAACTCATCATCCATATGTAAAGGATGTGGAGAAGTAAATCTTATTCTTTCTAAACCTTCTACTTTAGAAACCTCTTGTAAAAGTTTAGTAAAGTTTGTTTTAGCTCTCCCATCAGAGAATCTTCTTCCATATGAGTTTACATTTTGCCCCAATAAAGTTACTTCTTTTGCACCTTTTGCTACATCTTTTTCAACTTGCTTTACAATCATTTCAGGTGGAATAGAAATCTCATCACCTCTTGTTGCAGGTACAATACAATAAGTACACTCTTTATCACATCCAATAGAAATATTCACAGATGTTTTATATAAGGAATTAGAATTTTGTGCAAACTGGTAAGTTGAGTCATCATAGTCAATATCAATTTCAACTGAACCTTTTTTATCAACTACATCTTTGATTTTTGAAATATTTCTAGCTCCAACTACAAAATCTACATATGGAGCTCTTTTTATAATATCTTGACCTAAGTGTGAAGCTGTACATCCACAAACTCCAATCTTAGCGTCTTTTTTCTTTTTAATATTGAATTGTCCAATCTCTGAAAACAGTTTTTGAACTGGCTTTTCTCTTACAGAACATGTGTTAATAATAATTAAATCAGCATCTTCCATCTGATCTGTTGTTGTATAATTTTTATGTTCTTTTAATTCAGCAATTATATGTTGGCTATCAGTGTCATTCATTTGACACCCTAGCGTTTGTATAAATAGTTTTTTTTCTACATTACTCATTTATTTATTCGCTTTTATTATAAAGCATGTACCTCATACATGTACTCTTCATCAGCAAGTCCGTACTTAACTTCTCTGAAATATACGTTATAACCCTCATCTTCTAACGCATCAACTAAAGACATCATATCTTTGTGAGAGTTGTCTCTATCAAAATAGAATATTTTTTCACCGCTTTTATTTAACTCTTCTTTTATCTTATCAAGTTGAACTTTTTTTGGCTTTTCAGTAAGTTCATTTCTTGCAAATAATAATTCCATTTAATTACCTTTTTGTTTTTAATTAGCTAAATATTTTATCTTAAAGTTGCTTTAACTTGTATAAAAGAAGTTTTTGATATAATATTGTTCTATTCCACATTGAAAATCAAAAAACATCACATTTCAATGTTAAAAAAGAAGGTAATTTAATGGATAAAATTATTGATATACTGGATTCTATTGCCTATGAAAAAGGTCTAAAAGTAGAAGAAGTTGAAACAGCTTTAAAAGAAGCATTAATAAAAACTGCTGAAAAAATGGTAGATGAAACATTAACATTTGATGCGAATATAGATAGAGAAAATAAAAAATTAGAGCTTTCACAGAAAATAGAAGTTGTGCCAGATGGTGATAGTAGATCTTTAGGACTTGATAAAGAAGGAAACAATATTAATCCTGAAAACTTTATTGAGTTAAGTGAAGCAAAAGAGATTGACCCTGATTTAGAAGTTGGAGATACAGTTGATTATGACCTAGAGTTTGAAAACATGGGAAGAAATGCTGCAACAATTTTACATAGCAACTTTGAATATAGAGTACAAAGATATCTAGAAGAAACTTTAGTAACTAAATATAAAAATAAAATTGGAAAAACAATTAATGGTACAGTAACTAGAGTTGATAGACAAGAAAACACTTTTGTTGAAATTGGTGAAGTAAAAGGTATGCTTCCAAGAAAATCTAGAATTAAAGGTGAGTTCTTTAAAGTTGGAGATACTGTAAAAGCTGTAGTAAAAGCTGTAAACATTGATAAAGCAAATGGTTTAATTATTGAATTATCAAGAACTGCACCTAAGTTTTTAGAATCTCTTTTAAGAGCAGAAGTTCCTGAATTAAAAGATGAAATTATTTCTATTGAAGCAAGTGCTAGGATTCCAGGAAGTAGAGCTAAGATTGCTTTAACTACTACTGATCCTTCTGTTGACCCAATTGGTTCAATCGTAGGTGTAAAAGGTGTTAGAATTTCTGCTGTTTCTGCACAACTACATGGAGAAAATATTGATTGTGTTGAGTATTCAGCGATTCCTGAAATGTTTATTTCAAGAGCATTATCTCCTGCTATTATTCAAAGTGTAAAAATTGAAAAACCAGCAGAAGGAAATGATAAAGGTAAAGCAGTAGTTACAATTCCAAGTGACCAAAAATCAAAAGCAATTGGAAAAGCTGGTTTAAATATCAGACTTGCATCAATGTTAACTAGATATGAAATTGAACTTGTTGAAGTTGGTGGTTCAACTTCTTCAATGTCAAGTTCAGATAACCAAGAAGTTGAAAAAACTACAGATACTGCAAGCTTAGAGGCACTATTTAAGTAATGGCACTATTTGTTTATGACTCAGTAAAAAAAGAAAAAATTGAGTTTCAACCAATAAAAAACAATGATGTAAAAGTTTATGTTTGTGGGCCTACAGTGTATGATGATTCACACTTAGGTCACGCAAGATCTGCAATTGCTTTTGATATACTACATAGAACACTTAAAGCAAATAACTACAATGTTACTATGACTAAAAACTTCACAGATATTGATGATAAAATCATCAAAAAAATGCATGAAACTAATAAGTCATTAGAAGAAATTACAAATCACTATATTAATGCATATAAAAATGATATGCAAATTTTAAATATCTTAGATAACACTTTAGAACCAAAAGCAACACAAAATCTTGATGTGATGATTGAAATGATTGAAAATTTAATCTCAAAAGACATAGCCTACGCTACAAGTGATGGGATATATTTTGATGTTTCAAAAGATGAAGCTTATGGTTCTTTATCAAAAAGAGCAAGTGATGAAAACTCACAAGCAAGAGTTGAAGCAAATACTGAAAAAAGAAATCCAAGTGATTTTGCCCTTTGGAAATTTGAAAAACAAAATGATGTTAGTTTTGAAGCTACTTTTGGAAAAGGAAGACCAGGTTGGCATATTGAGTGTTCTGCTATGATTAATAAACATCTTGCATATAAAGATCAGCCTTTCCAAATTGATATTCATGGTGGAGGGGCTGACCTTCTTTTCCCTCACCATGAAAATGAAGCAGCACAAACAAGATGTTCATCAAAGTCTTCTTTAGCTAAATATTGGATGCATAATGGTTTTGTAACAATAAATGGAGAGAAAATGAGTAAATCATTAGGTAACTCTTTTTTCTTAAAAGATATTGTAAAATCATATTCAGGAGAAGTTATTAGATTTTATCTTTTAACAGCTCAATATAGAACAAACTTTAACTTCAATGAAGAAGATTTAATCTCTTCTAAAAAAAGACTTGATAAATTTTATAGAGTTAAAAAAAGAGTTTATGGGTTAGGAGCATCAGCTGTAAATAAAGAGCTTAAAGAAGATATTTTAAAAGCTTTAAATGATGATTTAAATACTCCAAAAGCAATCTCTATAATTGATGAATACATAACTAAAGCCAATGAAACTTTAGATAAAGAACCAAAAAATAAAAATATTAAAAAAGAATTAGTTTCAAGTTTTGAGTTTATAAATGAAGTATTAGGAATTGGATTTAATGATGCTTTTACATATTTCCAATTTGGTGTGTCACATGAAGATATTGAAAAAATTGAACAATTAATCTTAAAAAGAAGTGAAGCTAAAAAAAATAAAGATTTTGAAACTGCTGACAAAATTAGAGAAGAAATTTCTTCATTAGATGTATCTATTATGGATACTCCTAATGGTACAGTATGGGAAAAGCACTAAGCTTTTTCCATAAACTTAAAAAAACTTTACTGCTACAAAACTATACACTTATACCTTGCTATTTTATTGCTACAATTGAATATCATACAAATGTCACAAATTCTATCTAAAATTGTTTTTACATTTTAGAAGGAGTTGATATGGGAATTGGAATACAAGCACTTTTTGCTGCTTTACCAATATTTATTGCTGCAATACTTTTAGTTGGACTTAGAATGCCTGCTAAAAAAGCAATGCCTATTGTTTATCTTGCAACTGCTGTGGTTGCATACACTGTTTGGGAAGTTACATTCAATAGAGTTATAGCTTCAACGCTACAAGGTTTACTTATTACAGTTGCTGTTTTATGGATTATTTTTGGTGCTATTTTATTATTAAATACATTAAAACACTCAGGTGCAATTGCTGTTATTAGACAAGGGTTTAATAACATTAGTCCAGATAGAAGAGTTCAAGTTATTATTATTGCTTGGTTATTTGGATCATTCATTGAGGGTGCATCAGGATTTGGTACACCAGCAGCTATTGCAGCACCACTTTTAGTTGCAATTGGTTTCCCTGCTATGGCAGCTGTTATGGTAGGAATGATGATTCAAAGTACACCAGTATCATTTGGAGCTGTAGGAACTCCAATTTTAATAGGAGTAAACAAAGGTTTAGATAGTGCTTCAATTAGTGCAACACTTGAAAACTTAGGTTCAAACTGGGAAACTTATTTACAAATAATTACAAGTGAAGTTGCGCTGACTCATGCAATTACAGGAACACTTATTCCACTATTCATGGTAATGATGTTAACTAGATTTTTTGGTAGAAATAAATCATGGACAGAAGGTTTAAATATTATTCCATTTGCTATTTTTGGTGGTCTTGCATTTACAATCCCTTACGCTTTAACAGGTATATTCTTAGGGGCTGAATTCCCATCACTAATTGGAGCATTAATTGGTTTACCAATTGTTGTTTTTGCTGCTAAAAACAACTTCCTTTTACCAAAAACAAGTTGGGACTTTGCACCAAAAGAAGAGTGGCCACTTCATTGGGTAAGTAAATTAGAAATGAAACTTGATGCAATGAATACTAAAACAAGTATGTCTTTAACAAAAGCTTGGATTCCATATGTTTTAGTAGCTATTATCTTAGTTATTACAAGAGTTTCAGCTGAAGCAAAAGCATTTGTTACTTCATGGATTATTCCATTTAAAGATATCATGGGTGAAGGATTAGGATATTCTATTACTCCATTATACTTACCAGGTGGTATTTTAGTATTTGTTGCTCTTGTAACTTACTTCTTACACAAAATGGAATTTAAAGAGATGAAAGCTGCAATTGGAGAGTCTTCACAGGTTATGATTGGAGCTGGATTTGTTCTTGTATTTACTATCCCACTTGTAAGAATATTAATTAACTCTGGAGTTAATGAATCAGGATTTGATTCTATGCCTGTTGCAATGGCTAATTTTGTTGCTACATCTGTTGGTGATATTTATCCTTTATTTGCTCCAATGGTTGGTGCACTAGGTGCATTTATTGCAGGAAGTAATACAGTTTCAAATATGATGTTATCTCAATTCCAGTTTGGTGTTGCAGATGCACTTGGAGTTTCAACGGCATTTATGATTGCACTTCAAGCAGTAGGTGCTGCAGCTGGTAATATGATTGCTATTCACAATGTAGTTGCAGCAAGTGCAACTGTTGGTTTATTAGACCAAGAAGGTGAAACATTAAGAAGAACAATTATTCCTACAGTTTACTATTGTTTAGTTGCTGGTATTTTAGGTTTAGTTGGAATGTATGTGCTAGGACTAGCTGACCCACTAATGAAATAAATATAAAGGCTTTATAGCCTTTATAGTTTTATATAAATAAAAGAATTAAACTTTTTCTCTTACTATTTGAACATCTTTTAAATCAATATCTAAATAACACTTATCCCTGCTAGTTAAACAATCAATACAAAATGATTTTACTGTAAGTTCTAAATTATCATAATTATCTAAAGATACTTCTAGTTCATAATAATCCCCACAATAAGATATATCTAAAATAGAAGCTTCAATCTTAGAACTATCTGCAGTTACTTCAATTTTATCAATAGGAATTACAGCTAAGTTCTCAGGAGTAATACTCGAGCCTAAATCCTCTATAAGTTTTGTTGGTAGTTTATTAATTCTATTTAAAAAGTTTGCTATGTAGTATGATTTTGGTTTTTCAAAAAGCTCTTTTGCAGTTCCAAATTGCTCTATTTTTTTATCATTAATAATTGCAATTTTATCAGACATACTTAAAGCTTCTTTTTGGTCATGGGTAACTAAAATAGCACTAAGACCTAACTCTTTAATCATCTTCTTTAACCAAACTTTTGTTTTATTTCTTAAAATTGTGTCAAGGTTTGAAAAAGGCTCATCTAAAAGTAATACTTTAGGCTCATAGGCTAAAACTCTTGCTATTGATACTCTTTGTTGCTGTCCACCACTTAACTCATGAATTTGCTTGTGTCTATGGTCAAATAAATCAAACTGTTTTAATAAAACATCAACTCTTCTTTGTTTTTCATCTTGTTTAAGTTTATAAAGTGCAAACTCAATGTTTTCTCTAACATTTAAATGAGGGAATAAAGCATAGTCTTGGAAGATATACCCAATATCTTTATTGCATTGATTTCTTCCATTATTAACTAAACAAGTTTCATTTAAAAATATCTCTCCTTTATAATCATCATGTAAAGAAGCTATACATCGAAGAATTGTACTTTTCCCACATCCACTAGGACCCAAAATAGTTACAATCTCCCCTGCTTCTACACTAAAAGAGATATCCTCTAAAATCTTTGTTTCACCAAAAGAAACTGCTAAGTCTTTTACACTAATTCCTATCATGAATTATCAATCCTTAATCATATTTTTAAGTAGTATTAAAACTGAAATTATTCCTAAAACTACAATAAACATTGCTGGAACACTTGATTCTACAACTTGTGCTTGCATTACTAATTCATGGGACAATACAGCCAATGTATCATAATTAAATGGTCTTAAAATCATTGTAAGAGGTAACTCTTTGATTACTTCAATAAAAATTACAATAAAACTTGCCATTGTAGAGTTTTTAATTAATGGAAACATTACCTTATAAAAAGTTTGAAAAGCTCCTATTCCCATTGTTTTACAAGCATCATCATAACTTTGAGGAACTTTTGCAAACCCTGACTCATAATTATTTATAGAAATTGCAATAAACCTTACTGTATAACCAAATATAACAGCAACCACTGTACCACTAATTAATATATCTAAGCTTCTATCAATTATTGAGAAAAAACTAAGTATTCCAACTGCTACAACTGCACCTGGTATAGAATATCCTAACTTAGAAATTTGCATTAAATTATCTGCTAATTTACTTTTGTGAAGTCTTACATTATAAACTAATACAAAAGCTAATATAGTAATAAAAATAGCAGAGAAAATACCAAGTGATAATGTTTGATAAAGTATTATTAAAAAGTCTTCATCAATTACATCTTCATATGATCTATAAAACCATACTGACATTTGTGAAAATGGTAATAAAAAACCAAATAAAAATGGAACTAAACAAGCAAAAAATGCAAAAATATTACTAAATCCAGTTAATTTTTGTTTTGCTATTGGTTTAAAATCTTTTCCACTACTTTTATATCTTTTATTTCTTCTTTGAAATTTTTCTAAAAATATCAAAGTAAAAATAAATAACATTAACATTGAGGCTAGTTTTGAAGCATCTTCAACACTTCCCATACCAAACCATGTTCTAAAAATACCAGTTACAAAAGTTGCAACGCCATAATAGTCCATTACCCCAAAATCTGCAACTGCTTCCATTACTGCTAAAATTACACCTGCAACTATTGCTGGTCTTGAAATAGGAATTACTACTTTATAGAAAATTTGAAAATTATTTAAACCCATAGTTTTTGAAGCATCAATAATTGATGAAGACTCGGCTCTTAAATATGTTTTACAGATTAAATAAACATAAGGATATAAAACCAAAGACATTACAATAATAGCACCTTCAATAGACATAATATTGAAAAAATAAACTTCAGATAAGTCTTTTCCAAGTAAATCTAAAATAAAAGTTGTTACACTTCCTGTAATATCAAACATTCCACCATAAATATAAGCAACAATGTATGTAGGTATCGCAAAGGGTAATATTAATGCATAATGAAAAAATGAAGATCCGGTGAAAGTAAATAGTGATGTTAAATATGCTGTTGTAAAGCCTAAAATTGCAGTTAAAACTGCTACGCCTACCATAATATATAATGAGTTAAAAATATATTCAAATAGTACAGTATCTACTAGATGTTTCCAGTTTTCACCGCCTATAAATATATTTGTAAATAGAATAATTGCTGGTACTGAAATAAGTAGTGTTATTAAAACACTACTTATTGTAAGTTTATTTAAATATTTCAAATTTGTCTAAAGCCTCTTATCTCCAACCTGCTTGGTCGAAGATTCTAACAGCTTTTGCATTATTTTCACCTAAAGTATTAATAGATATTGTATCATCTTCAAATGTTCCCCATGAAGAAACTAATTTAGATGGTTTAACACTTTTTAAAATTGGATATTCAAAGTTACCTTTTGCAAATAGTTCTTGTGCATCTGGACTTGCTAAAAATTCAATAAATTTAATTGCATTCTCTTTATTTGGAGCATATTTTGCTACACCTGCACCTGAAACATTAATATGAGTTCCACCATTTTCAAATTTAGGGAAGAAAATTTTAACTTTTTTAACTGCTTCTGCTTGTGCAAGTTCTTTATTATCTACCATTTTACCAATATAATAAGTGTTTGCAATTGCAATTTCACCAATACCATTAGCTATTGCTTTAACTTGATATCTATCATTTCCTTTTGGACTTCTAGCCATATTAGCTACAATACCTTTTGCCCATTCTAAAGCTTTTTCTTCACCATGATGTGCAATCATTGCTGCTAATAAAGATTGGTTATAAATATTATTTGAAGATCTAACCATAATTTTTCCCTTGAATTTAGGGTCAGCTAAATCTTCATAAGTTGATAACTCTTTTTCAATTCCAGTTCCAAGTTTATATACTGCAACTCTTGATCTTTTTGTAAGAGCGAACCATTTATTATCTTTATCTCTTAATTGTGCTGGGATATTTTTTGTTAGATAATCTGAATTGATTGATTGTAATATATCTTTTTGTTTTGCTTGATATAATCTTCCTGCATCTACAGTAATTAGAACATCAGCAGGCGATTTTTCACCTTCACTTTCAATTCTTTTAATTAAAGCACTTGCTTTTGCCTTTACAACATTTACTTTAATTCCTGTTTTATCTTCAAACATTTTAAATAGTTGTTTATCAGTATCATAGTGTCTATGAGAATAAACATTTACTTCATTTGCTGCAAATACTGAACTTGCTAATACAAGTGTTCCTAATGCTAATTTCTTTAACATATCTGTCCTTTTTATTAATGATAATAGTTATTGAAATAGTATTGAATTAACTCTTAGTTTCACCTTAATATTAAGAACGATTATCATAATATAATTAGGACATAAAAAAAGGGAGAAGCTTATAACTTCTCCCTTTTTATTTAAATTACTTTTTAATTACTTTGCGTATGCTGCGTCAGTAACTGCTTGAGTATTTACAATATATGGAACTAATGCCATGTGTCTAGCTCTTTTAATTGCTTTTTCTACCATTTCTTGAGCATTTTTAGAGTTACCAGTAAGTCTTCTTGGCATGATCTTACCTCTCTCACTCATAGATAGTTTTAATAAATCAGTATTTTTATAATCAATGAAATCAATTTTCATCTCAGTATATTTACAAAATTTTTTTCCGTATTTTCTTCTTTCAGCCATTTTTATTCCTTATTCCTAGAATGGTATTTCATCATCGTCTATATCGATTTCAGGTATGTTCTGCTCAGGTGCTTTTTGCATTGCCTGACTATTCATACCACCGTAACTATTTTGCCCAGCATTTTGCTGTGATTGATTGTATTGGTTTTGTTGTGGTTGATTATAACTATTTTGAGGATTATTATATCCTACTTGGTTATCTTGTCCCATATTTTGTGAATCTGATTTAGTATCTAACATTTTCATTGTATCAACTCTTAGAGCATGTTTACTTCTGTTAGAACCATCTTGTGCAGTCCACTGCTCAAATACTAATCTACCTTCTAATAAAACTTTAGAACCTTTTCTTAAGTACTGATTAGCAACTTCTGCAGATCTTCCAAAGATATTAAAATCTAAGAAACAAACTTCATCTTTTTGTTCACCAGTTTGAGTTTTATATCTATGACTTGTAGCAATTGCACCTTTTGCTAGTGCTGCTCCATTAGGCATATATCTTAACTCAATATCTCTTGTAAGATTTCCTACCATTACTACTTTATTATACATAAGACTGTCCTATTTTGCTTTATTAGTTAGCTTTTTTTGCTGCCTCATCGCTCATTTTAGTCCATGCAGCGATTTCTTTTTTGCTTTCGTATTTAATGAAAATAAATCTAATAATATTTTCGTTAATTCTATAGTTTCTTTCGATTTCTTTTAATGAAGCTGGTTCACCTTTGAAATATGCAACAAAGTAGTAACCTCTTTTGTGCTTTTCAATTTCATATGCTAATGGTCTTGAACCCATATCATCACAAGCAACGATTTCTCCACCATTTTTAGTGATTAAAGTTTTCACAGCTTCGATTTGTGCCGCAGTCTCTTCTTCAGTAAGAGTTGGCTTAACAATAAACATTGTTTCATAATGTTTTAATTTTGACATTTAGTTTCTCCTTGTAGTTTATGCCGGTATCTTTACAAATATCAGCAAGGATTTTTTTGTAAAGTTGCTGATTTTATCTAATTAAAACTGAAATTTTTCTAAGACAAGCTTGTAAATATAGATTTGAATCAGAAATTTTTGAAGATTTTAGTTCTAATTCTATATTTAGAAGATAAGAAAGTATTTCTAAGAATTTTTCAGGTTTGATATTTATTGCAAGTCTTGTTTTCTTTTCCCAAACATTTTTAGGAGGAACAAAACCTAATATTTCTTTAGAATTTGGTTCACCAAAAACCCTTGCATAAGAACTTATCATAAATAGTTGTTGTACAAATGAAGTTACTTGTGTTAATAAGTATATTTCATTCATCCCTTCTTCAAGTAAAAGAGATAACTCTTCACTTATATCTTGTGAAGATAATAAATTATGTAAAAAATCTTCGAAGTTAACAGCCCCTATACCAAAGCAATGGGCATTTATTTTATCAGTTGTAATTTTTTCATTTAGTATAGAAAGTTTCTCTAAATCATTTATACATAAAGATAAGTCTTGTCTATGCATAAAATAGAGGTGATTTAATGCTGACATCTCATAATTTAGATTTAAACTTCTTGCATGATTTTCTATAAGTTTCACTGCTTCATTAGCAAATGGTGAAAAAAGTCTAACACTTACAGATTTTGTTTTAGCAGTAAAATAAGCTCCCATTGCTTTAAAGTCACTATCACCCATACAAGCAAAAATCACTTTAGAATCAGGATTAATATTGCAAGCATCTATTAGTTCTGTTACTTCTTTTTTAGGAAGTTTTTTCTCAATTTTAATAATAAGTATATTATTTGATGCAAAAAGTGAAGATTGAAGTAATTTATCTTTTGCATATTTAAAATTATAATCATCATAATATAGTTTTTCTATCTCATCTTTACTTCCTAAACTATTAGACACTAAATTAGTGTAATAATCTATTAAAAAAGATGATTGCCCATAAAACATGTAGGCATTGAAGGTTTCATTTTGTCTTAACTTATTATCAAATTCGTTTCTATACATTTTGAAATAATAGCTAAAACTTGCTTTTTTTGTACTTTTCTTTTTTTATGAAAACAATTTGTTACAATATCAAAAACAAAAGGTTATATTTATGGATATTGAAATTTCTACTCCTGCATTGTTATTTCCAGCTGTCTCTTTACTATTACTTGCTTATACAAACAGGTTTCTTACAACTGGGCAATTAATTAGAGCCTTAAGCTCTCAAGCAAGAAAAGGTGAAATAGGAGAATACAAAGGACAAATTGACAACCTAAAAAAAAGACTTGAATTAACAAAATGGATGCAGTTTTTTGGAGCTTTATCCCTTTTAATGTGTACAATTTCTATGTTCTGTCTCTTTTTAGGTTTTTATATTTTTGGTAAACAAATTTTTGGTTTAAGTTTAATTTCCATGTGTTTATCCCTTGGTATTTCTATTTGGGAAGTTTATATCTCTTCAAATGCATTAAATCTTGAATTAAAAGATTTAATGGAAAAATGTAATTAATATTTTAATGAACCAAGAACCTTTTTAGTAATAATATCACTTGATTTTATTACTACTTTTTGTTTAGAAAATAGTACTTGTCCTTTATAGTTATCTAAATGAATTTTCATACCAGGAACTAAACCATAGGCTACACAAGTACCTTTTTCATCATCTGTGATTTTAACTTTTATTTCAGCTCCTAAATTTTTTGCTGCCCACCTTGCATATTTTCTATCTTCAAAATCCCAAACCATTTGATCAATTTTTCTTTCTTGAATAGAGATATGTTCACATATTTCATCTATGTTTTTAGGAGTTTTTTTAGTCTTTAGCATTCTATGAAGGACTAAATCAGAATATCTTCTAATAGGGCTTGTAAAGTGAGAATAAGAAGAAAAACCTAAACCAAAGTGTCCTAAGTTTTTAGAAGAGTATTTTGCTTGTGTTTGAGCATGAATAATTAACTCATCTATTTCATCTTTAATTACTGAATGTTTGGCTTTTTCTTGAATATGAGTAATTGTATCATGTACATCATTTTGTAGTTTTGCTTTTATTCCTAAGGCATTTACATCATCAACTAATTTTGAAATTGCTTTAAAAGGTGGCTCTTCATGAATTCTAAATATTCCAACAGAATTTACTTTTTTGCTTGCTTCAATATTTGCTAAAAGCATACACTCTTCAACTAGCTGGTGAGAAGCAGAAGAGGTTTCAACATCAATACCTTCTAATTCATACTGTCTATTTAATTTTAATCTATACTCAACACTTCTAAAATCATAACCTTTTTTTAGTCTTTCATGTCTATAAGATTTAGTAACTTCATATAAAGATACTAAAGTATCAAAAATAGCTTTTTCTTCTTTTGTATATGTATCAAATTTTCCATCTAAGATTCTATCAATCCTTCCATAAGAGAATTTTCTTCTTGATTTTATGATCGCTTCAAATACTTCTGATTTTAAAACTGTTTTATTTTCAATATCTAAATAGATTTTAAATACATAAGAGTATCTTTCTACGCCTTCTTTTAGTGAACACATATCTTCACTAAGTTCATTAGGAAGCATTGGTAAAACTTTTCCTGGTAAATATGCAGATGTACTTTTTAAAAAAGCTAATTTATCTAGTTCGCTTCCTTCTTTTACAAAGTATGAAACATCAGCAATTGCTACATAAAGAATTTTTTCTTCTTCATCATAATAAATTGCATCATCATGGTCTTTTGCACTAGCAGGGTCAATTGTAGTAAAAGCTAAATGTGTTAAATCAACTCTCTCATTCGTATCGTCCATTTTTGCTTCAACACTCATTGGCTTTTGTAGTCTAAACTCTTCATTATACAGGTGCAATGATATTTGTTCATCTATTTTAGCATCACTAATATTCCCTAGATTTTTTATAATTTCAAACTTTTTATCATCTATTAATAAAACATCTTCTTCATTTGCTTCAAGCTCTTTTTTTATTTGAAGTTCAATATTCTCTTTAAGTGTAAAAAATTTATTATCTCTTTTATACACAAGAAGTTCTTTTTTACTTCCTTGCAAGACTCTTATAATTTTTGCTTTTGTTTTACTTCTGGGATTAAAAACTCTTTTTGCCAATACTAAATCGTTATCATAAGCACCTTTTAGATTTTCAAAATCGATTCTAATATCTTTGTATTCATTTGATAAATCTTTTAAAGTTGCAGTATTTTTGTTAATTTTTACAATAGCTACTTTGTATTTAGAGTTTATTTCATATATATTATTATCTTTTTTTATAATTACTTCTTCATTAATAAAAGGTTCTAATTGCGATAGTTCCTCATTTGAGAAGTCATTTATTCCTTTTTCAATTTTTGTAAAAATTTTTTTTAACAAGATTTACCCTTTAATTAATAATTTGTTATTTTCTTGATATAATATTATTCTTAAGTTTATTCAAAGGATGCTTGAATGTTTTTTAAAATAATTATTTCTTTTACTCTATTATTAAGCTCTTCACTTATTGCAAATAGTAGCAAACCTACACTTATATTCTATTGTGGAACGACAATGGTTAAGCCTATTAAGGAGATGGCAAAAATTATTGAAGCTAAATATAACTGTAATATCAAAATTTCTCAAGGTGCTTCAAAAGACCTTTATGACTCTTTAAAATACTCAAAAGTAGGTGATTTATTTTTACCTGGAAGTAACTCTTACCGTACAAACAACTTAAAAGATGGATATTTGCTAGAAGCCGTTGAAATTGGATATAACAAAGCTGCTATTTTTGTAAGAAAAGATAAAAATAAACAAAATATTAATTTAGATGATTTTGTAAAAACATCATTGTCTTCAATTTTATGTAACCCAAAAGCAGGAAGCATAGGTAGAGAAACAAAAGAAATATTCGAAAAATACAAAGGTAAAGAGTTTTTTTATGATGCCTATGATAACTCTGTTGAAATTGGAACAGATTCAAGAAACCTAAACAAAGCACTTATTGACAAAAGAGCTGATATAACTATAAATTGGCGTTCAACTGCTTTCTGGGAAGAAAATAACAAATATATAGATATAATAGAAATAGATGAAAAGTATGCAAAAAAAGAGAAACTAAAAATATCACTACTTAAGTTTTCACAAAATAAAGATATAGCAAAAAGTTTTATGAAATTTTCAACTTCTAAACAAGGACAAGAAATTATGAAAAAATATGGTTTCCTATAGGATAATATTTGTTTAAAAATATCTCCTACAACTTAAAAAACCTAATCTTTCTACTGTTAGTTTTTGTATTTGGTCTTTCATTTTTAATTTTATTACATCTATTTTTTCTTAATCTAATTGAAAACTTAGATAAAAAAACAGAAAACCTAAAAGCAAAAATGGAAATTGGTGAATTAATAGTACATGACCTATATAAAATACGTTCTGACTTTTATGAATTAGCAACCTCTACTACAAATGTAAGAGGAATGAAAGTTATAAACAAAAGAATTGAAAATAAAGTAGAAGAAATAGAAGAAAGCTTAAATATTTTAGAAAATGGAGGAACTTTAAAAAGAACTATTAGATTAAATATTGTAGAACACAACGATACAAAAAGAATAATAGTTTATAAAAAAGAAGATAACAATATCTCCTTAGAAGTTATTGATTTAAGTCCAAAGATTATTCAATTTGAAGAGATGGTTCAAACATTAAATGAACTTCTTAAAAAACAATTTGAACTAAAAAAAGAAAATAATTATGTAGGCTTTTTAGAACAAAATAAAGCTATAAAAAGATTTTATAAAAGTACTCCTGCTTTTTTTGTAAGAGTTACTGAAAATGCAAATAGACTTTTATATGAAGGAACTATCGAATTAAAAAAACTTCAAGATGAAATAAAAAAACAGAAAAAACAGTATATACAATTAGAGCTTCTTTTAATTCTACTGATTATCTTAATTGTACTAATTTTAGGGTTTTTAATCGCAGTTCAAATAAATAAAAATACTAAAAAACTTCAAATACAAGAACGCTCGACAAGAGGTATTTTAGATGCACAAAAGAATATCGTTGTTGTAAGTAATGGCGAATATATGATTGATGCGAATAAAGCTTTAGTTGATTTTTTTGATGAATATGATAGCTTTAATGATTTCAAAAAAGACCATATTTGTATTTGTGACTTTTTTATTGATATTCAAGATGACGAATATATTATTGACAAAGATTATGATGGAAGAATGTGGTTTGAATATATTTTAGATAACCCAAATAAACTTCACAAAGTAGCAATGCTTAAAAATAAAGAATTAAACTATTTTACTATTAGTGCTACAAAAAAAGAACTAGACTCTAAGGAGTTTATTGTAATTGTAGCACTTAATAATATTACAAAAGAGATTGAGGCACAAAAAAAGCTAAAAGCTTTAAATGACAATCTTGAAAATATAGTAAATGGTAAAACAAAAGAGTTAAAAGACTTAAATGAAAATCTAGAACTAAAAATAAAAGAAGAAGTTGAAAAAAATAGAGAAAAAGATAAAACATTAATACAACAAGGAAGATTCGCAGCTTTAGGGGAAATGATAGGAAATATTGCCCACCAATGGAGACAACCACTCTCTGCTATATCGTCAACTGTTTCTTCTATGCAAGTTCAAAGAGAGCTAGGAATTGCAAAGGACGAAGATATTGATGCTTCCTATAAATCTATTATGAAATATGTTCAATTTTTAAATCAAACAATTGAAGATTTTAGAAGCTTTTTTAGAAAAGATAAAGAGAAAATAAAATTTAATATTATAGAAGTATTAAATAATTCTATAAGCATTACAAGTGCAGTTTATAAAGATAATGAAATAGTTTTAACCTTAGATATAAAAGAAGATCAACTTATTTCTAAAGGTTTTCCAAATGAACTTTCTCAAGTATTTTTAAATATATTGAATAATGCTAAAGATGTTTTAAAAGAAAAAAAGTTTGAAAAAAGACAAGTTTATATAAAAGCGTATAGTACAAAACAAAACAATGTTATTGATATATTTGATAGTGCAGGAGGAATTCCACCACACATAAAAGATAAAATCTTTGACCCGTATTTTACAACAAAACACAAATCACAAGGTACAGGAATTGGACTTTATATGAGTAAAGACATTATTGAAAAACATATGAAGGGCTCTTTAACAGCCATGAATTCAGACTTTTTTATCGAACAATATCATTATTTTGGTGCTTGCTTTAAAATAGAATTACCCAGACTTTAGTTTTCTTTAGGTATAATCCCTCAAAATTTTGAGAAGAGGTACACAGTAATGGCATTAAACGTTTACTACGATAAAGATTGTAATATTGAATTAATTAAATCTAAAAAAGTTGCAATGATTGGTTTTGGTTCACAAGGTCACGCACACGCAGAAAACTTAAGAGACTCTGGTGTTGAAGTTATTGTTGGTTTAAGAAAAAATGGTTCATCTTGGAAAAAAGCAGAAGCTAAAGGTTTTGAAGTTAAAACTGTAGCAGATGCAACTGCAGCAGCTGACGTTGTTGTAATTTTATTACCAGATGAAAATCAAGCTGATATCTGGGAAAATGAAATCAAAGATAACTTAAAAGATGGTGCATATGTATCATTTGGACACGGTTTCAACATCCACTATGGAAGAATTGCTCCAGCAGCTAACATCAATGTAATGATGGTTGCTCCAAAAGCTCCAGGTCATACTGTAAGATCTGAGTTTACTAAAGGTGGGGGAATTCCTGACTTAATCGCTATTCACCAAGATGCATCTGGTGACACTAAAGATGTAGCTTTAGCATATGCTTCAGCAATCGGTGGTGGAAGAACTGGAATTATTGAAACTACTTTCAAAGATGAAACAGAAACTGACCTTTTCGGTGAGCAAGCTGTATTATGTGGTGGAGCTACTGCATTAGTTCAAGCTGGTTTCGAAACTTTAACTGAAGCTGGATATGATCCGATGATGGCATACTTTGAGTGTTTACACGAATTAAAATTAATCGTTGACTTAATGTATGAAGGTGGTATTGCAGATATGAGATATTCTATTTCAAATACTGCTGAATATGGTGATTATATTGCTGGTAAAAGAGTTATCAATGATGAGTCTAAACAAGCAATGAAAGAATTATTAAAAGAGATTCAAGATGGAAGATTTGCTAAAGACTTTATCTTAGAAGGTCAAGCTGGATACCCAAGAATGAATGCTGAAAGAAAGAACTCTAGAGCTTCTTTAATTGAGCAAACTGGTTCTCAGTTAAGATCAATGATGCCATGGATTGCATCTAACAAAATTGTAGATCAAGACAAAAACTAATTATTTAAGTAAGAGAGTTTATTCTCTCTTACTTCTTTTTTATATATGGCTAAAAGAAAAACTAGACGAAAATCTACTAAACCAAAACATACTAAATCACAAAATATTAATTTTAAACTGATTAATATATTATTAATAATAATACTTGCCCTAATTATTGCAATTGGGATTTTAATATATTTAATCGATAATAATAAAATTGAAGAATCTAAAAAAGACATTTCAAAAATTGAAAAAAGAATTAAAAACGATATAAGCAAAATACAAAAAACAAGTGAAGATAAATTAGATAAATATGTAAAAAATATTGAAGTAAAAAAAGATAAATTTGAAGAATATACTGAAGATTTATATAAAGAGTATATTCATGAAAAAACAAAAGATACAATAAAAATATCAGAAGAAAAAAAACTTAATAAAGAAACTAAAAAAGAAGATGAAATTCAAACAAAAGAAGTACCAGTATTTCATCAACCACTTCCTTTTAAAACAAATAAACCTAAACTTGCAATTGTTATAGATGATGTTACAACACAATATCAAATAAATAAGATTAATAATATTGGTTACAAAGCAACAATGTCAATTCTTCCTCCTACTTCAAGAAATGGAAGTACAATTGAGATGGTAAATGGATTACCTTTTTATATGATTCATTTTCCAATGGAAGCAAAATTTTTCAAAGGTGAAGAACAAGGAACACTTCATATTAAAGACTCTTATGAAAAGATTGAAAAAAGAGTTGCTCAAATAAGAAATTGGTATCCAACTGCACAATTTACAAATAACCATACAGGAAGTAAATTTACTCAAGATACTCAAGCTATGGATAAACTATTTAAAGCTTTAAAAAAATATAATTTCACTTTTGTAGATAGTAGAACTACAAGTAAAAGTAAGGGTAAAATTATGGCAAAAAAATATAAAATGCCATATATTGCAAGAAATATATTTTTAGACAATGAACAAAAATTTGACTATATACAAAATCAATTAAAAAAAGCAATAAGAATTGCAAATAAAAGAGGTTATGCTATTGCTATAGGTCACCCTCATAATATAACTCTAAAAGTACTTAAAGAATCAAAACCTTTATTAAAAGATTTAGAACTAATCTACATAAATCAACTTCCTATTTTATAATTTTATTTATTATTTTTAAAGTTTAATTTCTATATTATTTTAAAATTCAAGGTTTTAAAATGAAAGATAAAATTGATTTTCATATAAAAGAATTAGACTCAATGAAAAAGTACCCAAATGAACTTTTTTACATTGGAAACAAAAAGCTATTAAATAAAAGAAAAATATCTATAGTAGGAAGTAGAAAACCAAACTTGTATTCTCAAAAAATGACTCATCTTCTTTCTCAAGGTTTTGCACAAAGAAATATTGTAGTTGTAAGTGGTGCTGCTATTGGCGTTGATAGTATAGCTCATAAAGCAGCAACACCACAAAATACAATTGCAGTTGTAGCAAATGGTTTAGACATAAAATACCCAACTATTAATAAAAAGCTAATAGAAGAGATTGAACAAAAAGGTTTAATGCTTAGTTCGTATAAAGAAGGTGAAAAGGCTAGAAATTATAGCTTTGTACAAAGAAATGAGATAGTTGTCTCTCTTGGAGAAGTACTGATTGTAACTTATGCAGATGAAAAAAGTGGAACCTTAACCTCAATAGATTATGCACTTAAAATGGGTAAAAAAGTATATACAATTCCCCATAGATTAGATGAGAGTATTGGAACGCAAAAACTTTTGGAAAAAGGTTTAATAGAACCTATTTATTGTATTGAAACCTTTCTAAACTCATTTTGCAGTATTGAAAAAAAAGAAGATGAATTATCAAGCTATTTGAAAACTTTTCCTAGATATGAAGATGCTATATCAAAGTATGCTAGTAAAATATTTGAGTTAGAACTTGAAGGAAGTATTATAGTTGAAAATGGGCTAATCAAGCCCACTTTCTAACTTAGGTACTACACATTTTTTTACCCTTAGAGAATCTAATTATTAAATATCCTAAAATACCAGATAAAAAAGAACCAATTAATATAGCTAACTTATCAGTGTAAAAAAATACATCTGATTCATTATAAGCTAGTGAATTAATAAACAAACTCATTGTAAACCCAATACCAGTTAAAACAGAAACTCCATATATCTGTTGCCAAGTTGCACATTTAGGAAGATTTGCTAATTTATATTTAACAGCTAAAAAAGTAAATAAAAATACTCCTAATTGTTTTCCAACAAAAAGACCAAGAATAACACCTAATGAAACACCTGTAGTTATTTTTTCTATTGACATATCTCTTAAATCAACTCCTGCATTTACGAAAGCAAATAGAGGCAAAATATAAAAAGCAACCCAATAATGAAGTTGATGTTCTACTGTTTTTGCAGGAGAGACTCTTCTTCTTTTTTCATTTATTGCATTTAATGGAATTGTAAAAGCAACAATAATTCCTGCTAAAGTTGCATGAACACCTGACTTTAATACAAAAATCCAAAGTATTGCACCTATAATCCAGTAAAAACCTAATTTTGTCACATGAAATCTATTTAAAATAATTAGAAGCAAAATACAAATTGCTGCCATAGATATAGCATGAAAAGATAAATCTGAAGTATAGAACATTGCAATAATTAAAATAGCACCTAAATCATCAAAAATAGCAAGTGCCATTAAAAAGATTTTTAAGGTTGTTGGCACTCTTTTTCCTAAAAGGGATAAAATACCTAAAGCAAAAGCAATATCAGTTGCTGTAGGAATTGCCCAGCCTCGTAAAGCAAAGTCATCCCCATAATTAAATATTACAAAGATAACAGCTGGTACTACCATTCCTCCAAGTGCAGCTATTGCTGGAAGTGCTATTTTGGAAGGACTGGAAAGATGACCTGCTATAAGTTCTCTTTTTATTTCCAAACCAATAAGTAAGAAGAAAATAGCCATCAAACCATCATTTATCCACAAAATTAATGGTTTATCAATATCTAAAATACTTTCAATTTTAAAAGTGATATTAGTATGTAAAAAAGTAGTATAAAACCCAGAATAATCAGAGTTTCGTAAGAGTAAAGCTATAATTGTTACAAATATCAAAATAAGTCCAGAAGTTGACTCACTTTTCATAAACTTTTTAACTAATATTTTCATTTTTATGCCTTAATCATAATGATAACAACTCTATTTTATTATTAAAAACTTTACTGAAAATTAAATTACTAACTATGTCTTAATTGGTATGTTATATCACCAGCTCCTACACCTAAAACTATACCATCTGTAATTGTTTTAATAATTTTTCCATCTTTTATAAGTTCTATTTTCCCATTAGTAGTTTTTAAACTATCAGTAAAAGTAGGATTATACATTGAAAACTCTTTTTTAAAATCTATGTCGATTTTTTGTTCTCCAGGAATAGTCCAAATTGGTAATATAACTAATTCATCACATCTTCTAAAACACTTTTTAAAGCCTTCTAGATTGTCATTGGTTCTACTATATTTATGTGGTTGCCAAATAACAACTCTTTTATTTATATTAGTTAAGTTATCATACACTTCAACAGATTTCATTGTAGCTTCAATTTCTGTTGGATGATGAGCATAATCATCAACTACTACAAGGTCTTTATTTTTTTGGACAATATCAAATCTTTTTTTGATTCCCTTATAGTTTAAAATGTTCTTTCTAATCTGCTCTACATCAAGCTCTTCAAGTGCTGCTAAAATAGCTAATGATGCGTCAATTGCAATATGATAACCAAAACCCCAAACTTCAAAAGAACCAAGCTCTTTTAAATCAAATTTTGTGTGGGGCTCACCATCTTTTAAAAGATATGATAAGTTTTTAATATCTTTACTTGGATAAAGGTAAGTTGCTTCTTTTATATCAAGTTTTTTTATATACTCATCTTCACCATTTAAAACTCTTTTTTCAGCTAAATTGATAAACTTTTTATAGGCTTCAAAAAACTTTTTATAGTCATATTGATAGTATTCCATATGTTCTGGTTCAGCATTTGTAACAATTGAGCAATAAGGATTTGAAAGTAAAAAAGAAGCATCTGATTCATCAGCTTCAAAAGCAACTAAATCATTTATATATCTAAAGTTAGAACCAAAATCTTTAGAAATAGCTCCAATTAGTGCAGAACTTTCTAAGATAGAAGCTAAGATTGCTGTTGTAGTTGATTTACCATGTGCTCCTGCTACACAATAGTTTTTCTTATCCCCTAAAATAATAGGTAAAGCCTCTTTTCTTGAAATAGTTCTTATTTGTTTTAATCTTGCTTCAATTAACTCAGGATTTTCATCTGTAACAGCAGCTGAATAAATAACAATATCTAAATCATCGCTAATATTTTTTGCATCTTGTGGACAAAAAACTTTAATGCCTTCACTTTCTAATGCTTTTGTAATAGGAGAACTTTTTATATCAGAACCACAAACATCATAACCATCATTTTTTAAAAATCTTGCAAGGGCTGAAAGCCCTATTCCACCAATACCAATAAAATGTACTTTCATTAAGATTCCAATAAATGTTTTAAATTTTCAAACTCTTTTTTTAGAAGTTCACTATTATCTTCTAACAAAGTTTTAATGTCATTATTGAAACTTGTAATAAAATATCCGTATTTCTCTTCACTATTGCAAGCATTTAAATTCACTTCTTTTTCATAAAAATCCTCTAGTGAGACTTTATTTGTTAAAGCTATAATATGAACTAGTAAAGACTCTTTTAAAGTTTCATCTTCAACAATATTTGATAATACAAATAATAAATCCTTCGCACCATCAAAATTATCATAACTCCACTTTTCAATACCATGCTCATAAAGTGCTCTTACATAAAATAATTGGTCATTTTCTAAAGATAATTTTTGATTATTATTTACAATAACTTCTACTTTTTCAAATGATGTTTCTAAGATTGTTTGATAAACAGAGTTTATTTTTTCTTCATCTAAATCTAGAATCAACATTGAATCTAAAACTTCATAAAGTGCTGCAATATCTTTCGCTGCTATTGCATTGATTCTTGTTGTCTCTAAATAATCCAAAAATTCTGGATTAGTTCTAGCTTCTTGTAACTCTTGTTTATCCATCAATAAAGTCCTTTAATCTAGTTAATACTTCTTTTGTTCTTTCTTCATTCTCAACTAAAGCAATTCTTACATAACCTTTTCCAATGCCATTTCTACCAAGGAAACTTCCAGGTAATACTTTTATGTGTTTTTCTTTATAAAGATTTTTTGTAAACTCTAATTCATCTTCTACTTCAAGCCAGATATAAAAAGTTGCTTTTGGAGGTTTTATTCCTAAAATTTCTTGTGCTAATTCAAAATTTCTTTTATATATTTTTCTAAATCCATCTACATGAGAAGTTTCACTCCAAGCTAAGGCTGCTGTTTTTTGTAGAGGAACCGGACTTGCACATCCAACATATGTTCTATATTGCATATACTCTTCTAAAATCTCTTTATCTCCTGCAATAAATCCACTTCTAAGACCTGGAGCAGAACTTCTTTTTGAAATAGAGTTCATTACAAGTACATTTTTAAAAGATGTATTTCCAACCTCAACACTTGCTTCAAGCAGTGATACAGGTTTATCTTTTTCATCAAAATAAATCTCTGAGTAGCACTCATCATTTACTAAAATAAAATCAAACTCTAATGCCTTTTTAACCCATTGCCCTAACTCTTCCTTTGTCATCTCTGCTGATGTAGGATTATTTGGATAATTTAAAATCACTAAGTCACATCTTTTTAACTCTTCATCACTAAGTGTTGCTTTAAAATTATTCTGCTTAGTTAAATCAATATGAATAACTTCTGCCCTACTTGCAATTGCTGCACCTTCATAGATTTGATAAAAAGGATTAGTAAAAGCTATAACTGGATTTTCCTTATCAAAAAGTGCAAATTGAGGGAAGTTAAATAAAACTTCTCTCGTACCAAAAGTTGGTATAATTTCACTCATTTGTAATTCAACATTAAATCTATTTTTTACAAAAGAAAGCATTGCTTCTTTTAGTTCTGGTAATCCTGCACTTGCTGGATATTTTTGTAAAAAAGAAGTTGTGTTTTTTAACTCATCTTGAATAAACTGTGGTGTATCAAATTTTGGTTCACCAATTGTTAAAGCTGATAGCTCGTAATCTGCATTTGGTGTAATATCTTTTAAAAGTTCACTTAACTTCTCAAAAGGGTATTTTTCAAATCTCATTTTTTTCCTTATTCCTCAATAACTGGTATTAATAATTGACTATATTTTTTCATATCAAAAGATATTAAATCAGGATTCGTATATAAAAATTTCCAAGAGAATCTTTGTTTAAACATCTCATTTTTTAACGGTAAAATCTGTAAAGTATTCGTTTGTTTTTTAAGCTCTCTAATTGGATTATTATCATTTGAGATAATCTCAACTTTTTGATTAAATATCTTTGCTAAATTTTCAAAGTGATTTAATAAAGTAGTTTTATCCTCTTCTTCACCAATTGGATCCATATCAAAAATTTTTGTTTTTGTTTTTAATTGACTTGCAACATCAAATATTACAGGAGAAATTTGCTCATAAGAGTTTATATCATTTACTAAAACAGTTGTTTTTTTGATACTTCCTGTTAGTTCATCTCCTAGCTTATAAATTGGTATTGTTAGAGTTTTAATCTCTTTTGCATACTCTTTTACTTTGAACATTTCATTTGTAAGAATAACCATACCAATATCATACTTTTTCATATCATTTTTAAGTTGTTTTTTCATAGGTTCATAGTGATAATCCATTCTAATTAAAACAGAATCATCATCTTTAAAACTTTCTTTGATTAAATCAAGTACTCCAACATTAGTTGGTCTAGTTATTCTAATAATCATTTTTGTACTTTTAAACATGTTGTTTAAATACTTCACTTCTTTGATCACATCTAATATTCTTTGTTTTGACTCAATATACATATCCAAATAAAAATATAAATGATGTCCAAAAGGCATAGGAAATTGACCTTGTGATTTTCCTATTGCATTATATACTTGCATTAAAACTCGTGGTTTCCCAATTACTAAAATTATGTCATTTGGTTTTAAAATAAGTGAAGGTTTAATATTTATTAATCTTTCATTTCTATATAGACCAAATATTTTCCACTCATTTTGTTCAATAGAACCAATATATCTATAGGCATATGAACTACCAAATGGAATTTTTATTTCCATAATTTCACCTTGCTTTAACCCTATGTTTTGAGCCATAACAGGTATATTTGGAAGTCTTTCAACCATACCATTTGCCAATACTTCAATACCTTTATAGATATTTAAATATGGATCTTCTATTTCAATCCCCCAGTAATCTAAAATAGAAATATGCAAAGTATTTTTTCGTGCCTTTATATTTTTAATTACATTTAACATCTCATCTTTTGAGTTAAGAGCTACTAATGCTTGAATATGAATATCTTTATCAAGTACCATAGCTAACTTAGATTCTGATGTTGGGTCAAACTTATAAAATGTAAAGTTTGAAGGTTTTTGCTCAGGCAATATTGCATCATTCATATAAACTACATCATAATTGTTTTCTGTCGTATTTGACTCAACAATTCTTTTCATTAATTTTTTTGCAACAATACCATCAAGAATAACTAATATCTTTTTCATGACAAGATTATATCTTTTTATCTCTAATCATTTACTTTTGTTTAGATATAATCATATTTTTAATAATAAAAGGAATATTTTTTATGGAATTTAAAATTGATGCAACTTCACATCATAAAGCAAGAGCATGTACGATAAAAACAGCCCACAGTGAGATAAAAACTCCTGTTTTTATGCCAGTAGGAACTCAAGCAACAGTAAAAGCACTTGATGCAAATGATTTATTATCAATGGGTGCTAAGATTATATTAGGAAACACATACCATTTATATTTAAGACCAGGAAGTAAACTTGTCAAAAAGTTTGGTGGACTTCATGGCTTTTCAAAGTTTCCAAACTCTTTTTTAACAGATAGTGGAGGCTTCCAAGCTTTCTCTTTAAGTGATAACTCAAAACCTGATGAAAATGGAATTACTTTTAAATCACATATTGATGGAAGTAAACACTACTTTACACCTCAAAGTGTACTTGATACACAGTATGATTTAGGTAGTGATATTATGATGATTTTAGATGACTTAGTGGCTCTTCCTAATACAAAAGAGAGAATTCAAAAATCTATTGAAAGAACAACTGCATGGGCAGAAAAAGCTATTACTTATCATAAAGAGCAACAAGCAAAAGGTATTGGAGTAGATCAAAATATCTTTGCAATTATTCAAGGTGGTACAGATAAAGAGTTTAGAAAAATGAGTGCCCAACAACTTTGTGCTATGACTGATTTTGATGGTTTTGCTATTGGTGGGCTATCTGTTGGAGAACCAAATCAAGATATGTATGATACAGTTGAGTGGACAACAGATTTTATGCCACTTGATAAACCAAGATACCTTATGGGAGTTGGAACTCCTGAGGACTTAATTGAGAATATTGAACGTGGTGTTGATATGTTTGATTGTGTTATGCCAACAAGAAATGCTAGAAATGGAACTTTATTTGCAAGTACAGGAAGAGTAAATATCAAAAAAGCAATGTATAAAGAAGACCCAAGTCCTATTGATGAAGAGTGCGATTGTTATACTTGCCAAAACTTTACAAAAGCCTATTTAAATCATTTATTCCGTGCCAATGAGATTACATATTTTAGACTTGCTTCAATGCATAATATTAGATACTACTTAAATCTTATGACTCAAGCTAGAGAAGCAATCTTAGAAGATAACTGGGTAGAGTTTAAAAAAGAGTTCTATGAAAAAAGAGGAAAATAATTCCTCTTTTACATCATAAAGTTTTTAATTACTAAGTAAGAAAAAAATAATACTAAAACAATTAATACAATTAAAGTTTTATCAATTGATGCTTTTTTCAATTGTTTTTTCTCTTTTATCTTCATCACTATTTATTCCTTTTTCTTTTTCAATATCTTTCATGTCTTTTTGAAGTTTATCATCAACATACTTAGTAAATCTTGTTTTCTTTTGAAATTCACCTTTTTATAAGAACAAAAGAGTTTACTAAAACTAAGGAAAACAATCTGTTTTTTCTATTTAATTATTCTAAAACTCTTTTTAGTTATAATTTGACCACTTTACAAGTTAAGGAAAATTATGACTGTAGATGATAAATTAATTGAAAAATTATCAAAATTATCAAGCTTAGAAATTGAAGACTCTAGAAAAGAGAACCTAAAATCAGAACTAGCTGATATTATTAACTTTGTTGAAAATCTAAATGAAATTGACGTATCAAATATTGAAGCTACTTTCAACACTGTAGAAGGTGGAACTCCTTTAAGAGAAGATGAAGCAAAGCAAGATTTAGAACTATCTAATTATATTTTAGATAATGCTCCCAAAAGTGAAGATGGATACTTTATAGTACCTAAAATCATTGAATAATAAAGGAGCACCTATATGATAAAAGTTTATGGAATAAAAACTTGTAATTCAGTAAGAAATGCATTAAAGTTTTTTAAAGACAATAATATAGAAGTAGAGTTTTCTGATATAAGAAAAGATGCTCCTTCAGCTCAATCAATCACTACTTGGGCACAAAAAGCTGGAATAAATATTGCTTTTAACTCAAAAGGAACTAAATATAGAACTCTAAAATTAAAAGAATTAAATTTAGATGATTCTGGAAAACTTGAGTGGCTTATTAAAGAACCAATGCTTTTAAAAAGACCTGTTATTGAATACAATGATGATGTAATGATAGGTTTTAATGAAGAGCTTTATAAAGAGACCTTTTTATAGTCTCTTTATATCTAAAATAGGTTCTTTTTCTATATTAAAAGTTTCTACTTCATAAAAATTGTCTTTATGTGATAACATAATATATGCCTTATCAGACTCTATATTTTTTAACATCCAACTATTTGGTTTATCTATAACAATATTTTTAAAACCCATTTTATTATACTGATTAAATAACTCTTCTTTTAAACTCTCAAAACTTAAATTGTATCTGTCATCAATACTAATTTTAAAACTATTATCAGATCTTGTAATTTCAGGTTCGCTAAGTGTTTTTTCTTCTTTTATAGGTTGATGATTAATTAAATATTCATATGTAACAGAGATAAAAGCTATTATTAGAACTGTTATAAAAACATTTAATAAAGAGTATAAAACAGAAAGCTTTTGTGAGATTAAAGCCATTAAAAATTCAATTACCAATCCATAAACAAAACTAAGTAATGTAGCTAATATTAAAGGTATAACCACAACTGTAAAAAAAACTAAAGTCTTATGGTTTTTCGTTAAAGTTAAAGAATCAAAAAGTCCTATTGGCTTATCAACTGCTATTGTAGGAAAAGTTAAAGACATTCTTGAAAATAAAATTAATACAGAAATACCAATAATAACAATACTTGCTGTAGCAAAAATATTTGCTACAAAAGAACCAAATAATGCATCAAAAATAGCTTTTGCTAGAAATAGTAATCCAACATACAATATCAAAGCAAATAGCACTAAAAAGATTGTCATATAAATTACTTTTAACATAAAAGTAAGTTCTCTTTTTGATAAAGTTAGGATTCCAAAAGTGGGAGTTTTATTTTCAGGTAGTAAAAGTATTCTATGAACTGTTATTGACATTAGAACACTTATTAAAAAAGAAAGTAAAATTAAAATAAGCGGTAGTAAACTATTACTAAAAGTATTTTCTGCACCTAAAGTAATACTTCGCATATCAATAGGAAAATAGTTCTCAATTATTGTTAAAATAATAAAAGGAATAATCAAAGCTTTTATTAAAATATTTTTCTTCGCAACTAATAAATCTAATGTTCTTTTAAATATCTCTTTATACATATATATTATCCTTAAAAAATAATTATATTGATTATACAAAAAGAATATTGAATTGTTGTTTATTTATAAGAAGAGTTTTAACTCTTCTTATAAAGTATTAAGCTCTTGCTTCCTTTAAAGTTTCAGCAATCATAAATGATAATTCTAATGCTTGATCAGCATTTAGTCTTGGATCACATTGAGTATGGTATCTACTAGATAGACCTTCAGCTGTAATAGCAGAACTTGAACTTCCTGTACATTCTGTTACATTTTGTCCAGTCATTTCTAAGTGAATTCCACCTGCATAAGTTCCTTCAGCTTTGTGAATTTGGAAGAATTGTTTTACTTCCCCTAAAATAGATTCAAAATCTCTTGTTTTATATCCATTATCAGTTTTAATAGTATTACCATGCATTGGATCAGATGACCATAATACATTTTTCCCTTCTTCTTTTACTCTTTTAAGTAAATTTGGGAATTTATCAGCAATTTTTTCGTTACCCATTCTAACAATTAGATTTAATCTTCCTGCTTCATTTTCTGGGTTTAATGCATCAATTAGTTTAATTAACTCATCTTCTTGCATTGAAGGACCAACTTTACATCCAATAGGATTTTTGATACCTCTAAAATACTCCAAATGTGCACCATCAAGCTCTCTTGTTCTATCACCTATCCATAACATATGAGCAGAACAATCATACCAATCACCAGTTAATGAATCTTTTCTTGTAAGAGCTTCTTCATAATTTAGAAGTAATGCTTCATGAGAAGTATATAAAACAGTCTCTTTTAATTGAGCTGTATTTTCAGCAGTGATTCCACATGATTGCATAAAATCTAAAGTTTCAGAAATCTTATTTGCTAAGTTTTCATACATTTCACCCAATGTATTATCTTTTACAAAATCAAGGTTCCACGAATGAACTTTATTTAAATCAGCCATACCACCCCTTGCAAATGCTCTTAAAAGGTTAAGTGTTGCAGCACTTTGATTATATGCTTTTAATAGTTTTTTTGCTTTTGGCGCTCTATCTTTTTCATTAAAGCCCATATTATTAACAATATCACCTCTATATGAAGGTAAAGCAATTCCATTTACTTCTTCAAAGTCTGCAGATCTTGGCTTTGCAAATTGACCTGCAATTCTTCCTACTTTTACAACGGGGCATCCCCCTGAAAAAGTTAAAACAATCGCCATTTGCATCATTACTTTAAATAAATCTTTTATATTATTTGCGTTAAAAGCATTAAATGATTCAGCACAGTCTCCACCTTGTAATAAAAATGATTTTCCATTTACTACATTAGCTAGTTGTGCTTTTAGATTTCTTGCTTCCTCTGCAAAAATCAGTGGAGGATAAGAAGCTAATTCACTCTCAACTTTTTTCAATTTTTCTAAATCTTTATATGTTGGTTGTTGCTTAATAGGGAAATCTCTCCAGCTATTTGGACTCCAAGCTTTCATTCTATAACCTTTTTTACTATTGAAATTGGAAAAATTTTATCCAAAAAGAACTTTAAGTTGACTGGAAAATGGGAAGGATTAAAGTAGTAAAACTACTTTAATCTGCTTTTCTTGATAGTTTATTTAGTAGATCTGCAAAAGAGTTTTTAAATGCTTCTAAACCATCATTTAAAAGCTTTATATATACTTCTTTTACATCAATACCTTTTGATTCTAATAGTTTAAAGTATTTGTTACACTCTTCTTCACTTATTATCTTAGAAGGTGTTTTTTGACCATTTTCTAACCAATCTTCAATTGTAGCTAATGGAGCTGTATTTACTGAGTGAGGATAAATTAAAGTATCAATATAATAACTTGCTCTTAACTCATCACCCTTAACTCCTGTACTTGCAAAAAGTGTTCTTATATTTTTATTTTCAAACTTTTCAACTTCATGGTAACACTTAGTTGCATTTATTATTCCAAGTTTTGCTGTTTCTAAACCTTTTGAAATCATTCTATTATCGCACATTCTATCAAGTCTTGAAACAAATACAGAGATAACAGCTTTAATATCTTTATTTGAAGCCTTAATTCCTGCATCAAGTGCTTGTGCACATTTAATAGCTTGTTCTGGAGAAAAAATCAATGTTGCATTTACATGAATACCTGCACTTGTAAGCTCTTTCATTGCTTCATAACCAGCTTCAGTAGCTGGTACTTTAATCATAACATTGTCTTCACCGATTAAAGAATTTAGTCTCATTCCTTCTTCTACAGTACCTTTTGTATCATCACAAAGTGTTGGATCAACTTCAATTGAAATAAACCCATCATTATTATCTTCTAAATGTAAATCATATAAAAGTTCAGCAGCCCTTCTAATATCAGAAACTGCTAACTCTTCATAAATAGTTTTTGCTTCATTTGCTTTTAGCATTTGAAGTTGTTGATCATATGCTGCTGAATTTGTAATAGAAGATTCAAAGATTGCTGGATTCGAAGTTGCTCCATGAATTACTTCATCTTTAATAATATCCTGAAATTTATTTTCTAAAAAATCTCTTTCTATAAAATCACACCATAAAGAGTAATTAATATCTTCTTTTAAACTCATGTTTTCTCCTTTTATAGTCCCTATTAAAAGAGACTTTTTCTTTTATATCTTCTTTTAGTATAGGAAATAAATTCCTATTAGATATATTTTAATATTTTTGTTAAATCTTTTTCATCAACAATGATATTAGCCTCTTTTTTTAGTATATCTTTAGCACAAAATGCAACTTTTTTTGCTGCATAAGGGAACATTGAAACATCATTTGCTCCATCGCCTGCTACTAAAGTACTTTCTGGTGATACTCCAAGCATAGCTTGAACTCTTTGTATCATGTCCCCTTTACTAAAACCAAACATCATATCTCCACCAACAAGACCAGTTAAAATTCCATCTTTTTCATGTAAAATATTAGAAAAGTCTGCATCTATTCCTAGTTTCTCTTTTGCTGGACCTGTTCCAATTCTAAAACCTCCTGAGAAACAAACTACTTTATAGTCTTGTTTTTTAAGTTCAGAAATTAACTCAAAAGCACCTGGCATAAGTGGTAAATCTTTGCAAATTTCTACAGCTTTTGCATATTCTAAACCTTTTAGTAAAGATACTCTTTCAACTAAAGATTCAAAAAAGTCAAGCTCTCCTGCCATAGCTTTTTCAGTAATACTTGCAACTTTTTGTTCTAAACCTAAAGGTTTAGCTAAAAAGTCTATGGTCTCGCCATCCATTAAGGTTGAATCGAAATCAAATACAGCTAATTTCATATACATTTTCCTACTTTTATTCTTTTAAGGTTATAATATTATCCAAATTTTACTAAAGGAAACTGATTGAAGTTAGCTTGCATTGATATTGGACTTAAAAGAATAGGACTTGCAATTTGCCTGCAAGGTGATATTGTTACACCACTTCCTGCAATCTTAAGAAAAAATAGAAACCAAGCTTCTAATGATGTTTTAAAAACTTTAAATGAGTGGGAAATTGACACTTTAATAGTTGGATTTCCTAGTGCAAGTGAAGATATGCAAAAAAGAATAAAACATTTTGTAAATTTGCTTGATTTTAAAAAAGAAGTTATCTTTCAAGAAGAGAATATGAGCTCAATAGAAGCAGAAGATTTGATGAAAGGCGATATCAAATACAAAAGAGATGGTAGAGTTGATTCCCTTGCTGCAAAAATTATTTTAGAAAGATACCTTAATAAAAATTAATCTCTTTATTTAATTAAATTATATACTGCTGCTATTGCAACACCTTTATCATGTGTTATTGAAAGGGATGTTTTTTTAATATTATATTTTTTTCTCAATGCCTTAGAGTACTTTAATTTAGGTGCTCCTTTTTTGCTTTTTTTAATTTTTATATCATGAAAGGAACACTCTTTCCCAATGCCTGTACCTATTGCTTTACTTGCTGCTTCTTTTGCAGCCCAAAAACCAGCTGCTGTTTCAAATCTTTTTATTAATTCAATTTCTTCATCCTTTAGAAATCTTTCATAAGCTTTTCGCCCAAACTTTTCATACATATTTTTGATTCTATCAATTGAAACTATATCTATTCCTATCATTTTTAACCTTTATTATAAAATTATACTTTTTTATATGTTAGTTTTCAAAATGAGTACTCTTTATAGTCCTGAATTAATAAATAAATCATTATTTAAGTTATTGTTAATATCTACTTATATAAAATATTTATATATTTAGGACGTTAGTATGAAAAATAAAGATAAAATTAAGAGTGAGCTTGAAGAACATTTCTTTGAAATAATAGATCAAGCTAGAAATGGTATTACAATAAGTGATCCTAATCAAGAAGACAATCCTTTAATTTATGTAAATAAAGCTTTCACAGAAACCTTTGAATATAGTTTTGATGAAGCAGTAGGTAAAAACTGTAGGTTTTTACAAGGAACTGATAAAGACCAAGCAAATCTTGAAATTATAAGAGATGCTATTAATACACAATCAGAAGCTCAAACTGTTTTAAGAAACTATACAAAAAATGGTGAACTTATATATAATGAAGTAAAAGTAAGTCCAATCTTTGATAAAAAAACTGGATTATTAAAATTTTTTTTAGGAATTCAAAAAGATATAAGTAAAAGTAGCTATAGAATAAAATCAAAGCCATTATATGAAGACCAAGTTACAAATAGAATTTTTAATGAATTTACTCAATCTTCTTCAAAAATTGATTCTGATTCATTAATCCAAGAACTAAATATTTACCAAGCAGAACTATTAGCTCAAAATGATGAATTAATTCAAAAAGATAAAAATCTACAAGCATTAAATGAAGAATTCTCATCTTTATTTTTAGATGCTCCTATTCCATATTTACTAATTGATTCTAATTTAGAGATTAAAAGATTTAATCACCTTGCAGATGAATATTTAGGAATTTCAAATTCAAAATTAATGATTAAGTCTTTGTTTTTTTATATTAAAAGAAATAATATCCAGAAAATAATATCTTGGATAGTTAATAAAGATTATAAAAAATTTCCCATTGAGATTGATGTTCTTTGCAAGTTTGGAAATAGAAGACGATTTAAATTTAATGCTAAAGAATATATGTTAGATAACTCATTAATTATGCTTTCTCTTGTGGATATACAAGAAGAGTATGAAATAAAAAGTAACCTTGAAGTAAAAGTACAAGAAGAGTTAGAGAAAAGAATAAGCCAAGAAAAGTTTATAGAAAAACAAGCAAAGCTTGCATCAATGGGTGAAATGATTGATATAATAGCACATCAATGGCTAAATCCTTTAACGATAATTCGCCTTTATGCTCAAAATAGTGGTATAACAATAAGTGAAATAGAAAATAGAATTGAACAATTAGATAATATAGCTTATGACTTAGGGGAGATAGATAGACAAACAAAGCATTTAGTTGATACCTTAAATGAATTTAGATCTTTTTTTAGACCTGATAAAAACTCTGAATTAATTTCTATGAAAGTCTTGATAGATTCAGTTTTAGTTTTATTAAAAGATGAATTAACAAAAAATAGAATAATAGTAGAAATAGAGTATGAAAAAGATTTCAAAGTTAAAGTTATTGAAAACCAATTTAAACATGTACTTATAAATCTTTTGACTAACACAAGGGATGCTTTCAATGAAAATAATATAGAAGATAGAAAGATAACTATATTTTTTGAAGAAGATAATAAAAATCATATTTTAAAATATGTAGATAATGCAGGGGGAGTACATGAAGATAATTTACCTAAATTATTTGATTTAAACTTCACAACTAAAAGTAGCAGTAAAGGAACAGGAATAGGTCTTTATCTTTGTGAACAGATAGTAAAAAAATTTACATCTAGTATAAAAGTTTGTAATTTTGAAGATGGAGTTTGCTTTACAATAAGGTTTCCTAAATATTATTAAATCTCTTCTAACTTATTTAAATAAAAATCTGTTTTAAAAAGTTTTGAAGGATTTATAATATTTTCGAAAGCAGCCCCTGCAATTCCTATTACTAAGTTTTGAGGAAAGATCTTTTTATCTTTTTTTATTTCATCAATAATTAAAGCTATATCGATCAAACTTGCCTTTAAAGTAGCAGAAAAAATAATGTAATCAGGTTTAAACTCCATAATTGCTTTTTTTATTTCTTTTGTTGGCATACTTGTTCCTAAAGAAGTGACTTTATATCCAAGTTTTCTATATACTAATGCTGCTATTTTTATAGCAAGTCCATGATATTCATGGGGTGCTGCTGTTAAAAAGATATGTTTATCTTTATCTTCAGACTCCTTTAAATTCTCAATAATACTTAAAATTACCTCTTCTAATGTATTTGTTGCTATATGTTCTTTAGCAACTGAGATTTCATTTGCTTCCCATTTAAACCCAACATATTTCATTGCATTTGATATTGTAGTGTTATAAATTTCTAGAAATTCATTAATATTTGAGACTTTTTTATTAAAAAAATCTGTTATATAATGATTATTTCCAATTATTAGATTTTTTGCAAAATCCTCAGCTTGCGTATCTTCTAGAATATATCTTTTATATGAAGCTTCTTTCTTTAGATTTTCATGTTCATTTTCAAGTTCATTTGACAATGATTCAATTTCAAGACAATCTTTTTTAAGTATATATTTTTTACATACTTCTTCAAAAAGTCTATTTAAGAAAATAAAAAAATCTAAATTAACTTCTTTAAAAAAATAGACTCTATAAAGCCAAAGCTGATACTCTAAGAAAAAAGTAGCTTTTTCAAAATAAAAAGCTACTAAAATCATTTTAAAGTGATATTTTATTATGTAATGTATCTCACTTTCATGTATTATATGTAAAGTATCTTTTATCATTGGCAATTTTGAATTTCTTATTTGTTCTTCTAAATCCATTGTTATTTCAAAAGAGTGTCTTTTTAAAGCTTCATAAACTTTTTTCCGTTTATTTATATTCATTTTTAAAACTCCAATCATTTTGGATAATATATTCGATTGGACTAGGCTTACAGTAATAATAACCTTGTGCAACATCAACATTAAGTTTTTTTAATAGTTTTGTATGTTCTAAAGTTTCAACACCTTCAGCTTGTATTTCATATTTAAATATATTTGCAATATTAACTATTGCTTTTACCATATCATTATCATCATTATCATTTATCATATCTAAAATAAATGATTTATCTATCTTAATTTTATTAACGGGAAGCTTTTTTAAATAACTCAAAGAAGAGTAACCTGTACCAAAATCATCTATTGCAATACTTAAACCTTCTTTTTTAAGCTTTTTAAGTACTTCTATTGCTTTTTCACTATCTTTCATTACTGATGTTTCTGTAATTTCTAATTCAATGTTTTTGGAAGAAATATTAAAATCATTTAATATAGTCTTCACTTTTTCAAAATAATTTTTCACAATCAATTCTTGTGCAGAGACATTTACACTTAATACAAAATCTTTACCAAATTTATTTAATAAAGTAGGTAGGCTCTCACAAGCTTTTTTTAATACAAACTCACCAATCTCTTCTATAAAACCATGATGTTCTGCAGATTCAATAAAAACCTCAGGACTAATAAATCCTTTTTCAGGATGTTTCCATCTAATTAGTGCTTCAGCTCCTATTACATTCTCTTTTTTTGTATCTACCACTAACTGATAATATAATTCAAATTTTTTATGTTTAGTTACTTCTTTTAAATCTGTATATAAGGATACTTTTTCCATCAAATCTTCTGTCATAGTTTTATTATAAACCATTACAGAGTTTCTTCCATTTTTTTTCACTTCATACATTGCTGAATCTGCATTCTTTGATAAATCACTTGCATTTAACCCATGAGTTGGGAAAATGGAAATTCCTATAGATAAAGAGAGATAAAATGTTTTATTCTTTATTAAAAATGGCTTATTTATTTCATCATTTAATTTTTTAGAAATTAAAATAACATCACTTAATTCTGTGATATTGTCAATTATTACATTAAATTCATCTCCACCTATTCTTGCAATAATATCTTCTTTTCTTAGGATTTTTTGAAAACGTGAAGAAAGCTCTTTTAATACTAAGTCTCCTATATCATGACCTGCTGTGTCATTTACTTGTTTGAAATTGTCTAAATCAATAAACAATAAAGCAAATTTTCTAGTATTTCGCACTGCTTTTGCTATTGTTTTATTTAACATATTTTCAAACTGCGCTTTATTTAAAAGTCCAGTCAAATGGTCATGGTTTGCATAAAATTGAAGTTTTTTATCTGTCTCTTTTAAAGAAGAAATATCAGTAAAAATTGCCATATAGTTTAACTCATTTGTATTTTTATCTATTACCTTTGTGATAGATAACCATTCTGGATAAACTTCCCCATTTTTTCGTCTGTTCCAGATTTCTCCTTGCCATGAACCAAGATGTATTAGAGAATCCCATAAATTTTCATAGAAATATTTTTCATGTACTCCTGATCTCAATATCTTTGGAGTTTTACCTATAACCTCATCTTTGGTATATCCCGTTATTTTACAAAAGGCATCGTTAATAGTTATTATCTTATTCTCATTATCTGTTATTAAAACACCTTCATTACTATGTTCAAAAAACTTTGCTGATCTTTTTAAGTTTTCTATATACTCTTTTTCTTTAGTATTGTTCATACAAAAATGAACAATATTTTTTCCAGAGGTCTTATAAAAAAAAGATTTAAACCATTGATTATTTTGCTTTTTCTGTATAGTATAAATCTCTTTTGTTTTCAGGTTTTGAATAATTGAAGTAAAATCTATTTCACAGTTTTTTATATCATCAAAATGAAATATTTTCTTATTTTCAATTTTATTTGACTTTTTGTAAAGAGTGTTTGCATAAACTAAAAAACCTTTGTTATTGTATATAGCAATACTTAATGAAGTATTATCAACTGCATCAATTATTGTCTTTTCTATACTCTTTAAATATTTACCTTTATTTGTTTGTTTTGATGAATCTTTTAATATGGTATCAAATTTAAATATATCTATAGGTTTTGTTAAATAAAAAATTTTTTGATTTAGAAACTCTTTTGGTACCTGAATTTGTTTTTGAGAAAAAGGAGAGATAAGTATAAAAACTCCTTCTTCTTTAAAACTAATATTTGATAAATTTAATACTCCTTGTTTATCTTCTATATCAATTATTGAGAGCTTCCCATTTAATGTACAAGGTTCCTCACATAGTATAAACATTTTATTAATTTCATAATCTCTTAATTTCAATAATTTTTTATAGCTATCTTTAGTATTATTATTTTGTACTATCAAATTAACAAGATTCATTTTTTAACCTTAAATTTGAATTGAAATAGTTAATTGCTCTTTATAACTATAATCAAACTTGAAAGAAAAAACCTCAAGAAGTTTATTTAAAAAAGAGATTTCATCTTTTGTATTTATCTTTATATTTGACTTTATCACTAAGTAAGAAATACCTTTAACATCTTTTTCACTTAACTCTAAAGATACAGTATTCAAACCAAGTCCCGTTGAAAGTTTCACATAAAAATCAAAAATACCATACATATTTTCATAGAGTTTTTTAACACCAACTATCTTTTCACTATGATTTTTAACTCTGTTTTTACAATAAATTATTTCATTATCAAAACTATTTAAAAAACTATTTACACTATTAAATAAGGATTCTTCTTTAAAGTGTATATCATTAGTGTAAAAGTTTATTTTTTCCTCCAATATTGATGAAATAAGATTTATTTTTTTATTGCCTAAAGTAAGTTCTTTTTCATTTCCTTCTATACTATTTAACTGTAAAGAAAGTTCCCCTAAAAGATTTCTAATACTTGAATTAATATCTAATAAAGATGTCTCAAAAAGACTTAAACTACTATTTTCAAATAAGTTTTTATTTTTATGACTTAATCTTTGTTCATATTGGCTAATATTATTTTGTAAGGTATGGTTTTCTGTTAAATTTTCTATACAAAATACTGCGCCTTGGAAATTCCCATCAAAATCAAATTGAGGAGAACCACTTACTGATAAGAAAATTCTTTTATTTCCTCTTTGTATTGATTGGTTTACATTATAAATGGGTTCAAATGTTCTTTTTATAACAAAAAAAGGCAGTTCTTCTTCTAAAAAATCCTCCCCTGAAAAAGTTTTAATTTTCCATTCTTTACTATCGTAGGTTCTATTTAAAATTTCACTCTTACTTATATCAAATAATTCCAGTGCAAAATCATTAGCAAAAGTTAGTTTTCCATGATTATCAACCATTGTTATTGCAATGGGAGCTGTATTTAAAATTAATTCTGTAATCTCTTTTTGTTTTCTATACTCTTCTGTTTTATTTCCTAATTTAGAAGTTAATTCTTCAAGTTGTTTTGCTCTTTTGTCCTTATCTTCATATAAAACTCTTAATTCAGAATATGCAGTTTGTAACTCTTCATTTGTACTTTGTAGTTCTTCATTAGTTGTTTCTAATTCTTCATTTGAACTTTGTAGCTCCTCGTTTGAACTTTGTAATTCTTCATTTAAACTTTGCATCTCTTCATATGAAGTTTCTAACTCTTCAATAACATTTTGTAAATGTGATTTTGTACTATCTAATTCTTGTGTTAGCTTTTGAATTAACTCATTTTCATTACCTTCATAAACTATATTTTCCTTTATATCATGAGACTCTTCTGACTGGAAAAATATAGTATATAACCAATCATCACTTTTTTCATCTTTAATTGGAGTTACTATAAGTCTTACGTATCTAACAATATCTTCAAAAAGAATTACTGATCTAAATTGAGTTGTTTGTACAGTTTTTCCCTTTGATGATTTGTTTAAGGCATTTCTTAAATCTAAGGAAATATCATCATTTAACAATTTGAAAATATTATTACTTATCTTTCCTTCTCTTGGTTTTATATAAGGAATATCACCTTTTATATAAACAATATCATTCGAAGAGTTTACTACTACACAACTTTTTAATAAAACTTCTTTTAAAGCATCAGTAACAACACTTTCTAAAAATTCTTCTTCATTTCTTATTTTTAAACTATTACTTTCAATTAGTTCGGCTTTTTTATAGCCAGAAGAATAGTTATACAGTTTTGGAGGTTCTTTTATTCCAGTAAACTGTGCTTTAAAAATTTTTGATGATTTATCAATTAAACTAAATAAATCAATATGTTGTCCAATTGATTCTGATTTTCCTAGAAATAATATTCCATTGTCACGAAGTGCATAATGAATAATTGGAAAGAATTTATTTTGCAAATCATTACTAAAATATATAAGCATATTTCTACAGGTTATTAAATCAAGTCTTAAAAAAGGTGAGTCACTAATAATATTGTGTTTAGAAAATATTACTAATTCTCGAAGTGATTTTTTTATCTCAAAATGATTCTTTTGTACAGTAAAATATTTTTTTATTATCTCTTTATCTACACCTTCAAATGAAGTTTCTGGATAAATACCAGTTCTTGCTATTTTTAAAGATTCATCATCTATATCCGTTGCAAAGATTTTAATTTTGTACTTAGATATTTTCTCTTTTAGAATTTCTGATAAAAGAATAGCTACAGAATATGCTTCTTCTCCTGTTGAACAACCAATTGACCAAAATCTTATCTCTTCACCTTGCTCTTTTTTAGACATAATTGTTTTAATCTGAGCTTCTAATTTTTCAAATGCTTCTTTATCTCTAAAAAATGCAGTTACTCCAATTAAGATATCATGATAAAGATTGTTTAGTTCATCATTTGAATCAGATAATATTTTAATATACTCTTGCAAAGATTTAAGCTTTAAAGCTGCTAATCTTCTTTCTATTCTTCTTATTAAAGTATTTTTTTTATATAAAGAGAAGTCAACACCAAATTCATTAAAAAGTAATCTATAAATTTGCTGTAAAATTCTATCATTTACTGATAACTCTAGTTTTTCATCTAAAGATGCTACTATATCACTTATCTCTGAACCTAATTTTTCAATAGAAACGACAAGGTCAACTTTTCCTGTATTAATTGCCGAAAAAGGCATACCATCATATTTTGCAGTTGTTGGAGCTTGGGCTATTGTTATTCCACCTTCTGCTTTTATAGCTCTAATTCCATGGGCTCCATCACTTCCTGTTCCAGAAAGAATAATTCCTATTGCATTCTCTTTAAAGTCTCTTGCTAAAGATGAAAAGAAATAGTTTACTGAAGGTTTAGGACCAAAGGATTGTTCAAGTGTTTTTAAAAATAATTTACCATTTTTTACACATATATCAGTATTTTCAGGAGTCATATAAATAGTTTTTGCTTTAATTTTAAGAGCATTTTTTACTTCAATTACTGGAATATTTGTAGTTCTTGATAACAAGTCAACCATCATACTTTTATGGGTAGGACTTAAATGTTGTGCAATTACAAAAGCACAATTGTCAACTTCACCTAAATTTGAAAGCATAGTTTGTAAAGCTTCCAAACCTCCTGCACTTGAACCAATTCCAACAACTACTAAATCGTCTTTTGACATATAAATCCTTGAGCTTTAATGGATATATTTTACCTTGTAATTTTTAATATCTATATAAATTTTTTAATTATTGTTTTTATATAACAAACTTTTTGATATTATTTCATAATGAATTTATACAAGGCTTGAAGCAATATGAAACTTTTTCTACAAAAAATATTATATTTAATCATTATGCTTTTTATTATAAGTCTTATTTCTTTTATAGCTATAAATCTAGCTCCTAACTCTTTTTTTGCAAGTGGAGAACTAAATCCAAACATCACAAAAGAGTCTATTGAGCAACTAAAAGCTATTTATGGCTTAGATAAACCTCTTTATGTACAATTTTTTTCTTGGATATGGGCAATTTTACATCTTGATTTCGGAATATCTTTTGCAAGTGGAGAGCTAGTAAAAAATGAAATATTACAAAGACTACCTGTAACTTTAACACTAAATATCATTTCAATGTTTTTAATCTTTATAATTTCTCTTTATTTAGGTATAAAAGCAGCTTTAAATAAAAATTCCTTATTTGACAAGTTTGCTAGTCAACTTTCACTAGTAAGCTTTTCCATGCCTTCTTTTTATTTAGCGTTAATTGCAATAATGGTTTTTTCTATTCACTTAGAAATCCTTCCTATTGCTGGACTTCACTCCGTTGCAGATGATGGAAGTTTAACTTACTATTTAGATTATGCATGGCACTTGATTTTACCAATTTCTATAATCACTTTTGCAGGAATTGGAAGTTTAACTCTTTATGTTAGGTCACTTGTAATTGAGATTTTAAAATCTGATTATATCTTTTTTGCAAAAGCAAGAGGACTTACAAAAAGTCAAATCCTTAAATACTATATTTTACCAAATCTTTATCCTCCTGTTATAACCTTACTTGGATTATCTCTTCCTGGAATAATTGGAGGAAGTGTAATATTAGAATCAATTTTCTCAATAAATGGAATGGGCTTATTATTCTTCCAAAGTGCCTTAAGCCATGATTACCCCGTTATTATGGGAATACTTATAATTGGTGCTTTACTTACACTTCTTGGAAATATGATCGCTGATTTAATATTATTAAAACTAAACCCAAATTACGATGCAAAATAATAAAACATAAGCAATTTTGTAATAAACTTCAAAAAAAGAAACTTTATAAGGAAAGTCTTGAAAATTTTAAAAACTATAGAAGAACTTCAAGAAGTAACTTCTTCTAATAAAAGTAAAACTACAGGTTTTGTTCCTACTATGGGAGCACTTCATGATGGACACATCTCTTTAATAAAACAAGCAAGAAATGAAAATGAAGTAGTTGTAGTTTCTATCTTTGTAAATCCAACACAATTTCTTCCAGGTGAAGATTTAGATGCTTATCCAAGACGAACTGAGGCAGATAAAAAAATATGTGAAATGTGCAAGGTTGATTATCTATTTATGCCTGAAATTTCTTCAATGTACACAAATGAAGAAATTCTAATTAAAGCTTGTAATAATAGTTATGTTTTAGAAGGCAAATCTAGACCTGGACATTTTGATGGTGTTTTACAAGTTGTTTTAAAACTTTTTAATTTAGTTCAACCTACACGTGCATATTTTGGAAAAAAAGATGCTCAACAATTAACACTTATTCAAAAAATGGTTAAAAATCTATTCTTGCCAATAGAAATAATACCTTGTGAGATAGTAAGAGAAAAAGATGGTTTAGCACTTAGTTCTAGAAATATTTATTTAGATGATATTCAAAGAAAAGATGCTTTACTTATTTCTAAAGCTTTATATTTAGCAGCTTCACAAGTTGGGAAAGGTGAAAGAACAGCTTCTATTATAAAAGGAAAAATGCAAGAAATAATGCAGACCTTAGATGTAGAATATATTGCTATTGTAGATAGAAACTTTAATGAAATCCAAGAGATTGAATTAAAAAATTCTATTATACTTGTAGTTGCTAGATTTGGTAACACAAGACTTCTTGATAATATTTGGTTATAAAAGGTGTACTAATTAAAGTACACCTTTAAAGAATACTTCTATTTTTATAATTACAATACAAAATTAATATAAAACTTTCAGCTAATATAATTTACAAAAACCTGATATTATGCTAAAATTCGCAAAAAATTTAAAAAGATAAAAAAGAATGAGATTTAGCGAAACAAAACCTACAAAAACTTTACATTTAGTTAGCCTTGGGTGTACTAAAAACCTTGTTGATTCAGAAATCATGTTAGGAAAACTAAAAGAGTATGAAATAATCAATGATCCTACTATTGCTGATGTAATTATCGTAAATACTTGTGGATTTATTGATAGTGCAAAAGAAGAGAGTATTAATACAATTTTAAATTTACATGATGAAAGAAAAGAAGAGTCTGTTTTAGTAATGGCAGGATGTCTAACACAAAGATATCAAGAAGAGCTACAAAAGGAGCTTCCTGAAATTGATATTTTTACAGGAGTTGGAGACTATGACAAAATAGACAAACTTGTAAATGAAAAAAGATCTGCTTTTACTGATGAAGTATTCTTATTAGATGAATCAAATGATAGAGTTATTACAGGTTCTTCTTACCATGCATATATCAAGCTAAGTGAAGGGTGTAATCAAACCTGTTCATTTTGTGCTATTCCTAGTTTTAAAGGTAAACTTCATTCTAGAACTTTAGAATCACTTGTAAAAGAGGTTAAAAATCTAGTTTCTAATGGATATAAAGATTTCTCATTTGTTTCACAAGACTCATCTTCTTATTTAAGAGATTTGAATATTAATAATGGACTTGAAAAGCTTATTGAAGAAGTTGAAAAAATCAAAGGAGTTCAAAGTGCAAGAATTCTTTATTTATATCCAAGTACAACAACTTTAAAGCTAATAGAAAAAATTAAAAACTCAACTGTATTTGAAAACTATTTTGATATGCCTTTACAACATATCTCTTCTAATATCTTAAAAATTATGAAAAGAGGAAAAGGTGTTGAAAAATTAAAAGAGCTAATGAACTCAATGAAAGCAGTACCAAACTCTTTTGTAAGAACAACATTTATTGTAGGACATCCTGGAGAATCTCAAGAAGACTTTGAAGAGTTATGTGATTTTGTTAGAAACTATAAGTTTGACCGAGCAAATGTATTCTCGTACTCAGATGAAGAAGGAACAAGTGCATATGATATGTTAGATAAAGTTCCACAAGAGATTATAGATGCAAGAGCTGAAATTCTAGGTGAGATTATAAAAGAGACTACACTTGAATCACTAGCACAAGAGATCGGAAATGAGTTTGATGTTTATGTTGATGGAGAAAGTGATGAACATGAGTATTTATTAAGTGCAAGAAAAGTAGCTTGGGCTCCAGAAATTGATGGAGAAATTTATATTAACGACAATGAACTACTAGATGAAAACAGTGAAGCAAAACAGATTGAATTTGGTGGTAAATACAGAGTTAAAATTACAGAATTAGTAGGAGACAAACTACTAGCAACTGTTACAAAAGAATATGCAAACTAAAAACTTTGAAGTAATCAACACAAAAAAAAATCTATTAGGATTTTCAGGAGGTGTTGATTCTTCTGCTCTTTTTTTTCTTTTACTAAAAAAAGATATTTCCTTTGATATTGCCATTGTAGATTATAACTTTAGAAAAGAGTCTAAAGAAGAAGTCGCCTATGCAAAAGAATTAGCAAAAAAATACAATAAAAAGATTTTTTTAAAAGAAGTTGTTTTAGACAATACTTCAAATTTTGAAAAAAAAGCAAGAGATATTAGATATGGTTTTTTTGATGAGATAATTGAAAAAGACAACTATGAGTCTCTAATTACTGCACATCAACTAAATGACAAGTTAGAGTGGTTTTTAATGCAGTTTACTAAAGGAGCTGGCTTAAATGAGATTCTATCTTTCGAATTACAATCAACTAGAAATAACTACAAAGTATTTAAACCTCTTATTAACACATCAAGAAATGAATTAGAATGCTACTTAAAAAAGCATGATATTAAGTATTTTATTGATAGTTCAAATGATAATGAAAAATTTAAGAGAAATTATTTTAGAAAACATTTTTCAAATAGACTTATAAAAGAGTTTGAAGAAGGAATCAGTAATAGTTTTGAATACTTAGAAGAAGATTTAAAATCATTGAAAAATACAAATTCCTTGCTTTATAAAGAAAAAGATTTAGAGATTTTCAAAAATACTAAAGATGATAATTTAAATATTAAAATCATTGATGAAAGTTTAAAAAGAAGAGGAATACTTCTTACAAAAAAACAAAGAAAAGAAATATTAGCTCAAAAAGAGTTAGTTGTTTCACATAAAATAGTAGTAACTATTTTTGAAAATTATATTTATATTTGCCCTTATATTAAAAATATTGTTTTAACAAAAGAGTTTAAAGAAATTTGTAGAATAAATAAGATTCCTAAAAATGTAAGATTTTATATTTTTAATTTTTTGGATATAAAAGAAATATTAGAGAAAATAGCTTAAGTAAACTTTCTTACTTTTCTATTTTCAACAATCTCTTTTCTTGTAATTTCTTTGTGAGTTTTTAAAAAATCTACACTTTTATAAAAAAGTTCTTGAAGTTTTTTTAAGTCTTCAAGTTCTAAATCAAAGTTAGTAATGTCTCCATTACTTAAATACTTCTCATACCATCTTACAAGAGCGTCTGCTCTTTCGTAAGAGTCTAAAGAGTCAATATATATTAACTCATCTAATGCCTTTAAAGACCTGTCTCTTCTTTCCATGCGTCAATTAAACCTTGAACAACTTTCATTACTTGTTCTACTGCGTTGATATTATCATCAACACCTGCTGTGAACAATGTTTCTATTTGATATAAATATAAGCCGTCTAAATAATAAGAAACATCTCCTCCACTATCAAAATCAAGTACATTTCGTAATTCATCAAAAATAGCTACTGTTTTATTAATATTAGTGAACTTAGATTCTACGTCACCTGTCTCCATTGCATGCTTTACAAAAGATAAATATTTTATACTTCCTTCATATAACTTTAGTACAAGCATGTAAGGGTCATTTGATACTGCGCCTTGTTGCTGATATGCTTCAATTCCCATTAAATTCTCCAATTAATATTCGAAAAGTATATTATAATTTTACTTAAGTTGAACTAATTCTAGTTACTTGATGTTGATTGTTCAATCATCATTTTTAGACCTGAGAATTGGTTTTCAAACTGTGCAATTACTGCACCATATGATGCAAATTGCTGTGATAATAATGCATATCTACTATCTAAAGATTCTTGTGCTTCTTCAACATCTTCTTCTAAAGATTCTTTTCTTGAATTCATATTCTCTTCATATTTAGTTAGCAAACCTTCAAAAGAGTCTAATGAATCAACATACTCTTTTAATTGAGTTCCTAATCCAGGCTTCTCAGCTGCTCCAATAAAAAGATTTTTTAAAGAATCAATATCGTTTTCTAGTGCTTCATTAAACTTTTCACTATCTAAACTTAAAACACCACTTTTATCAATTTCAAAACCAAAATTAAAGATACTTAAATCTTCATCTTCTCCATATTCCCCAAAAAGTTCTTTTTTAACCCCTTCAACTATAGTTCTAAGGACTGACTTATCTTGTATTTTACTATCAGCAGAATATAATTCATCATCAATTTTAGATATTAAAGCATTGTATTGTGTAACAAATTCTTGTACCATAGGTTGAACTGTAGAAACATCTTTCTCAATAGAAATTGCTGAAAACTCTCCTGGTTCGTTTTCTTCAACTGCAGTTATTTTTAATCCACCATCAACAACTATAACATTTGAAGAAACATTATAATTAATACCATCCACAGTTGCTTTTAAATTTTGTGCTTCTACTGTATGGTTTGCAGCTTCACCATAACCTAAGTCTGTTATCCCAGTTTGAGTAATAGTAATTGCATGTTCAAGTCCAGACTCAACACTTTTAATAACTAATCTATTTGAATCAACTCCTACTTTTTCAATATTTGCATTATAACTACTATTATTGCTTATTTTTTTTGCTAATTGCTCATATGTGATATTAGCAGTAGAAAATTTTTCACCTAATGACATTCCTAAAGTTTCTGAAGTTAAAGATTCAGTTACAGTTATTTCTGTTTCTCTATCAGCATGAGATATTGATAACCTACCTTCAGAAGTTAATCTTGCATCAAGATCTTCATCTAAATTTATTTCTTTGATTAAATCATCATAAGTAGTCTCTGCACTAACAGTAAACTCTTTATCTACACCATCTACAGTCACTGTTATAGTTCCACCATCAGCATCAACTATTTCTTTACCATATACCATAACATCACTTTGGTAAACAGGTTTACCTGGCTGAGACAATGTTAAAATATCATCAGATATAGGTTTAGTAACAAAAGAAGTAAAACTATCTTCTTCATTAATTTCAGAAGCTAACTGTCTATATGATTTCTCAGCAGTTAAAAAAACAACATCTCCACTTCCTGCATTATCATTAAGAGTTAAAGTATGTGCAGCAGCATCATATGTAGCAGTCATTGTTCCCTCATCATTGATTGCTTGTGCTAAAGCTCCATAGTTTTCATCATCAGTAGTAAAAGTTTTCCCATTAATTACAATACTATTATCTGTAGGTATTTTTGCATCCTTATCAGTAAAAGTATTAGATTGAAAAACATCTTTTTTTGCTAACTGCTCTACAAAAACTTCTGTTGTACCTTCACTAATTTTTCCAACATTAACTGCATCAAAAACAGCAGAAGTACCTACAACATTTGCTGATTTTTGATTAAAAGCATTTATTCCACCTTTAACAAAAAGGTCAAAAGGTTTTACACTATCTAAGAATATATTAACTTGTTCTATAATAGCTTTTAGTGCATCACTTTCACCACCTTCTTCTGTAATAGCATTAAGTCGGTCTTCAATTGGTTGTACTCTTGCAGCTCTATCTGCTTCTTTTAATTTATCAAAAAGCTCTTGGTTTAAACTAGAACTTCCTAATCCTAAGATTCCTTCAGCCATAATTGCCTCCTTTACATTCCAAGAAGAGTTTGGATCATCTCATCTACAGCAGTAATAATCTTTGCATTTGCTGTATATGCTGCTTGAAATTGCATTAAATTAATCATCTCTTCATCTGAATCAACTTTTGTTAGTTGTTCGAACTTAAACTGTATTGCTTGATATACAGTTTCTTGTGTTTCAAGTAAGAAATCATTATTTTCTTTATCAGAAGAGATATTTACTCTAATCTCTTGAAAATATTCTGATAAAGATGTAATGTTTAAACTAGATGCATCTTGCTCAAAACCATCAAATTCTAAATCTTTTTTCCATTGCATGGTTGCCATATAATCTAAATCTACTTGATTAAGATCATTTACAGCTTCTTCATTAAATTTTAAAGACATTACATCCATACCACTAAAAAGATTTAAATTTTTAACTTCTCTATCACCATTATATTTGTCAGTTGCTACATGCCCATAAATATAATCACCAGTAGCACTTGTTTTAACAAATTTATCATATACATCACTTAATGTTCTTGCAAAATTGTCTAACTTTTCTTTATAATCAATAATCTTATTATTAGGTGAATTTGTTGTTAAATTTTCTGTTTGACCTTTTAATATTCCTGATTTTAAAGTTATCTCTTTATCATAAACTGATAAATATACTTTATCTTCTGCCTCTTTACTTTGTTGCTCATTTTTAAATATAGAACCATTATTTTTATTAACTTGTTCTATTCCTAAAGGTGTTGGTAAATCTTCAACTATTTCTAAAGTTTCATTTCTATTTTTTAGATTTGAAATTGTGAATTTTCCATCTTCAGTTACAGAAGCATTTAAATCTGGATCCGCATTTATTTTATCTACAAGTTGAGCATATGTAGTAGTATCAGTAATGTTAAACTTTTTCTCTTCCCCATCTACTGTTATGCTAATAGAACCTCTAATTTCTGTTGAAGCAGTAAACGAAGTATTATTATTAATTACTGTTGCAACATCTCTATAAGTTGCAGGTGCAGCAGTTGAAAAATTATGCCCATTTATTGATAACTGCTCAGTAACTGCATTATAAGAAGCTACAAAATTAGGGTCAGAATTTATTTCAGTTGCTAATGCTGCAAAATCTTCTCCAGCAGTAATAAATTTCTTATTATTTACTACAAATGCATTACCTTCTGCTGCTGTATAAGTACCATCTGCATTTATATCAGCTACTAAATCATCAAATGTTTTTCCTGCCGTTGAAAAAGAAGTACCATTAATAGTTAATGTTTCTGAAGTAGCGTCATAACTTGTAGGTGAAAAAGTAGGACTTCCATTAAGTGCACTTGCTAAAACTGAGAAATCCCCTTCTAATGCACTAAAGCCTTCTCCATCAATAACAATATGTTTATATCCTTCAACTGGTTTAGACAAATCACTATCAACTCTATCTGCTGGAGCAACTGTATTTTTACCTTCATAAGTTGGATTATAAGCCTCTTCTACAACAATTCTTCCTTGAAACTTACCATCTTCTCCATCAACATTTGCTTGTACTCTTAAAAACTCATCTTTTCCAGTATTATCAATGATATTACCTTGTTCATCAACAGAATAATCACCATTATATGCTGTTACATGCTCAGAAATATCTTTATTACTATTAATTGCAAAAGATAAGGCTCTAATATAATTTGTTTCATCTACAGTATCTGCTACACCATCTTCATCAAAATCAATTTTATATTCATTACCTTCATTATCTTTATAAGTATTACTACCTATTTCAACAGATACTTCAAACTCATTATTGAATTTGTATGATATTTTGTCACCAGGACCTATATCATAATTTTCTGCAATAGCATCGCCAGGTTTGCCTGAAGGAGGATTTGTTGAAAATCTATCTATTTGAGGAGAGTTTTCCTCAACTAAATTTATTTCACGAATATTTGTGTTATATCTAACTGCAATTTCGCCACCAACTTTTAACATATATTCATTATTGCTTCTATCAACTTCAATATCTACATATTTAGATAACTCTTTTTCAAGTTGATCTCTTTTATCTAGTAAATCATTTGAAGCTTCTTTATGTTGTCCAAGTTGTTGATTTATTTCACCAATTTCATTAATTAAGTTGTTAACTTTTTTTACATTCTCTTCTAAAGAAACTTTTATTAATTTTTCTTCTTTTTCAATATTTGAATATAGGTTTTGTAAAGACTCTACTAATACTCTACCTTGTGTTTTATATGTTGTTCTATATATTTCTGAATTTGGATTTGTTCTTAAGTTCTCAATTGCTTGAAAATATCTATCTAAATCACTTGAAAAACCACTTTCATCTGTTTCTTCAAACATAATTTCTATATTTCCAGTTATACTTGAAATAGTATCATAGTAATTCATTTTAGTATTTTCATTCATTAAGTTGTCATACATATATTGAGAGGTGATTCTATAGGCTGAATCAGCTTTTACTCCACGTCCCGTAAATTGAGCATCAGTTAATTCTAATTCACTTAATTGTACAACTCTTTTTTTATACCCTGGAGTATTTTCATTAGCTATGTTGTTTGATACATTTTCTATGGCTTTTTTTGAGGCATAAAGACCACTCTGTGCCACATGTAATGAATTTAGCATAATTACTCCTTTTTGTGATACTTTTACTAATTATCACATTACATTTCTTAAAATTAGATTAAAAAGGCCAGAAAGTCTGTAGAATCCTAGTTGCCCAAGGGGTTCTCATAACATCTTGCTCTTCACCATCTTTTATATATAATATCTTCAAATTTGCAACTTGTGATGAAGTTACTGAATTTTCAGGGGTTATATCATAAGGTCTTATTACTCCAGTTAAAACTAATGATTGCTTTTGCCCATCAATTAACATCTCTTTTTGTGCACGAATTAAATAGTTACCATTTTGATATGTCTCTTCAATTATAGCAGAAACACTAGTAGTAAATGTTTCACTAAGATTAGTTTTTACTTCCCCAGTATTTTCACTTTTGCTTTTAGTTCCAAAATTCACACCTGCATAAGAGTTAAACTTATCTGCTGCTTTTTGTACGGTAGAAGATAGAGGAATATTAGCATCCATTTGCGAGACCAGTCCACCACCTAAGTTAGAGTTTCTGTCTGAACTTATTTCTCTTTTTGTATTTGTTTTTGAATTTAATGATTCACTAATTTTAACTTGGATTATATCTCCAATTTGTAAATCTTTTTTATCTGCAAATAATGAAGGTCCTCTCATTGAATATAAAGAACCTTTTTTCTTTTGAACTACTGGCTCTTTTTTAGGAATTTGAAGAGCTGGTTTTTCAAACTTTATTTCAGGTTGTTCAACACATCCTGCCAATAAAAATGGTAAAATTGTTAATAATAGATATTTACTTAATTTCATTCATTTTACTCTCAATTACATATTTTAAATCAATAGCAATTTTTATATTTTTTAAATCTTTTTTTATTAAAGCTGTACTTCCATATCTAACTTTTAGTGCCTCTAAGTTAGTCCCAACATCTGCTAAAATCAAAACTTTATCTGAGATAATTTTAACATCTTGGATATTTCTTTGTCCAATTAAATCAACTGCAGTTTCAACTTCTCTATAAATAATTCTTTCTAACTTTTTTTGCATAGCTTTTTGATTATCTATTTCAATTGCTTTTAATTTCTGTTCTTGCTCTTTCTTCTGTTGCATAGCAAATTCATTACTCATATGAAAATAATAAGCAATAAACATTACTACAACTGCAATTGCAGAAGCTACTTTTATTAAAAGTCTTTTTTTATTATTAGTTTTAACTGCAACTATCATTTTATTTAATTACAAAAGTTGTAAATAAAATATTTTTAACATTATTTCTTTTTACATCATCATTACCTGATGTTACTTCATTAATAATATTATTAATATCTTCCATTAGCTCTTCTTTTAAAAGTGCTTTGCCACCTACAGTTAATAACTCTTCTGAACTTCTTGAACTAATTTGTGCAATAACAGCATCTACTATTTCTGGTTTATACTCTTCAACTATTTTTTCAATTGTAGGTTCTGTACTTTTTATATGAAAAGATAGTTTCATTAGTTTTTCTCTACCTTTTGCATTAGTAATATTAAGTACTAAATCATTAATTGCTGTTTTATACATTTCATTTGAATCGCCAGCTTCTGCTTTTTGTACTTGTTGTTCTGTTTGTTGACCATTTAATACTCCACTACTAACTAGCAAATAACCACCAACACCTACTGCAAGCAATAAAATAACAATCAGTGCTATAAGCACTATCATTAAACCTTTTCCACCACCAGCTTTAGTTTCGCCATTTTCTTCTGCCATAATTATCCTTCGTCCTGATTTTTTGCCCTATAGTCTTTTAGCATTAATGTTAGCATTGCTGCATTTTTTGGGCTTAAAAATTTCATTAATGATGTAACATTGTTCTCTTTTAATCTTAAGATTATATCAAAAACATCTTCAACTTTTCCACTATTAATCATTTCATTAAATATTGAAGCTGCTACTTTTGGTTTCATCTTATTGTAAATTTTTGAAGTTTTCCCTTCAACTTCTCCATTTATATCTTTTAAAAGTTGAAGATTTTCATCTCTTATTTTAGCAATTGCTTTTTTCTCATTTTCAACTTTTTTTATTAAATCAAGTAACTCTTTTTTTCTTTCTTGATACTCTTTTTCTTTCTTATTATAAAAAATATTAAGCTCTTTTTTTAATTCTTTTACTTCAATTTTTTGTTTAATTAAAGCTGCACTAGTTACTCTATCTTCTTGAGCATTTAAAACTATTGTTGATATTAAAAATAAAATTACAATTTTTAACAAATACTCTCCTTATCTATTTATATATTTACTTTGAACGTACTCTTCTGAAGCTTCCATTTCTGCTTTTAGTATTTTCAATTGTTTCTCTTGCTTAATTTCATCAAGCATATACTCATATTGCTCAGTCTCTTTTTGAAGTTCTACTATTTCTTCAATAACTTTTTGCATTTTTGTAGCAACTCCAAATTTTTCAGCTTCTAATTTTTTTACATGTTCTTTCATTGTATTTTTATGCATTTCTAAAACTGCAAAATCTGAAATAGCACCAAACTTTTGAACACAAGCACTATTGATTTGATTATGTGTTAACATAATCTCTGCATCTAATTGATTTATTTTTGACTGTAACTGAGCTCTTTCCATAAATTTTTGATCAGATTGAAGTTTCTTCAAATTATATAATTGATCAATCATAAATCACTCTCCAAAAACCAACATTAAATCCCAAAGGTCTTTTGTATATGTAGTAATATGATCACCTACCCAAGGTAAAGTAATTAAAACAAAAATAGATACAACTATAACTTTAGGTACAAAAGTTAAAGAAGCATCTGAAACTTGCGTTACTGCCTGAAAAATTGAGATTATAAGTCCAATTACCATACTTACAATCAATGACGGTAATCCTAAAATAAGAATTATTTTTACCGTATTTTCTGCAATAGCTATTAGATCCATACTACTCTTTAACTTTAATTGTTATTTCTAAAGTCTTATTGTTTAATAATTGTGTAATTAACTTAGCAATATCATCTGTATTTGCTGAATTTACATCAAGGGCATTTGATGAATTATCAGATTGTACATTTTTTGTATCTTCATTATCTTTTGTAACAGTTACATTATCTACATTATTTAATGCAGCAAGAATATCATTCTCACTCAGAGTATCAAACTCTGAAAACTCATCTGACATATTTTCTCCTTGAGTATTACTATCTTTTTTTACATCAATACTCGATTCATTAATATTAATATTATCTAAATTATCATCAAAACTCAAATTTATTAATGGATCTGTAGCTTCTTTATCTTCTTTTAATGGAATAGAACTTTCTTCTATTTGGTCTAAAACATCTTGCAAGTCTTGTGAATCACTTTTTTCTTCATCAGTTTCAGGTTTTTCATCTATTTGCTCATTATGACTTTCTTCTAATTGTACTAACAAATCATCTAAATTTGAAGCTGGATCAAAATCTGACTCTTCTTTTTTTGGTATCTCAACTTCTTCAACTTGATTTAAAATATCTGCAAGGGCTTCTTCATCACTCATTTCTGATTCGTTTTCTTCCTCATCATAAAAATAAGAATCTTCATCTTTTGAAGAAGACAATAAAGCACTTAATTCATCATCTAAGGTTACTTCTTCAATATCATCTTTTGAAGTCTCTTCATCAGGATTTACTTCTTGTACTTGATCCAATAAATACTCATCTGTATTATCTGAGTTAGATTCATGATAAGCATCTTCTACAATTTCAATAATAGAGTCTTGAATATCATCAATATTATCTTCTTTTCCAACTATTGAATCTAATCTTCTAATTATATGTTTAGATAGTTCATCAATAGAATCAACAGAAACATCACCTATTCCATGGTCTAAAAGATATTCTTGCTCTATTCCATCTTTAGGCTTAAAAAAATTTATTTTATCAGTAAATATATTCTTTTTTATAATTTTTGAGTCATCAATTAAATATATATTATTAGGGTTATCTTCTATTGCTGCTTTTAATTGATCCAAACTCTTTAACTCTTTTACTTCACCCTTGTCATCGAGTCTAAATTTTATGTTTGAATGTCTTAAAATATCATTTATTTCATTTTTAAAACTTTCACTACCGTAGATGTATATAGTCAAAAGATTGCCCTAAAATTATTTTTAAAAAAAATTATACCTTGTTTTTATAAAATTTTAGATAAAATATTTTCAATTATCAAAGAGGTGTAGTGTTGAAGTTTTTTATAGTTTTATTATTTTTTTTACAAAGTATTTATGCTGTAACTATTAAAGATATTTCAAATGTTGTAGGAATAAGAGATAACCAACTTATTGGATATGGTCTTGTTGTGGGGCTTGCAGGCTCTGGAGACAAATCACAATTTACTATGCAAAGTTTACAAAACCTTCTTCGAAACTCATATATAAAAATACCAGCATCATCAATTAAATCAAAAAATATTGCAGCTGTTATGGTAACAGCGGAACTTCCTCCTTTTGCAAGACAAGGGGACAAGATTAAAGTAAAAATTTCAGCTATTGGGGATGCAAAATCTATTGACAATGGTGAACTACTGCTAACTCAATTAAAAGCAGTTGATGGACAGGTTTATGCACTTGCTCAAGGTTCTATTGTTGCAGATAGTCAAAATGAAACTACTGGTTTCATTTATGAAGGAGCAACAGTTGAAAATGAAGTAGAATATTCACTTAAAAATGAAGATAGCATTAAATTAAGTTTATTAAAAAATGATGCTAAACAAGCATATTTAGTTGAGAAAAAAATCAATGATTTTTTTAATAAACCCCTTGCTGTAGCACTTGATACAAGAACAATTTTTGTAAAAAAACCACCAACTAGCTCAATTGTTAAGTTTTTATCAGATGTTCAAAGTATTCCTTTAGATTCAACATTTAAAAAGAAAATCATTATAGATGTTGCAAGAGAAACTATAATTGCCGGACTTGATATTCCAATTGGACCAGTAACAGTTGCTAAAAATGATTTTACTATTAGAATTAAAAAATCTGAACTTACTGATGCGCAGTGGGATGATAAAAAAGTAAATAGAGGTCAAGACATAGGTGATGATGTAAGATTAGATAATAAACCTGTTGCTGTAAATATTGATAATACACTTATGAATACAAAAAAACAACCTACAGTTTCTGATTTAGTAAGAGCGATGAAAGTTATGAAATTACCAATTACAGAAATAATTGATACCTTAAAAATGATCAAAGACCTTGGTGCTTTAGATGTTGAATTAGAGATAAGAGGATAATATGGCTGAATTTTTAAGTCAAGATGAAATTGATGCACTTTTAGATATTGCAGATGCCGGTGAAGAGATTGAAACGGCAGCTGAAGAGCAGATTGTATCAAAAGAAAAAAACTACTCTATTTATGATTTCAAAAAGCCAAACAGAATATCTAATGAACAGTTCAAAGCTTTCTCTACTTTACATGATAAAATGTTAAGGGATTTAATTACAGACCTTTCTGCAATGCTTAGAAAGATTGTTGATATTAAATTATACTCTATTGAACAAATGACATACGGAGAGTTTATTCTTTCTATTCCTCAACTTACTTCTTTAAACACACTATCAATAAAACCTTTAGAAGGAAGAATTGTAATTGAGTGCAACCCTGGTATTTCCCACAAAATTATTGCTGAACTACTAGGAAGTGGAGCGGTTGCTGCAAGTGATAATCTTGATAGAGAATTAACAGAAATTGAAGTAAATATTTTTGAACACTTTTATAAAATGTTTGTTAAACATATGTATAAAGCTTGGGATGAAGTTACAACTTTAAACTTCAAAATTGAGTCAAGGGATACAAATGCAAATGCAATTCAAATTATTTCTGACCACGAAATTGTTTTACTAGTTGTACTTGAGATTACAATTGATGAAGAATCAGGATTCTTATCAATTTGTTATCCAATATCATATATTGAAACACTTTTAAATAAAATTGTTGAAAAAATCTTCTCAGAAGGTAGAAATAAAAAAGCTAGTAGAAAAAGAGATATTACAACACTTATATCTGGTGCTAAAATGAGTATTGAAGCAATTATGGCAGAAACAGAAATGACAGTATCTGAACTGCTAGGTTTAAAAGCAGAAGATGTAATTGTATTTAATAAAAATGCAACATCACCATCAGCAAAAGTTTATATCAATAATACTGAAAAATTTGCAGCAGTATCTGGTATTCAAAACAATAGAAAAGCTATTCAAATAGAGTCTAATATTGACCATGAAAAACAAGAGACGCTTGATACGTTAAGAGAGATGAGAGAAGAAAGAATTAAAAAAGCCAAAGAGTCTTCTGAAAATATAAAACGGCTTCTTCAAGAAAGACAAGGAAGATATTAATTTTCCTTAGTCTTCAATTGATTGAATAGACCAATTTAACACTTCACCAGCATACATTGGAACTACATTTTCACCTTTATAATTATATGAAGCTGGAACAACAAAGTTCTTCTTCACTAATTTTATACTCTTTTTTACAGGGTTTAAATTATAAATTTTTCTTGCATTTAAACTTATAAAAGCATTTAAATTATCTAAAGAATCATTCTCTTCAAAAAGTTGCGTTAATACTTGTAATGCAATTGGTGATGTAAATACACCTGCTGCACAACCACAACACTCTTTTTTATGCTTTGGATGAGGAGCTGAATCACTTCCAAACATTAGTTTTGGATGTGCTTTTAATGCTGCATCTAATAAAGCATCTCTATCTTCAGGTCTTTTTGCAATTGGTTTACAAAAAAGATGTGGATTTAACATTCCACCAGCAACATCATCAAGAGTAATTAATAAATGATGTAATGTTACCGTTGCATAAAGATTGTCATACTTATCAAGAAGCTCAACTGCATCTTTTGTAGTAATATGTTCCATAATAATTTTTAAATTAGGGAAAGCCTGTGCAATAGACTCATATATAGGCATAAACTCTTTTTCTCTATCCATAACAAAGCCATTTGTTTCACCATGGATACAAAGAGGAATACCTAATTTACTCATAGACTCTAGTGTTGGTCTTAATACTTCAACATCCATTGAAGCAACACCTGTTTCAGAATTTGTTGTGATACCTGCAGGATAAAGTTTAATACCTATAATATCATCTTTGATATCTTCTAAAAACTCATATGAGTAGTCATTTTGAAAAAATAGTGTTAAATATGGTTCAAACTTATCTTCACTGCATGCTTCATTAATTCTTTGTTTATATGCTAACATTGCTTCTTTAGTTGTAACAGGAGGAACTAAGTTAGGCATAACTAATGCACCACTAAAAGTTTCAGATGTTAAAGGCCCAACTAGTTTTAGCATTTCACCATCACGCAAGTGAAGGTGCATATCCAAAGCAGAGTCTATTTCAAAAGTATCCATACTAAAGAGCGTCCTCGTCTTCTTCACCAGTTCTTATTCTAATTGTCTTTTCAATAGGTGAAACAAAGATCTTACCATCCCCAATCTTCCCAGTTTTTGCTGCATTAATAATAATATCAATTGTACTATCAACACTATCTTCTGCAACAATTAGTTCAATTTTAATTTTTGGTAAGAAGTCAACAACATACTCAGCACCTCTATATAACTCAGAATGTCCTTGTTGTCTTCCATATCCTTTTACATCAGATACAGTCATACCAGTAATACCTGCTTCAGTTAAAGCATCTTTTACATCCTCTAATTTAAACGGCTTAATCACTGCTTCAATTTTTTTCACTATTAATCCTTTTTATTAATCTTTATATTTTAACAAAATATATTTAAAATCAAATTATAATCTAAAATGCTCTTTTAAACTCAGGATAAGCTTCTAGACCACACTCTTCAACATCTAAACCTTGCATTTCTTCATCATTGTGAGCTCTTAATGGTGCTACTTTATTAATAATAAATAATACAATGTATGAAACTAAAAAAGCAAATATTGCAACTACTATTACACCTTTTAATTGTCCTAAAAATGTGATATCGTCCCCGTTACTTGCAAAAATACCAACGGCTAATGTTCCCCAAATACCATTTAATAAGTGAACTGATAAAGCCCCTACAGGATCATCAAGTTTTAATCTATCAAAAAATGATACACCAAATACAACAAGTGCTCCACCAATAGCACCAATTAAAATTGGAGTATAAATATCATATAAATCTGGACCTGCTGTAATAGCAACTAATCCACCTAATGCACCATTTAGTACCATAGTAATATCAAGTTTTTTATATCTAAAATACATAAAAGCACCAACAATAATAGCTCCTGATAAACCAGCAGTATTTGTATTCATTATAGTTAAAGCAACTGCATCTGCACTCTCTTTTGAAGCAATTGAACCTACGGAACCACCATTAAATCCAAACCAACCAATCCATAAAAGAAAGGCACCTAATGTTACAAGAGGAATATTTGATGCTGGAATGACTCTTACACCACCCTCTTTCGGATATCTTCCACGTCTTGCACCAATAATTAAGATTGCAGCTAATAATGCCCATCCACCAGTTGAGTGAATAACTGTAGAACCTGCTAAATCATACATAGATAAATCTAAAAATGTTCCAGCTAACATGTCACTTCCCCATGACCAGTTAACTACTATTGGATAAATAAATCCTCCCATGATTACAGTAAATAAAGCTAAAGGTAAAACTTTTGCCCTTTCACTAACCCCACCAGACATAATATTAATTACTTTACCAACAAATGCCATTTGAAATAAAAATGCTGCCCACTTTGACATTGAATCACTTCCAAAGTCTCCAAAAGCAATTGAATAACCAACAAGTAAAAATGCCAATGATGCAACTGCATAAATCATTGTATTTACCATTAATACTGCCGAAACGTTTTTAGTTCTTACAAGTCCTGCTTCAAGCATAGCAAAACCTGGAACCATAAAAATAATAAGTGTCATTGCAAAGATTGCAAAGAATGTATCAATTACATAACTAATTGATTGTAAGTCCATATTTAACCCTTCCTAAGTTTTTCTCAAGAAGCATTATATATTTTTTTAAAAAGTTTATATAGATAAGTGTTGTATAAAAAGTATACAGGTAGTATAAGATTTAAATCAAAGAAGAAAAGCTCCTCTTTGATTTAATATTTTAAACAGCTTCACTACCTCTTTGTTCTGTTCTAATTCTAACTACCTCATCAATAGAAGTAACAAAAATCTTTCCATCACCAATTTTTCCAGTTTTAGCTGCTTCAACAATAACTCCTATTGTTGAATCTACATCTTCATCATTTACAATAACTTCAATTTTAATTTTTGCTAAAAAATCAACAACATACTCAGCACCTCTATAAAGTTCTGAGTGTCCTTGTTGTCTTCCATATCCTTTTACATCAGATACAGTCATACCAGAAATACCATTTTCAACTAATGCTTCTTTTACATCTTCTAGTTTAAAAGGTTTTATAATTGCTTCAACTTTTTTCATTGTATGTTCCTTTTATTTATTAAGCTTTTTTGAATTCAGGATAACATTCTAAACCAGTTTCATGAATATCTAATCCTGTAATTTCAGTTTCTTCATCTACTCTTAGTCCAACAACTAAGTCTAAGATTTTCCAAACAATAAATGAAACAATGAATACAAATGCTCCAATTACTACGATACCTTTAATTTGTGCTAAAATTGTAACTTCTGGATTGAAAATACCAACAGCTAATGTTCCCCAGATACCTGCCACTAAGTGAACTGATAAAGCACCAACAGGATCATCAATTTTTAACTTATCAAAGAATGGTACAGCAAATACTACTAAAGCACCACCAACAATACCTTCAATAAAGGCAACCATCATACCTAAGTCTGGTCCAGCAGTACAAGAAACAAGTCCTGCTAATGCACCATTAAGAACCATAGTTAAATCAACTTTTTTGTATAGAAGTTGAGTTAAAATTGCTGCCATGATAGCACCAGCTGCTGCTGCCATATTTGTATCTGCAACAACTAAAGCAATTCCATCGATATCAGCTTTTGAACCTAATGCTAATTGAGAACCACCATTAAATCCAAACCATCCCATCCATAAAATGAATGTACCTAATGTTGCAAGAGTTAAGTTTGAACCTGGAATTGGTCTTACTTTACCATCTTTACCATACTTCCCTTTTCTAGCACCAAGAATTAGTACACCTGCTAATGCAGCCCATCCACCAACAGAGTGAACGATTGTTGAACCAGCAAAGTCAGAGAATCCAGCAATTAAACCACCAAGCTCAGTTCCACCCCATGTCCAGTGACCTTGAATTGGATAAATCACACCACTTAAAACAACAACAAAAATTAAAAATGGCCATAATTTCATTCTTTCAGCCACAGTACCAGAAATAACTGATGCAGCAGTTGCAACGAACATAACTTGGAAGAAAAAGTCTGCAGCAGCTGGATAAGAAGCATCAGCACCATTTTCCATACTAATTATTGAGAAGCTTCCCATAAAAGAAGAACCGTCTCCATACATTAAGTTATATCCTACAAAATAATACATAATACAAGAGATTGCAAATAGTGCAATATTCTTTGTTAATACTGTTGCATTATTTTTTGATCTTGTTAAACCAGACTCAAGCATTGCAAAACCTGCAGCCATCCACATTACTAATACACCTGAAAATACAAATAGAAAACCATCTAATATGTATTTTAAGTCGTTAAAATTTTCCATATTCTTCCTTTTCAAAGTAAATATGCAGAAATTGTAACAGATTTCAAAAAGCAAATAAACATTTTAGTTGTATATATTTTATACATAGTATTGAGGTTTTTTATACTTTTTATTGAATTTATTCCTATTTTTGGGTAGCTTACAAATATTTAAAAAATTTACAAAAAATTAATATTTTTTACAAATAAATATTTTTTAAATAATTGTTTATTTTTTATACATATACTTTTTTCTTTATATGTTATAATTTATTACACATACCCATATTAGGAGTTGTTAATGAAAGAATACTTTGAAGTATATATTCAAAATCAAGATAAAATTGAAGAGTTTATAGAAGAAAGTTTAAATAAATTTGGTGAAGTAAAAAATCATAAATCAAGTAAATTTAAGACTTTATTTAAGATTTTTCCATCTTTAGAACTTGTTTATATTGTAAACAAAGAAACTAGGATACAAACCTCACCTAACTATCATAGATTTAAAGAAGATAAAAAAGAAAAAGATATTTCACGAGAATATTTAATCTCAAAACTACACTTTAAAGAAAACTCTAAAATTGCTTTTAGTTCTCCTTATATAAGTAGCGCAACTAGACACAACTGTATTACTGTTTCAGTAAAAGAAGGTGATGATATTGTCTTTTTTGATTTTAAAATAGAAACGCTTCTTGAAAGACTAAACTTAATTGAATTAAATAAACCCTTTCATACTCTTACTAAGAGTTTTTATTTAATAGCTGGGTATTCAATGTTTTTACTAGCACTATTTATAGTCTCTTATTCAATTTATGACTTTGCTCACTCTTTTTTAGTTAAAGGAATATTTGATTTAGATGCAATATTCAAACCAGTTATTGCTTTAACTTTAGGTATTGCTATCTTTGACCTTGCCAAAACAATATTGGAGCAAGAAGTATATTTTAAAAGTTATTCTAAAAACTCTAAAGTAGAAACAAAAATTATTACAAAGTTTCTTATTGCAATTACAATTGCTTTATCTATTGAAGCACTTATGGTTGTGTTTAAAATAGCACTTACAGATTACGATAAGATGATTAATGCTTTATATCTAATAACTGGTATTTCTATGATATTAATTGCATTGTCAATATTTATATTTTTAACAAAGAAAAAGAACTAGGATTAAAAAATGGAAGAATATATAGCAAAATCAAAAAACTCTAAAGAGATCTTAAACTCTGCTCAGCTACTACAAAGTGTTGAAATTAATGCTTTAATTACAGGAGAACCAGGTGTTGGAAAAAAGTCTTTAGCTAAATATATATTACCCAATGTAAAAATTTATAAAGCAAAAACTCTACAACAAGATATTAGTGATAATATTATATCTTTGCAAAATGAAGCAATAATCTTAGATAAAATAGAAAATATCACAAATATAGATTTAGTAATAAGCTGGATAAATGATAATAATATTAGAGTAATTGCAACAACATTAAAACATGAACTAAACTCTAAATTATCTGATTTATTTTCAATCACAATAGAGCTTCCTTCTTTAAAAGATAGAGAAGAAGATGTAAAACAGCTTATCACTAAGTTTTCAAAGGAAGCTAGTAAAACTTTAGATTTGGAGCCTGTACTTCCATCTAAACTTATGATAAACTTATCAAATAATGCGCATAGTCTTAGAAAATCTATTTATTTTTCTTATCTTTTTGAAACCATAGGAGAAGATGAGATTTTGATGTTTATGGAAAACTATATGTTCTCTAATTTAAAAGGGGACAACTCATATAAAGAGTTTGTTTATCTTTTTGAAGTTCCTTTATTAAAAGCTGCAAAAAAGAAATACAAATCACAAGTACAAATGGCTAAACATCTAGGTTTAAATAGAATAACTCTAAGAAAAAAACTTGATATACATAAAGGTTTTTTAGATGACTGAACTAAACATACAAATTGAAGAGTTAATAACAAAAGGGGCTGAAGACTTTGAAATTTCAAAAATATTTAAAACCTATTTTAAATCTTATGTAAACTCTATTGATGAAGTATTAGAAACAACAGGCGGAAAAGACTTCTTTGTAAAACATACAAAACATACAGATAGATTTATTATCCTTTTATACAAATATATCCTAAGAAAACATTTCGGTGATTATCAACCAATGAGTACTGCCGTTCCAATCTCTTTAATTGCATTAGGAAGTTATGGAAGAGAACAGTTATGTATTTATTCAGATGTTGATTTAATGATTCTTTATGAAGATATAAAAGGTTATAACTTAAAAGCTATCATGGAAGAGCTTGTAACCTTAGCTTGGGATTGTGGGCTTAAATTAGGTTCTAGAGTTCATGAAATAAAAGAGATTGAACTATCAGTTCAAGAAGATATTACAATTAAATCTTCAATTTTAGAATCAAGGATGATTTATGGTTCTAAACATCTTTGGTATTCATACCAAAATATTTTAAACAAAATTAGAAATACAAACCAAAGAGAATTTGTACTAGAAAAACTTGATGAACATAAAAAAAGACTTTTAAAACATCCACTAAAAATGGAACCTAATATAAAAGATGGTTATGGTGGAATGAGAGAATCAAATATGATTTTCTGGACTGCTACTATTGCCTATGGTGTTAGTGATATAAAACAGCTTATGGGAAAAGAGTTTTCAGAAGAAGAGTATAAAAGATACAGAAGTTCACTAGAATACATCTTTAGAGTAAGAAACTATTTACATAGTATTTCAAAAAAGAAACTTGATGTTGTAAACTTTGATGTTTTACCTGAACTAAGTTCTAAAATGGGGTTTAAAAACAGACCTAGACTTACAAAAGAGAGACAGTGTATGTCAAAACTTCTGGAATCTTTACATAATGTACATTTTTTCTCAACGATTATGGTAAAAAAATTTACGAGAAAAGTTTTATTTGATCCTAAAAATATTTCAAGATTAAAAAAGTTTAGAATCAAAAAGAACCTTTATCTTTTTGAAAATAAACTATTTACTTCATTTAATGCAAAACCAAAAACATTAAACAATCTATTAAAAGAGTTAATTTCACTTCCAAGGGATGTAAAACATTTTGATAGGTCATATGTTGAGTATGCTAGTAGAACAAAACTCCCTAATAAACAAACTAAAGAGTTAAAAAAAACTATTAAACAGCTTCTTTACAAACGAAACCTTTATCCTATTATAAAGCTTTTATATAATGCAAGACTCTTTCAATCTGTATTACCAGTAACAAAAAAGATTGTACATCAGCCACAATTTGATGGCTATCATCAACATCCTGTTGATATTCACTCAATTAGAACACTTAAAAAGTTAACAAATATAAAAGATGACTATGTAAAAGATATCTTTAACTCTTTTGATACAAAAGAAAAAACCTTAGTTAGACTTGTTTGTTTATTCCATGATGTAGGTAAAGGTAGAATTACAGACCACCATATTGCAGGAGAAAAACTATTTAAAAATATGATGACATCTTTTGATTTAGATAAAGATCATATTCAATTAGGTGCGCTTTTAGTTAGAAATCATAATATGATGAGTAAAGTTGCTTCAAGTGAAGATATCTATTCAGAAAAAATTATTTTATCTTTTACTGCTTTATTACAAACACAATTAGCACTTAAAATGCTTTATGTAGTAACTTATGCTGATATTTCTGCAGTGGGAGAATCTGTTTATAAAAGTTCAACTGCATCATTATTAAAACAGCTTTATTTACAATCTTTACCTGCATTTAATAATACATCTTTATTAAGTGAAAATGCAAGAAGAAATGCAAAACAAAATAGAATTAAAAAACTTGAAAAATATAAAAATCTTTCTAATATTATGAAGAAAAAAATAACTTATATCTCTTCAAATCAAATTTTCTTAAAATGTAAAGCAAATGAAATAATTGATATTGCTTTAAGAGCGTATGATGTTAAAGATTTCACCTATAAAGTGATCAATGAAGAACAATTATCAATTAAAATTATTAGAGCTATTCCTTTAAATCTTGGATTCTTACTTGGTAAACTAGAGTTTTTAAATATCTCTACAATGAATATTTTTAAACTTTTTGATGAAAAGAAATTCTTTGAAATAAACTTCTCTGAAAGAGTTGATGATGAAGATATTCCATATATTGAACAAATAATACAAAACTCATTTGATATGAGTAAAAAAACAAAATTATTAATTCCAGAAATCGAAGAAAAAGGTATAAGTATCAACTGCAACCATACAACATATTTAGCTTCTATGCAAGTTACAGCAAAAGATCAAAAAGGTTTATTTGCATATATTGCAAATATTTTTGATGAGTTTAATATAGAGATTGAAACTGCAAAACTTAGTTCAATAAAAGGTATGGCAAAAGATTTATTTTTAATTGAGAAAAATGGAAGCTTCTGTAGCCAGCAAGATGAGATTATAAAACAATTATGTAATAATAGTAAAGAGAATTAACTCTTTACTATAAACTTTCTACAATTTTTTTTGCTTCTTTAAAATCTAACTTCCCACTTCCTAACTTTGGTATTTCATCTACTATTTTATATAGTGAGGGAATCATAAGATTATTATCAAATTTTTCTATTATATCTTTTTTTAATTTTTCTAACTCTTCTTCTTTTATATTTGAAATTAAGAGGATAATCTTTTCACCTTTTTTTTCATCTTCTTTAGTTGTTGCTATAAATTCTATCTCTTCATTTGTAATTAGCTTTTCTATGTTTTGTTCAACTGCACCAAGACTAATCATCTCTCCACCAAGTTTTGCAAACCTTGAATATCTATCAACTATAGTTAAAAAACCATCTTCATCAACTCTTCCTTTATCTCCTGTTATATAATATGTCTCTTTGTTTAAAGTGATTAAAGCCTCTTTAGTTTTTTTCTCATCTTTTAAATAACCTTTCATCACTTGAACTCCACATATTAATATCATCCCCTCTTCTCCAACGGGAAGTTCATTATTTGTTTTAGGATTTACTATTTTGATTTTTGTTCCTGGTATTGGCATTCCCACACTACCTATTTTATTTCCTATTTGAACTCCATCAAAAGTCTTTACATTAGGTAAGTTACAACAAGCTACAGGAGTAGTTTCTGTTACTCCATAACCTTCTAAAATCTCTTTATCAAATTTTACTTTAAAATCCTCTCTTACTTTTTGAGATAATTTTTCAGCTCCTGCAACAACTAGCCTTAAACTCTCAAACATCTTTTTTTGTACCTTTGGATTTTTAGTATAAAGTCTAAAAAATGTAGAAGTACCTAACATAATTGTTGCTTTATATTTTTCAACTAATTTACCTATTGCAAAGCCATCTGTTGGATCAGGATGTGCAACACATCCAATTCCTTCAATTATTGGCATAAATAAAGTAACTACAGTTCCAAAAGCATGAAAAAATGGAAGTGAACCTACAAAAATATCATCTTCATTTACATTAATTATTGCTGCTATTTGCTGACAGTTTCCAACTACATTTTTATGACTAAGTTCTATTCCTTTTGGAATACCTTCACTTCCACTACTAAATAATATTACCGCCGTTGAATCTTTATCTTGTTTTTTAATATGTAAGTTTTTTAAAATAAAAGTAGGAAGTAAAATAACACTTAATAAAGTTGTTAAACTTTTTGCTTTAGTAATTTGGGCTTTTAAATCCTCTACATATAAAACTTGAGAAGTTTTTAAAACCTCATCAATGGCTATGCCTTTTTCTTTTAACTTTTTAATAAATTTTTTTGATGTAATTATTGTTTTTATTTCTGCATTTTTTACTGATAATTTTAAAGTATTCATAGAAGCAGTAAAGTTTAAATTTACAGCAGTTTTACCTAACATTAAAACTGAAGTATTAAAAAAAGCTCCCCCTGCACTTGAAGGGAATAAAAGTCCTATATTCTCTCCTTTTATTTTATCTTTTAGTAAATCTTTAAAAAGAATTGAAGCTGTTAAGAACTTATATCCAGATAACTCTACTCCTGTCGTATCTGCATAAATCATATTACTTTTTATTTGTTTTAGTCTATCAAAAACAAGTTCAGGAATAGTATCCATATTTTCAGTATGCATTCTCCAAGATTCAGTTGATAAAGTTTTTACTATTTGTTTTACAAAAACTGCATTTGCATTTTGCTTTTTAATAAGCTTTGAAAAAGAGACTGTAACACTATTTGTTCTTTTACTTCTTTTATACTTTTCATTAGCTCTACTAAATAAAGATTCCCATAAACCTCTAATATAAAAGGCAATTACAGGGATATCTTCTTTAGTTTGTTTCAAAATAAGTTCAAATCCCCTCTTAAACTCTCCTAAATGCCCATTTCTAGTTATACCACCTTCAGGGAAAAGAACAACAACATTACCTAAATCAAGCTCCTTTGCAATTGTTTTTATTGTGTCTTTACTTGATGCATTTGAAATAGGTATAGCTTTAAATAGTCTCAAAATCCAATTTAGATACCATTTTTCATATATTGGTTTATGCATTACAAACTTTATTTGTCTAGGACTACTCATTAAAATAACGGCCCAATCTATCCAAGATACATGATTACCTAAAAGAAGTACGCCACCAGTAGAAGGGATATTTTTTACTCCATGCACTTCTAATTTATATTTTAAACCAACAACAAACTTCATGAAAAGTAAAATAAGAGATTGGGGAAGTTTAAATATTGTATAAAACATTCCAACTATTGTGATTAATAAAATTAAATATATTGTATTTAAAGGATCTAAATTATTCAAAGATACAAAAGTTGTAAGACATAACATTAAAAACATAGCCAAAGAATGAAACCAATTATTTCCAGCTAAAATTGTTCCTAGATTTTTTTTCTTAGCATTAAATTGTATTAAAGAGTTTAATGGCACTACAAATAATCCACCAAAAATACCAAAAACTAAAAAACAAATTCCCAATAAAAAGACACTAGAAACTTCTGTTGATAAGTAAATCATAAAAGTCATTCCAATTGCAGATAAAGGAATAGTGCCAATTTCTATATAATGTTTTGATATTTTTGAATAAAAAATTGATCCAATTGCAATACCAATTCCCGAAGAAGCGATAACTGCATTTATTACAAAAACATCCTCTATTTGTAAATACTCTTTTGCAAAAGAAGGAAAAACTGCCATCAACCCTTGAGAAACACCCCAAAAAACTGATAAACCAACTACAGATAAAAATATAATATTATTATCAAAAATTGTTTTAATATTTCTCTTTAAAAGTTTACCTTGAAAAAACTCTTTTCTATTTAATTCTAATTCCTCATTTTTTACATATATTGTTTTTACTCTTTTTAAAACTATTAAAGATAATAACATTTCTAAAAATGCAACTGGCACAATATAATAAGTCAAGGGTAAAATTGCATCAAGTAAATCTTCTTTTGTACTTAATAAGCTTAAATTATTTGTATTATAAAAAGACTCAAAAATAAAAGAACCACTTGCTAGGGAAAATAAGATTGCTATAATAGAAACTGCTTGTAAACTAGCATTTCCTTTTGCTAAATTTTTCTTTCCCCAGATATTAATAATAAGACCAAATTTAGCAGGAGAATAAATTGCACTTTGAATAGCTAATAATATTAGGTTTAACATAGCCAAATAAAAACTTCCACTTAAATAAGAAAACACCATAAGCACAGATAAACAAAAAGAAGAAACAGCTCCATAAACTAAGATATCTTTTTTATTATATTTATCAGATAGATACCCACTTAAAGTAAAAAGAAGTAAAAAAGGAATAATTATCATTGCATTTATAATAGATATCCAAACAACTTGTTCACTTCCATCAAAAATCTTAAATGCAATATTTTGTAAAAGTACTTTATGTGCCACATCAACAATAACATTACAAAAAACAACACATAAAAATGATAGTTTTATGATTAATAAATTACTCGATAACCTTTCCATTTTTTATTCCTTTATTAATTTCTGCCAATTTGTATAAATTAAAGAATCTTCTTTAAAATATTCATTAAAAAACTCGATATTTCTATCAAGTGGATTTTCAACTTTTTCTAACTTTCTTCTCTTTTTTAATCCTAAGGTATGATATGAAAACATAGGAGAAAAAGGAACAGGATAATCTGTACCAAAAAGAAGTTTATTATGAATTTGACTTTGATTTTTGGCTAAATCTTTTATAATCTTTGATCTAAAATTCATCACCATAGCAGATAAATCTGCATATACATTTTCATGACTTTCTAAATATTCTATTGTTTTAAAATAGTCATCTCCAAACTTTTTATTATCAAAAGAAAAATTGTTTAAAATTTTTGTTGGTCTATGCTCCATTATAGAGTTTACACCAAAATGTGCAAGTACAACTTTACACCCTACTTCTATTGCCATATTTGCAACTTCTACTTTTTCATACATAGGATTTGATTCAATCGCATGTTCACTTCCTGTATGGATGATTATAGGTAAATTATATTTTTTAATCTTTTCAAAATATGGAATATACTTTTCATCTGTAATATCTATATCCCAATAATTTTGTAAAAATTTAGCCCCTTTAAATCCTGATTCAAAATACTCATCAAGTAAATCTAAAGCATCTAATCTATTTGGATTTACAGAGAAAAAAGGTATCACTTCTTTTGGATATCTTTTGTATTCTTTTAAAACATCATCATTTGATGAGCAAACAGTTTTATCCCTTGATATTTCTCTTCCCTTACTATCAACTTTTGCATCCACAGGAAGTACAACAGACTTTTTAACATATTTTGATGTTTTTATATTATTTATAAAAGCATCAACAAAGGCGTCATATTTTCTATTTAATAAATCATCTTTTTCAACTCCAAGTTTTTTTGCAAAAAGTGAAATAGCTACTTTGTCATAAACTCTTGAAAAAGATACATTTGGATTCAATAAATGTGCATGAAAGTCGATAGTTTCCATTAGCTTTCCTTTTTAAACTCAATAATCGTGTGTCTATTAAAAATGTATGGTTTAAATGAATTTAAAATATTAAGAATTAAAACCTCTGGTAAAAAACCTGTTTTTTCTAAAACTTTTGAACTCAGTTCTCTTTCAAGTAAAGCTAGTTTTTTACTAGTAGTTACATACTCTTTTATAAGTTCACTTGCAACTTCATAGCTTCTAAGTTCTTCGTAAACTTTTAAAACTTCTAATTCTGTTTTAAAATAGATATCTTTATCATCAACTAAGTCCAGCTCAATTGCTTCTTCTACAATCTGTTTGTCTAAATCCTTTTTTGAAATAGGATTTTTAATTTCACTAGATAACATCTGAATAGATTGTAAAATAAGTTCAGCTCTATCGTCAAAATCAATTCTATAATAATCAAATAACTCTTTTATATAATCAATAGAAAAATTCAAATTATCTTTGAAATATTTAATCAAATTTAAAACGGTAACTGTGATTTCTGGGTAATACTTCATATTTTTTGAAGTATTAACTGTATTTGGAAGTAGTCCTTTTTTATAATAAAAGGCAATTGTATGATTACTAAGTTCTACTTGTTCTACAAGTTCACTCATTTTATAAAACATTTTTCCATTTATAATTTTCATATTTACTCCTAAAAGTAAAGAGTTTAACTCTTCACTTTTGAAAGTATAAAGAAATTTAAATTAAAAGTAAAGAGTTAAACTCTTTACTTTTAATGTTATGCCTATTTATTAAATAGAATTCTTTTTATAGAATCAGATGAAAAAATAATTAAAGCTATCCAAATTAGCACAAAAGTTACTAATTTATCGAAGTTAAACTCCTCATTGTAAAGAAAAATTGCAATAAAAAATGAAACTGTAGGTGCTAAATATTGAAAAAAACCTAAAGTAATAAGTTTCATTCTTCTTGCTGCACCATTAAATAATAAAAGAGGAATAACAGTAACTAAACCACTAAGAGCAAGCATAAATGAAGTATAAAAAGAAGTTGACTCAAAAAAAGCCACCACATCATAGTGATATAAATAAAACAGATATCCTAAAGCAAAAGGTAAAAGAATAATTACTTCAATAAAAAGTCCTGTAATAGAACCAACATCTATTTTTTTTCTAAGAACACCATAAAAACTAAAAGAAAAAGCAAGTATCAAAGAAACAATTGGTAAATATCCAAGGGAAAAAAGCTGATAAAAAACAGCTATAATAGCAATTGAAATTGCAAGAGACTGCTTTCTTGTTATTCTTTCATTAAAAATCAAAAACCCAAGTCCTACATTTACTAAAGGATTTATATAATATCCCAATGAAGCCTCTAATATTCTATCATTTGTAATTGCCCAAATAAAAGTCAGCCAATTTAATGAGATTACAAAAGTTGAAAAAAATAGATATTTTATTGTTCTTAGATCTTTTATTGATAATAAAAGAGATTGTAACTCTTTTTTAAAAAAGAAAAAAGGTAAAAGTGTAAAAAAAGAAAAAAGTATTCTATAAATAAGAATTTCAAAAGCATCTACACTTGCAACTTGTTTAAAATAAATTGGGGCTAAACCACCCCAAAATAAAAATGCTAATATGGCATAAATTTGCCCTAATCTATTTTCACTCAATATATTATCTTTATAATTTTTGTGAAACTATATCTAAATTCTAGTGAAAGTTACAATTGCTATTTTAAAAACTCTTTTACTTCTTCTTTATTTAATAATTTTCCACTACTTTTAACAGTTCCATTTACTACTAATGCTGGTGTTGATAAAACTTGATATTCCATAATTTTGATTGGGTCATCTACTTTTTCTATTTGTGCAAATATTTTTTCATCTGCAACTGCTTGTTTTACATTTTGAAGCAATGCTTCACATTTTGTACAACCTGTACCTAAAATTTCAATTTTCATTTTTTCTCCTTTTTAAAGATAACCTTTTTTATAAAATAGAGTTGAAAACAACTCCAACTATAAATATTGCCGCACCTACAGTTGAAAAAAATATTGAAATAAGCTTCATTGACAATACTCTTTTTAAAATCAATGCTTCTGGAAGACTAAGTGCAACAACTGCCATCATAAATGAAAGAGCCGTTCCAAGTAACATTCCCTTTGAAGTAAGAACTTCAATAAGAGGTAACATTCCTGCTGCACTAGAATACATAGGTATTCCCATGATTACACCCATAAGTGGTGCCCACCAAGCATCTCCGCTTGCATACTTTACAATAGTTTCTGCTGGAACATATCCATGGATAAATGCTCCAATTCCTATACCTATTATTACATAAATATAAATCTTTTTAAAGATGTCCGTACTAGCTGCCCAAGCTTCTTTTGCTCTACTTTGTAAACTTTGACTCTCTTCATTTGTATTACCACAACAAGACTCAACTGGTTTTACATCTATTAAAACCTCTTTTTCTAAATTTAAACTTCCTATTAATAGACCTGCAATTATTGCTAAAAGAATTACTGTACCAATATAAAGAAGAGTAATCTTAACTCCAAAAAGAGAAAACAAAAGTGCAATAACAACCGCATCACTAAGTGGTGCTGAAATAAGGTAAGAAAAAGTTACGCCTAAAGGAATTCTTGCTTGTAAAAACCCTAAAAAAAGTGGAATTGCACTACAAGAACAAAAAGGAGTCAACATTCCAAAAAATGAAGCAAATACATGACCTATTAGTTTATGTTTTCCACTTAGATAATCTCTTATTTTCTCAACAGGAAAATAGCTTCTTAAAAAGCTAACAATATAAATAATAGTCACTAAAAGAATAAATATCTTTACTGTATCATAAATGAAAAAATGAAGTGCATCGGCTAAATGCTCTCCTTTTGTAAGACCCAATGAATCATAAACCAAAAAATCTACAAATTTTTCCCAATAAAAAAACATCTTATAAACCTAAAGCCTCTTTAACTTTTGGTAATAATTCAGTTTCAATCTCTTCATATGTTTTAAGAAATGCATCAAAATCTTTTCCATCTGGATCTTCAAAGCCAACATGAATAATTTTAGTTGCATTTGGGAACATTGGGCAAGTCTCATTTGCATGGTCACAAACAGTTACTACTAAATCATACTCATTGTCTAAAACCTTATCAATAGTTTTTGAATGATATTCCTCTTTCCAGATACCTTTTTGCTCTAATAGTTTTTGTGCATTTGGATTAACTCTTCCACTTGCTTTTACCCCAGATGAATCTGAACTTACACCATCTAACTTTGCATTTATTAATGCTTCAGCAATAATACTTCTGCAAGAATTTCCTGTACATAAAATTAATACTTTTTTATCCATCTTTATTCCTTTTATTTATATGTTCTAAACTACTTGTTCTCATTATGGCTTCACCAAGGGTACCCCAGAATTAAAATTCTGACCCTTTGGTTGCAGAAACATTCAAACAAATAGTTTAAAACATCTTACTCACAAAAGATTTTATTAAGTTTATTTGAACGATTCTGGAACTTTAGGGCCAACATCTTTGATGTTGGGGTACCCAAAGTGAAGCTCTAGTAAAAATAAACTACAATAAAATCTCTATTCACATAAAACTAAACTACTCTATACTAAAGTTAATAGCACAACAAATAAAATAGGTGGAGTTACTATTAAACCAAATTTACTATATTGCCAAAAACCAATTTTCACACCCTTTTGAGATAAAACATGAAGCCATAGTAAAGTTGCTAAAGAACCAAATGGTGTCATTTTAGGTCCCAAGTTACATCCAATAATATTTGCATAAGCTAAAGTTTGATTAGGAATATCTGTTAAAGCAATATCCATAATCATAACCGTTGGCATATTATTCATAATAGCACTTAAAAAAGCAGAGATAAAACCTGTTCCTAAAATAGCAATGACATCACCTCTTTGAACTAAATCTTGTAAAATAGTTGTTAAGTAGTCAGTAAGACCTGCATTTTTTAAACCATAAACTACTATATAAAGACCTATACTAAACCACACAACTTGCCAAGGTGCAGTTTTAATTGTAAGCCAAGCTCTCGCACTTTTTGTGTAGCTTGCAATTGCTAAAAAAATCAACCCACCACCTAAAGCAAATACAGAAACTGGTAAATCATAATTGTCTCCAACAAAATATCCAACTAAAAGTAAAGCTAGAAAAACCCAAGAAAATTTAAATAGAGTTCTATTTTTTAATACTTCATCTGGATTTTTTAGTAAACTCACATCTATTTCTCTTGGAATATCTTTTCGTAAGAAAGCCCATAAAAAAGAGATAGTAACTACTGTACTTACTACATAAGGAACAAACATACGAGATAAATACTCTAAGAACCCTATATCAAAATAGTTAGCTGTTACTATATTTGTAAGGTTTGAAAAAACAAAAGGTAAAGAAGCAGAATCACTAATAAAACCACCAGCAAGTAAAAAGGCTAAAATTGTTTTTGCATTTAATTTTAGTATTCTCATTTTTGCTAATAAAATTGGCGTTAAGATTAATGCTGCCCCATCATTTGCAAAAAGTGCAGAAACAAAACTTCCAAGAAGCAAAGCATATACAAACATTAAATGTCCATTTCCACATGATAGTTTCGCCATTTTAATAGCACACCACTCAAAAAAGCCAATCTCATCTAAAACCATTGAAAGAATTATAATTCCAATAAAGGCTAAAGTTGCATCCCAAACTATATCACTTACAACTAATACATCTTCAAAACTAACAACACCCGCTATTAGTGCAACTATTGCTCCTATAACAGCTGTTGTTCCTATTTGTAAACCCTTTGGTTGCCAAATAACAAATATTAAAGTAATCAAAAAAATTGAACTAGCTAATATCATAATTTTTCCTATATTAAAATCAATACATCAAGATATCTTGATGTTAAAATATCAAAAAAAAGAACTCCTAAGAGTCCTCTTCCATATCTAAAACTTCTTGCTTAAGAGTATAAATAAAAGTATCAACTTCAAATTCATCATATCTCTCAACTGTTACAGGAGTTCTTTCAAACTCTTGTCCTTCAAACTCATCTAAATAATCCCAATTATCTATTAAATTTGATGAATAAAATAGATACCCGTGAATTGTGTCATTCCCTGCATCTAATCTTATTCCTGGATATCCCATTGAAGCTGACCATCCAGCATCAATAAGACGACCTTTTACTGTTGCAGGTACAAACTTACCTACAATATTTTCCAAAACATGTCCATTTGGACAGTTTGGCATAAGTGTTCCATAAACAAATAGTGTTTCAGTCATTATATATCACAAGCCTTTGTTAAATTTGGTAATTTTATATCTAAAGTCATAATCTCTTTTATTGCACTTTGTCTAAATTCATCAAGGGGAGTTCTAACTGAATAATAAGCCCATCGCCCTTGCCTATCAACTCTTAAAAATCCTGCTTCTTTTAGTATCTTTAAGTGTCTTGATAATCTTGATTGAATCATATCAAAAGAGTTTTCTAAATCACATACACAACATTTTCCATGAATATTTAAAAATTTTAATAACTTCACTCTTGTCTCATCATTTAAAGCTGATGTAGACTTTAAAAAGATCTCCATAAAAAATGTTCCTTTTAATTTCTTTGATGTAAGTGTATCAAAATATAGCTTATATATCAATATATCTTGATATATTAAAAATAATTTAATAGTGATTATTACAAGAAAATTTCATACTATTAATTTACATCTATTTAAACTTATTATATACTTCTTACATATTAGACACAGGAACCATTATATGGCACTAAATGCAATAAAAATATTTTTTACTTTTATAATACTATTAAGTTGCTCCCAAGCTAGCAACACTTTGAGACTATCAAATAACTTAAAATCTAATATTGATATTTTAGCAAATCAAATTGAATTATATTTTCAAACAAATACATCAAAAAGAGAAATTTATATTTCCAACTTATTTAAAATATATTATGAAAACTATAACAAAATTGCAGCATTTGAAATAAAAAATAATTATAAAACTATTTATAGTTCATATAGAGATGAGGAAGTAATGACTTTATTAAAAAACATTGAACTTTCTTTAAATTTTAATAAAACAAATGAGTTCTATGAAAAAGAGATAAAAGATATCAGAGGCAAAAAAATTGCTACTTTGATAGTATATTTTAAAAAAACCATTAACTTTTCAAAAAAAGAACTTGAATACTTACAAAATAAAAAAGTATTAAAAGTACAAAATGATGCAAGTTTGCCTCCTTATAACTTTAATGAAAATGGAATTCCTACAGGATATGCTATAGAGTATTTAGAACTTATTGCAAATGAATTAGCTTTAGAATTAAAATTTATTCCTGGTAAATGGAATGACTTTATGAATATGTTAGAAAATAAAGAACTTGATTTGATGATTAATGTATTAAAATCAAAAAAAAGAGAAGAAAGATTTCTTTTTTCAAATAAACCTTTTGTAAGCTCTCCCCTTGCAATGCTTACACGAATTGAGCATAAAGATGTTCATACTTTTGAGGAAATGGAAGGTGAAACTATGGCTTTAGTTAAGGGCTACCATAGTTATGATAGAGTAAAAAAAGATTATCCAAAAATTAATATTTATCCTACATCAAACACAATTACAATGATGAAAGCAGTTTCTCAAGGAAAAGCAGATGGAGCATATGGTCTAAAATCAGTTTTAGATTACAATATCAATAAACATTTTTTATCAAATTTAAAAACAATGAAAAATACAAATGATGATGAATTTGGATTTTATTTTGCATATAATAAAGATAATCTTATATTAAAAAGTATTATACAAAAGGCAGAAAAGCTAATTTCAAAAAAAGATATTGAAGAGTTAGATAAAAAATGGTTTAGAAAATTTAAAGAAACAAAGAAAAAAAGTAGAAACTATCTTTTTACTAAAGAAGAGATTTCTTACTTAAATAAAAAGGGATCTATTTCTATGTGTATTGACCCAAACTTTGAACCCTTTGAATTTATAACTAAAGAAGGTAATTACTCAGGAATTATTGCAAATTTTATAGAAACTATGTCAAAAAACTCTGGAATAAAATTTGAGATATTAGCAAAAGAGTCATGGAGTTCATCTTTAAATGCAGTAAAAAGCCATCTATGTGATATCTTACCTTTTTCTATTCAAACTACAAAAAGAACTGAATACCTTAACTTTACAAAAAAGTATTTTACTTTTTCTAACGTGATTGCTACAAGAGATTCAGAAATATTTATCAACTCTCTAGAAGATATTAAAAACAAAAAAATTGCTATTGTAAAAGATTATGCAACTATTGAATTAATAAAAAGAAAATATCCTGATACAAAAATCGTAGAAGTAGATAATACTTTAGAGGGATTAAAAGGCGTAAAAAAAGGAGATTTTTTTGCTTTCGTTGGGCTTTTTCCAGCTGTTGCACAAACACTTCAAAAAAACAATATCAATAACGTAAAAATTACAGGTAAAACTTCTATTAATATAGATGCAAAAATTGCAATAAGAGATGATGAACCTATTTTACAAAGTATTTTAAATAAAGCTATAAACTCTGTTAAAGAAGAAGAAAAAGAACAAGTATTAAATAAATGGCTTACTATCATAAAAAAAGAAGGTCTAAACACTAAACTATTTATACAAATAATTACTATTATTGTGATTATATCTGCATTGATTATCTTTTATGTTATTTACAACTCAAATAAAAAATTGAGAAAACTATCTCAAACAGATAAATTAACAAATGTTTATAATCGTTTTAAACTTGATGCACTAATGGAACAAGAGCTTAATAGAAAAAAAAGATACAGTCAAGATTTAAGTATTATTCTTATAGATATAGATTTTTTCAAAAAAATCAATGATATTTATGGTCACTTAACAGGGGATAAAATCCTTCAAGAGTTTGCTAAAATAGTAAAAGATAATCTAAGAAAAACAGACTATTTTGGAAGATGGGGAGGAGAAGAATTTCTTATCATACTTCCAAATACAGATGAACAAAATGCCTATAACCTTGCTGAAAAATTAAGAAAGTTTATTGAAACAAGCAAATTTTATAATAATATAAATATAACTGCAAGTTTTGGTGTTACACAGTGCAAAGATATACATGGAAACAAATGTCTAAACAATGTTGATAAAGCTTTATATGAAGCAAAAGAAGCAAATAGAAATTGTGTGAAGATTTATAAAAAGTAGGAATATTATCCTACTTTTTATTTATTATAATTCGTTTTTAACTCTTTCAACTAAAGACTCAACAGTAAATCCAAACTCTTTAAATAATTCACCTGCTGGTCCTGAAGCACCAAATGAATCCATTCCAAATACTTCATCAGCAAATTTATAATACTCTAATCCTCTTGCTGCTTCTACTGCAAATACTTTTGTAGAAGGCTTAATGATTTTTGAGATATATTCTTTGTCTTGCTCAAGTAAAAGGTCAAAACAAGGAACAGAAACAATATTTGCTTTTATTCCATCTTTATCTAACTGACAAGCTGCTTTTAGTGCTAAAGAAACTTCAGAACCTGAAGCCATAATAGTAACTGTTGCATTTTCTCTTTCTTTTAAAAGATATCCACCATTTGATACATCACCGTAAGCTTTCTCTTTTTTAAGAACTTCTAAATCTTGTCTTGAACAAACAAAAGCAGTAGGAGCATTCATTTTAAATGCTACTTTCCATGAATCAACATTTTCATTTGCATCTGCTGGTCTAAATACATAAAAGTTTGGTAAAGCTCTAAATTGAGATAAATGCTCAATTGGTTGGTGAGTTGGTCCATCTTCTCCAACACCAATAGAATCATGAGTCCATACAAAGTGTTGTGGAATTGAAGCTAAAGCTGCAATTCTTGCACTAGGTTTTAAATAATCAGAGAATACAAAGAACGTAGCAGAGAATACTCTAAATAATCCATATAAATTCATTGCATTTGTCATTGCAGCCATTGCATGTTCTCTAATTCCAAAGTGAACATTTCTTCCATTTGGAAAATCACCCATATTAGCTAATTCTGTTTTATTTGATGGAGCAAGGTCTGCTGAACCACCTAAGAAACCTGGAACTGCCTGTGCAATTGCATTTAGTATTTTATGATTTGAACCTCTTGTTGCAACTTTAGTTCCAACTTCAAATTCTGGATATTTAATTGCATCAAAATCTGGATTTTGAAGTTGTTCTATTTTTGCTTTAGTTTCATCAGATAATGATTCATTCCAAGCATTTTCTGCCTCAACACCTTGTATTAATTTATCAAAGGCACCTTTGATATCATAAGGAACAACAAAAGTCTCTTCTGGATCAAACCCAGCTTTTACTTTAGATGCTTTAATTTCATCTTCACCTAATGGAGCACCATGCGTATGATGACTTCCTTCTAAAGTTGCAGCACCTTTACCAATTGCAGTATTTGCAATAATAAGTGCTGGCTTATCTGAAGCTTTTGCTGCAACAATAGCTTTATCAATTTGATCAAAGTTATGTCCATCTATTTCAAACACTTCAAAGTTAATTGCTTGGAATCTTTTTTTAACATTTTCAGACCATGCAATTGATGTATCACCTTCAATTGTAATCTCATTTGAATCATAAATAACAACTAAGTTATCTAAATTTAAATGACCTGCCATTGAACATGCTTCATAAGAAATACCTTCTTGTAAATCTCCATCTCCACAAAGACAATATACATTATGATTGATAACATCTTTACCTAAAACATTTTGTGCATATTTTGAAGCCATTGCAAAACCAACTGCATTTGCAATACCTTGTCCTAATGGTCCAGTTGTAATTTCAACACCATGAGTATGTCCATATTCTGGGTGTCCTGGAGTTCTAGAATTGTGTTGTCTAAATTCTCTCATATCTGCTAAATTTACATCAAATCCCCATAGATGAAGTAAAGAATAAACTAAACCAGTTGCATGTCCTCCTGAGAAAACTAATCTATCTCTGTTTAGCCATTTGTCATTTGATGGATTTAAATTCAAGTGAGAACTTAAAACTGTAGCAATATCAGCCATACCCATTGGTGCACCTGGGTGTCCTGAATTTGCTTTTTGAACCATATCAGCTGCTAAGAACCTAATCGTATCTGCTTGTTTTTGAAGTAGTTGTTTTGACATAATTATCCTAATTATTGTGTGTTTTGTTGATTAATTTTGAGCGATTATACCTAAAAATAGTTAAATGATATTTGAAGTAAAAAAAGCTTAAAAGAAAAGGACTTGTCCTTTTCTTTTTTAGATGTCTGATTCTATTGAAACATCATCATCTATAAGTACTTTTACATTTGCTGTTGCAGAACTTGTACCTTGATATACATTAAAGGTATTACCTTCAGAATCAGTTTCAGTACCTTTGCTTTCCCAGTTTTCAGCTCCACCTTCTAGTTTTACTTTATCACCACTATCACCAAAGATTTTTAAGATATTTTCATTATCTGTTAAGTCTTCAATACTTTGCTCATCTACAATTAATTCATTTATTAAATCATTTGTTAAATCAATTTCTTCTATATTGCTAATATTTGATTTAATATCTGATAAATCAATATCATCATCTCCTAAGATTTTAAGAGTATCTTCACCTTCTTGTCCATCTATAATATCATTTGGATTATAGATAATTTCATCATCTCCAGCACCTGCATTTATAATTGCTGAATTTCCTTGAGAATCAAATTTTTCATCAGCGTCAGTTCCAGTCATATTAGATGAAGCTTCAACTTCTAATTTTGCATTTGCTGTAACAGTATTTGTGTCATTATTTTCTTCTTCAGTTGAAGTTACACTTGCGCTCATAGAATTAATTTGCGATGATGATAAACTTTCAGACGATACAAAAGTATAAGTATGTTCATACCCTACATTATTTGGTAAAGTAACTGTTCCATTAGTAACTGTATACTCCGTTCCATCACTATCTTTTATTGATGACACAGATGAAGGAATATTATCAAGTGTGATTTGAGATAAGGTCTCACTACCATCAAGGTCACCTAACATTGCAGCTAAAGTAATTGTATAACTGTATGCTGTTGTTGTAGATGTAGGTAATGTATTAAATACATCAGAATTACCTTTTACTACAGTATCTCCTACTTTAATATTCTCAAAATCTTTTACTTTATTTTGAATATTATCTACATTATTATCATACTCTTCTTTTGTATAACCATTTAAAATTATAGAGTCATTACCCCATCCTCCTGATAGGTTATTACTATAAACTTTTCCATCTATTTGTAGCATATCATCACCAGAACCTAAAGAAATATCACTATTCCAAGTTACATCACCTTTGATATGTACTTTATCATCATCTGAACCTGTATCTATGTCGCCATCAATGTTACCACCAACATATACTTGATCATTTCCTGATGATGTTTTGATATCACTATTATATTGAACATCACCATCTATTTGTACTCTGTCATCATCTGAACCAGTGTTTATGTCACCAGATATATTTCCTTTTACAGTTATACTATCTTCTCCATAAGATGTTTTTATATCACTGTTATATTGAACATCACCATCTACAACTACTTCATCATCTCCTGAATATGTATAAATATCACCATCTATACTATTATTGATTAGTACTTTATCATCAGAAAAACTACCAAGATGATTATCAAGATAACCTAAGTTATTTAATACTGATGAATTATCTGATGCATTACTTCCATCCCATTCATCAAAAGTTAAATCCATTGAAGAAGAACCAGCAATTTGAATTTCTCCATTATCTTCTATACTAAAACTTAGTCTAGGTGCACTTGCAGTAGTATCAATACTGTTTTCAATATTGATATTTACATCAATACTTGCAGTATCTCCATCCTCATCACTTACATTTATAGTGAAAGATTCACTATCTTCAACCATATTATTTCTTAATCCACCAAATGAATACTCACCTGTTTTAAAGTTAAATTCTAATATTCCTCCAGAACTAGTTAGTATAGTAAGAATATTGTTCGTAGCTTCAGATAGTGTATGAGTAACCCCATCAACTACAATTGAATCAATAGATATATCACCATCGCCACCTGTAATATTGTCAAGAATATTACCCTCAACTTTTTTAAAGATATTTTCTACAAGTTTATCTTTTAGTTCATTTTCATCTTCAATAATTGTTACATTAGTTTTTACATTACCTACACTTTGTGCAACCATATCTAAATATGTACTATCAGTAATACCTTTTCCAATACCTATAACATTTAATTCTTTCGCATAATCTTCTAAGAAATCTTTCCAGTTATCTAAATATCTACTATCTATTATTCCAGGTTCACCTAAGCCTGATTGGCTATCATCATTTTCTACATTTGGTTTTCCATCTGAAATAAAGTAAATAGTAGCTTTTTCACCATTTGCAGGCGCTACATAATCTGTATATGTCTCTTCAAGTGCATCTTCATAGTTTGTTTTTCCACCCGCACTCATATTATTGATAATATTTAATGCATCTTCTGGACTATACCAACCATTTTCAGAACCACTACCATCTAAGTCATCTGCTGTAGCTGAGAATTTTGTTAAATTCACTTTAATATTAGAGTATTGTTCATAAGTATCAATCATATTTTCTAAGGCTTCTTTTGCAAGTGCTAATCTAGTTGTCCATGAACCATCTTCTAGTTGTACATCATCATTCATACTTCCTGAAATATCTAATACAATGATAATATTTTCATCACTTTTTACAGTATTTGCTTCAAAATCTAAAGTTTGTGATTCATCTTCAGTATAAACTAATGAATCACTATCATTTGCTTCTTTGAAGTTTGTACCATCATCGTTATCTCTTGTTTCTGTTGCTCTTGCTGTGATACCTAAATCAATATCTTCTGTTCCTTTTGGAACTGTCATTTTAATATTGTCGCTTATACTTTTTGTTCCAGCTGGTAATTCTACACTCCAAGTACCATCATTATTATTTATTAATGTATATGAAGAGTTTGTTGATGTAAGTTCGGCTCCTTCTGGAACATTTGTAATTGTTACTGTTAAGCTTTCACTTCCATCTAAATCTTTTAGCTCAGCACTAAAGTCAATATCATACTCTACATTTGTATCAGAAGAAGGAACTTCTGCATCACCTTTTGTTGTACCATCACCAAAAACTATTCCTTCTATATTATTAACAGTTAAGATTTTACCTGTATCTAAGTCTTTTATACGTGCATCTATATTATCATGACCTTGTTCAGGACCACTATAATTTACAAATTCATATTTTGAAGCATCTTTTGCTAAATAAAGTAGGTCAACCCCACTACCACCTGCAACAGCTCCTCCATTTATATCACCAGTGATTGCTATAATATCATTACCACCATTACTATTTATATTTGAACCACCCGCAATATCATTGTAAGTTATTACATCATCGCCTTCAGTACCATGAGTATTTACATTTTGTAAAGCATTTTCAATAGAGAATGTTGTTTCACCAATTTTAACTAAATCAAAAGTTATATTCTCTTGGTTTCCACCTGCATTTTCGGCATTATTGTTATGTTCTGAATTTCCAGGAGCATTTTGATCTCCATTTCCAAATCCATTATTTCCACCATTATTATCTACAGTTGTAGTTTTTTCAGTTGCAATTTTTACATCAATACTTACTTCTGGTGCATCTGCAACTGCTATTACTTCTATATCTGTTGTATATTCAACATCTTTAAAGTTTCCATTCTCATCACCAATTTGGAATTTAAAACTTGTATCAGCATCACTATTTTCTTTTGGTTCATAAACAACATTACCTGCTGCAACATTTGCTAAAGATACAATTTGTCCTTCAGTAATCTCAATTTTTGTATCTTCTGTTACAGTATGAGGGTTTCCTTCTTTATCAATTATTATTTCACCTTTGTGAACAATTAGATATAAAGTACCTTCACTTGGAAGTTCAGTTATCTTGAACTGTTTTACAGCCTCTCCATATTCTCCAAAATCTGTTTCAGTTAAAACATAAGTTTGATCTTCATTTATTGTTATTGAATCATCAGTTGAACTAAAGTCATCTGTAAAAGAACCACTTAAATCAAAAGAATCAGTAGAAGGATTTACATCTTCATAGTTTCCTCCAACTATATCTTTTACTTTAATTTCTACTTTTGATAAATCACTGAAATCTTTTGCATCTAAAGTTAAAGTTCCTCTTCCTGTTGCATTTAAATCTACTTCATATTCAATACCATTTACTTCAACGATTGCTTTTGCACTTCCTTGAGGTGGATAGTTTTCATCAACTTGGATATTAAATGTAACTTTACCTTCAGATGTACTAATATCTGTTATTTCAGGATCAATTACTTCTGTATATGAAACTTTATGAATTAAATAATCATCATCATGCCCTGGTGCTGAGAATTCTGCTTTATCAAATGCCATTGGTTCACCATTTGCATCTGGGAATTCAAAAGTATAAGATAAATCAACTCTGTCTGTTCCACCTTGTGCATTAACTTCTTTTAATAATTTATTATTCATATCATAATATCTAACAACGGCATCTTTGTTTGATCCACCACCTGAAACTGTAGCATAACCTATTGCTTGACCATCATCTGAGAATGTAATTTTTGCAGTTTCATGGTTATTTCTCCATGCAAAAGCAACATCAAGAGAATCTACATCATTAGTAAAATCGAAAACTATTTTTTCACTTGTTCCATTAGAGCCATATCCTAACTCAGATCTTGCTCCTCCACCAGAAGTATTTCCATCAACACCAAATCCATCATGATTTGTTCCTTTTACAACAGATAGAGTTCCAGGATTTCCGTTTGTATCATAAGCAGTAATATTTACGCCTGTTGCATCTCCAAATTCAGTATCTACATCAATTACTTTTGGAGAAGTAGCAACTGCTGTAACTGTTACGTCAATTGGATCATTATCATCATTTATTGTTATAACTGCTTTTTTCCCAGTAATATCTATTTCATCATTTGATGTAGATGTAATTGATATAGTCTCTTTAGTTTCTCCCTGTTTATATGCATCATCTACTCTTGATGTTTCAACTTCAGTACTTCCTGTAAGTTTACCAGCTTCTATTAAAATAGTATCTCCACTACTTAAAGTGATAACTAAATCTTCACTTAGTGCTACATCAATAGTTGCAGTAACTAAACCTTTTATTTTATTTCCTGTTGCAGTTCCATCTGTAACTTCTGATACTTCACTTCCTGATAAAGTAATTGTTGGTGTAGCATCATTATCTAAGATTGTTCCTGTTGCATCTACTCCACCTACAGAAATAGAATACGCTTCTGTATCTTCTTTTAAGTCATCATCTACTGTTGGTGTTGTAATTGTAAACGATGTTACTCCTGCTGGTACTGTGATTTTTCCAGTACT
>NZ_PDKF01000002.1:262688-424689 GCF_004118855.1 Arcobacter sp. CECT 8983 | reverse complement strand
GATCATACTGCATTTAGAGTTGACTGGATGCCATTTGGTGGTGCTAAAACTTCTGGTCTTGGATTAGGTGGTATCCCTGATTCTATGAATGAAATGCAAAACCAAAAAATGATGGTTATTAAATCTCCTGTTTTATAATTCATTTTATAGAAAGAGTTTATACTCTTTCTATAACATTTTAAAATCCTCTCTTTTAAATCTATTAAGCCCATTTATATGATTATTTTGGTATAAGTTTCCATTCAAAAATCCATTTTCATAAATAAGGCAAACTATGAATTTACACGAATATCAAGCAAAAAACCTATATAGAAAATATGATATTCCAACTACAAAAGGTAAACTACTTACTCACCCCTCACAACTAGATGATATTTTAAGAACAATTGGTGAAGACAGATGGGTAATAAAAGCTCAAGTTCATGCAGGAGGAAGAGGAAAAGCTGGTGGAGTTGTTGTAGCTGAATCAAAAACTCAAGCAAATGAAGAAGTTAGAAGATTACTAGGAAGTAGGCTTGTAACTCACCAAACAACAAAAGAAGGTCAACCAGTAAACTCTATTTTTGTAGAAGAACCTTGCGATGTTGTAGATGAAATTTATTTAGCCTTTGCTGTGGATAGAACAAGTCAGAGAATTATGATTATCACTTCAAGTGAAGGTGGTATGGAAATTGAAGAAGTAGCAGAAAAATTTCCAGAAAAAATCTTAAGAAATCCTATTAATCCAGTTGTTGGAATTATGCCTGCACAATGTAGACAAATTTGTGATGACTTAAAACTAGATAAAACTCTTTCTGCACAAATGATTGATTTAATGCAAAAAATGTATAAAATGTTTATTGAAAAAGACTTATCACTTGTAGAAGTAAATCCTTTAGTTGTTACAAAACAAGGTTACTTAGTATGTCTTGATGGAAAGATTCAAGTTGATAACTCAGCTTTATATAGGCAGCCTAAAATGAATGAAATCAGAGATGAATCTCAAGAAGATGCAAGGGAATTAAAAGCAGAAAAACTAGACCTAAACTATGTAAGCTTAGATGGAAATATTGGTTGTATGGTAAATGGTGCTGGTTTAGCTATGGCAACTATGGATTTAATTAAAACTCATGGTGGTGAACCTGCAAACTTTTTAGATGTAGGTGGAAGTGTAAATGAACAAAGAGTTATTGAAGCCTTTGAAATAATTCTTTCAGATGAAAAAGTAGATGGTATCTTAGTAAATATCTTTGGTGGTATTGTTAGATGTGACATCATTGCTGCTGGTATTATTGCTGCTGCAAAAAAAATGGAAATAAATGTACCTGTTGTAGTTAGACTTGAAGGTACAAATGCAAAAGAAGGATTAGAGTTAATTGAAAACTCTGATTTAAAAATCTATGAAGAAGCAGATTTAGATAAAGCTGCACAAAAAATTATTGAATTAGCACAAGGGGCGAACTAATGGCAATTTTAATTGATAAAAATACAAAAGTATTAGTTCAAGGTCTAACAGGTGCACAAGCAAGTTTCCATACAGGACGTGCAATTGCATATGGAACAACAGTAGTTAGTGGTGTAGTTCCAGGTAAACGTGGACAAACTCACTTAGACCTACCAATTTATAACACAGTAGAGTGTGCAAAAAGATTAACAGGAGCAAATGCTTCTATTATCTATGTACCTGCTCCATTTTGTAAAGATGCAATTATTGAAGCAAGCGAAAATGGTATTGAAATAATTGTTTGTATTACAGAAGGTATTCCAACTATTGATATGCTTGATGTGAAAGCAGCAGTTGATTTAAATGGTTCAACTCTTATTGGTCCAAACTGTCCAGGTATAATTACTCCAGGTCAATGTAAAATGGGAATTATGCCTGAAGCAATTCATCAACCAGGAAGTGTTGGAATTGTATCAAGATCTGGTACTTTAACTTATGAAGCAGTTAATCAATCTACAAAAGCAGGATTTGGTCAAAGTACTTGTGTAGGTATTGGAGGAGATGCAGTTCCAGGAAGTGATTTTATTGATATCTTACAAAGATTTGAAAATGACCCAGAGACTAAAGCAATTGTAATGATTGGTGAAATTGGTGGAGCTAAAGAAGAAGCTGCTGCTGAGTTTATTAAATCAAATATTACAAAACCTGTTGTTTCTTATATCGCAGGAGTTACAGCCCCAAAGGGTAAAAGAATGGGACATGCAGGTGCAATTATTGATGGAAGTAAAGGAACTGCAGATGAAAAGTATGCAGCTTTACAAAGAGCTGGTGTTACTACTGTTAGAACTATTACATCAATAGGTGAAGCCTTAAAGGCTGTTCACCCATAAATTAATAACTTAATGTTGTAAAATCATCATTTAAAAGTTGTGCTGCAACTTTTGGTGGTTTTGCAACAGTAATTCCTTTTATTAATACAGATTCATCTTTTTTAGCATTTGGTAAATATAAAGGACAAATTTCTACTTTAGCTCCTTTTTGCATAATTGCTTGAAGCATCATTTTTGGACTTTTATTCATTGGCTTTAAAACTTCACTTTCCATACCCTTCACAGCTAAATCTCCTGCACTTGAACAAAGAGTCATATTTACTTCTTTTCCTTGCTTTAAAGTCATCATAGATAATACGATTGCCATTTGTTGAGTTTGTGCATCTGAAGCAGTTAAAACAACATTTAATCCTCTTTTTTCACTTGCAAAAGAGTTTGTTACAAGTAATGATAAACAAATACCTACTAATAAAACTAATTTTTTCATCATTTCTCCTAGATAATTTTTCTCTATATTAGAGTTACTAAGTATAAAATTTAACGGCTTAATAGATAATAAATAATTATGATATAATCATAAGATTTAATTATAATGAAACTATAAAAGTTATTGAATAATAAAATAGAAATCGATTTTGATGTATAATACGAAAAATTTATAAGAAAGCTACCAATGGAATTATCAAAAGAACAATTAGAGCAATTTAACTGTGATGGATTTTTAATAATAAAAAATTTTGCTGACAATAAATTATGCGATAAAATTTTAGAAAAAGCAAAAGAACACCTTACAAAAAAACAAGCTCCAATTGAAACAGAACAAGAGTATATGAGCCTTGATGAAGATAAAATTACAGTTAGAAGATTAAGACAAGTATATGATAGAGAAGAAGTATTTCAAGAGTGGATGACAAATAAAGAGATAAGACCTATTTTAAAACAAGTTTTAAATGATACTCCTATTTTAACATTAGCCCACCACAACTCAATTATGACAAAACTTCCCCATGAAAGTACAAGAACTTATTGGCACCAAGACAGAAGATACTGGCACTTTGAAAATGATGACTTAGTATCAGTTTGGTTAAGTTTAGGAGATGAGTTTTTAGAAAATGGGCTTTTAGAATTTATACCAGGAACACATAAAATAAAGTTTGGTAAAGATTCTTTTGATGAAGTAGATAATTTTATTGATGAAAATGAAGAAAACCAAAAAATCATAAAGAAAAGAACTCATCAAAATTTAGAAAAAGGTGATATTGTATTATTCCACTGTAAAACACTTCACCATGCAAGTAAAAATAGTACAGATACTGCAAAAATATCTTTTGTTTATACTGTACGAGCACAAAATAACAAACCTCTTGAAAATACAAGAAGTGATTTTAAGGAAATTGTACTTGACTAACGATTTATTAAACTTACTACAAGAAAAAACACAACTACAACCTTCTGTTATAAAAAACATAATCAATCTTCTTTCTGAAGGTTGTACTATTCCTTTTATTGCAAGGTATAGAAAAGATTTAACAAATAATGCAAGTGATGAAAACTTAAGAGCTTTTGAGGAAGTTTACTCTTACTCTCAAAAATTACTCGCAAGAAAAGAAGAGATAATCTCTATTTTAAAAGAGAAAACTTTTTAAATGACAAAGTTTTATCTCAGTTAAGTGAAGCAACAACTTTACAAGCAGTAGAAGATATATATACGCCTTTTAAAGATAAAAAATCTTCAAGAACAAGTAAGGCTATTGAAAATGGTTTAGAACCTTTAGCAAACATTATCCAAAGTCTAAAATATACAAAAGAAGAAGTTTTACAAAAAGCAAAACAGTTTTTAAATAAAGAAGTTACATCTACTGAAGATGCTATAACTGGTGCAAAAGATATTATTGCTCAAAGATATGCTGATGATTTTAAATCAAAAGAGATAGTAAGAAAACTCATATCAAACTGGGGGACTATAGAGATAAAAGAAGGCAAAGAGTTTCAAAAAGATGGTCTTTATTCAAACTTTATAGAAAAAGAAGAAAAAATCAAATACATCAAATCCCATAGAACTTTAGCAGTATTAAGAGCAGTAAATGAAAAGCAACTTTCTATAAAAGTTAATATTGATGAAAAGCATATTTTAGACAATATTCAAAAATATAAAATTCCTTCTTGGGCAAATAGCTCAAAAGATATTGTATTTGATGCCTACAAAGATGGACTAAAAAGACTTTTACTTCCTAGCTTAAAAAGAGAAGCTCTAACAACTTTAAAAGAAAAAGCTAGCTCTGAAGCAATCGAGCTTTTTGGAAAGAACTTAAAAGAGCTACTTCAAACAGCTCCATTAGTAAACCAAGTTATTTTAGGAGTTGACCCTGGATATAAAACTGGTTGTAAATTAGCTGTTATAGATGAAGATGGTTTATACCTTGATTCTACTGTGATTTATCCTACAAAACCAAAAGAAGACTTTGTCAGCTCTTCTAAAGTAGTTTGTGCTTTAATTGAAAAATATAATATCACAGCAATAGCTATTGGAAATGGAACTGCTTCAAGGGAAACTGCTGATTTTATAGCAAACTTAATCAAAGAAAAAAATCTTGATGTAAACTATGCAATTGTTAGTGAAATAGGTGCAAGTGTTTATTCTGCTTCTAAAATCGCACAAAAAGAGTATCCAAACCTTGATGTAACTATTAGAGGTGCTATTTCAATCGCAGCTAGACTTCGTGACCCAATGGCAGCTTTAGTAAAAATAGACCCAAAATCACTTGGTATTGGTCAATATCAACACGATGTAAATCAAAAAGAGTTAGCCCTAAAACTAGAAAACACAACAATTGACTTAGTAAATAAAGTGGGAGTTGATTTAAACTCAGCTTCATATAAACTACTATCTTTTGTTTCTGGCATTACTGAAAAACTAGCGCAAAATATTGTAGAACACAGAGAAAAAATAGGAAAGTTTACTTCAAAAGAAGAGCTTCTAAAAGTAAAAGGAATCGGAGCAAAAGCTTATGAGCAAGCTGTTGGTTTCTTACGAATAAAAGGTGGTAAATCTATTTTAGATAATACAGCTATTCACCCAGAAGATTATGAAGTAACAAAAAACTTGCAAAAAAACTATAAAATAGAAGATATCAAAGATTCACAAATACAAACTATAGCAAATGAACTTGGCTCTTCTTTACTAAAACTAAAAGATATAATTGAAGAGCTTAAAAAACCAGGGTTTGATATCAGAGAAAACTTCAATCAAGTAAAATTTGCCCAAGATGTAGCTTCAATAGAAGATTTAAAAGAAGGATTTGTTTTATCTGGAATAGTTAGAAACATAACTGACTTTGGAGCTTTTGTTGATGTAGGATTAAAAAATGATGCCCTACTTCATATCTCACAAATATCAAATAAAAGAATCTCTCATCCAAGTGAGGTTTTAAGTATTAATCAAAATCTAGAAAAAGTAAAAGTTTTAAGTGTTGATTTGAAGAAGCAAAGAGTGAGTTTAAGTTTAAAAAACTAGAAGAAAATCTTCTAGTTTTTATGAGCTATTACATCTACCTCAACTAATACATTTTTAGGTAAAGTTTTTACTGCAACTGTAGCTCTTGCAGGTGCTGTTTCGGCTTTAAAATATTGTGCATAGATTTCATTGAAAGCTACAAAGTTATCCATATCTGATAAATAACAAGTTGTTTTAAGTACATTGTCAAAAGAAGAGTTTGCTTCATCTAATACTGCTTTTAAGTTTTCCATTACTTGTTTAGTTTGCTCTTGAATTCCACCTTCAACTAATTCCATAGTCTCTGCAATTAATGGAATTTGTCCAGAGATAAATACTAAATCACCAAAAGATGTACCTTGATTATATGGTCCAATTGCTGATGGAGCATTTGGTGTTGAGATAATTTCTTTCATTTTTAGTTTCCTTTATAATAATTTATTTTTTTGTGGATTATACTTTAATTTTCTAAAGGAAAGAATAATTCCATTTCTTTTTTTATATGACTAAGGGGTTTATTATCTATCTTAAAACCTTTAGTTCTCAATGCGGCATTTACTATTGCTTTTGAGTAAGGTAATACCTTTTCATCATTTAGATACTCATTTACATCTACCCATTTTGCATCTATTACCTCATCTGTATCAAAGATATTTATTTCATGTGTAAGAGGTTTAGCTAAACACAGTACATAAAGATTTGACTTATGAAATTGGTGGGGATAAAAATGCCCTAAAGAAACCACAGACTCAAACTCTACTCTTATCCCTGTTTCTTCATAAACTTCTCTTGCAAGAGCAGTTGAAATCATCTCTGCATTGTCTATGTGACCACCTGGAAGTTTATATCCTGCTGTTGATATTTTTTCTTTTATTACAAGTAATTCATTGTTTTCATTTATTACAACTGCCCCTACTCCTAAAGTATGATTTGCTGGCGTTGGAACTATTGCATTGTTTTTTAGTCTTTTTACTACTAAGATATAATCTTCATCACAAGAGTGAAAGAAAAATCCTCTTTGTGTAGCAATAGGGATATATTCGGAATATTTTATATCTATATATATCCAAATAAGATTTCTTTTTGTTTTAAGGGTATCTACCAGTAAATCAAGGTTTAATTCAAACTCTTCTTTTGTGCTAGGAAGATTTTTTTTATTGATTGTTATTCCATTGTATGGATCTAAAATAGCATTAAAACAACCAATTGTTTCTACAGAATTTTGTAAGATAAGATTGCCTTTATATAATATAGTTTACATTCAATGGTAACTCTATATGAAACTTTGCACCATATTCAGTATTTTTTACATACAATTTACCATCTAGTTTATTTACAATTATACCATAGGCAGAGTAAAGCCCAATTCCAGTTCCCCTTGCTTGATGTTTTGTGGTAAAGTATGGATTAAAAATTTTATCTTTTATTTTTTCATCTACTCCGCCAGCATTGTCTTCAATAGTTATTTTTATAAGATCTTCTGTCTTTTGTAAACTATACTTTATCCATTTTTGTTCTAAATTATCTTTTTCCATTAATGCTTCTTTTGCATTGTTAAAGATAGTAATTAATACTTGTAATAAATCTCCAAGTACAAGTCTAAAATGAAGCTTCTCATTTTCTACATACTCTTCTATAATATCAATCTTTTCTAAACTAAAAGATGCCCTTAGCATCTCTGTTGCCATTTTTAATCTGTCTTGGATAATTATCTCTTTTTCTTTATTGCTATCTTTTATATAGTCTCTAAACTCATCAATTGTTCCAGACAAGTAACTTGAGTTTTCTAAAATACTTTTTGTGTACTCTTTAAAGTCTTCATTCGTAAGAATATCTAGCTCTTGTTTTATTTGCATTCCACTTGTTGCAGTTGAGATAATATTTAAAGGTTGTCTCCATTGATGAGCTATATTTCCTATTAATTCACCCATTTGAGACATTTTTAATTGTTCGAAAAGTTGTCTCTCTTTTTCTAAGTTCTCTTTTGTAGCTTCTTCTATTTGTTCTTTTAAATTCTCAACATTTAAACATGAATCTACATTAATCTCTATTTTGTTTTTTAGACTTTCCAAAATAGAAGTAATAAAATCAAAATCATTTTCGCAAGAATAAATAAAAATCAAACAACCTTTTTTTATCTTATATGCTAGTAGTTTTAAGCCATTATCTATTTTCTCTAAAATAAGAGTATCTTCTTTGAGTTTTTTCTTAATTGTTTCAATACTAAAAAGGTTTTTCTTTCCTAATGAAGCTATCTCTTCACAAGACTTCACACTTCTATTGACAAAAAAAGAGCCACTTATAGCACCCGTTTCTTTGATAAAAGTTCTTAAAAATTCTTCCATCATCTCTTGTAGATTTAAACTGTTTCCTATAGAGTTTACACACTTATAAGATGCAGAAAGTTTTGTTAATGACATATTCCACCTATTACACAACTTTTATTTAGTAAGTCTATATATTTTTCTCCTGAGTTAGCTATCTCTCCTATGCTAACTACTCCAAAAACACTCTTTATTGTTTCACACTTGTTCAGTTCTCTTAATTGCTTAGAATAACTATTTACTGTTAAATATTCAAGCCTAGATACACATTCAAATATCATTAAATGCTTAGCGCCACTTTTTAAAACCTGACTTCTTGTATTAGCAGTAGATTCTAAAAGGTCACTCTCTCTTGCTTTTAAAATATTTATTACACTATTATTTTCAATATCCCCAGCTAAATATAAAGACTCTTTTTGAAAAGATATTGGGTCTCTTAAGATATACTTCTCATCATTTTTTAATATTCCTAAAGGATAATCTTTCATTAGAGTATAAAAGTTCTCTACTTCAACTTTTCTACCAAGATCTTTTTCTATTGTAGTTTTATATAAGTCAAAAGCACTTTTATAATCTAATTCTTCAAGTAGTTTACCTTTTGATGAAGTAACAACAAATGGTCCATCTAAAACTTGCCATCCTTCACTTATTCCAATATCAATATTATTATCTATCATTACTATTATAGAAGAGTTTTCATAAAAACCTTTACTATTAAAAAGATATTTTTTATTTTTTTCTAAACTACCTGCTCCACCACCTATGATAGTAGAATTTAAATTTGTATATTCAAACATGTTTTCTAAAAAAGAAGTATTATAATCAGACATTCCATCAATTATTGTAATCAAAGTATTAAATTCACCTAAGCGAGAGTTTGAAAATTGATAGTCAATCATATCTTCAATAAACTCAATATGAACATTACCATTTAGCTTACATATTAAATATCCATCTTCAACTATTTTATTTTTGAATATCAATTTTGGGAAGATTGCACCATAGTACTCTACTTCAAAACTATTTAATACATCTAAATCGATTTTACTATTTTGAGTACATAAAATTAAGTACTTACTTTTATTTGAAAAATTAAATTGTTTTAATTGTTCAGCTGTTTCTAAAAAGGCGACTGTTACATTCATAATCAAAACTCACTTGTATATGATTTTATGAAACCTTATAATAGTACTTATAAGTGGGACATTTTATTGACTTTTTTAAATTATAATTTCTTAGACAATGTTTTATTATATAAAATAATTTTAGTTATATTTATTAATCTAAACTTAAAATATATCTTATTCAATTATTTCAAGAAGTGAATATGCAATTACTAGCATAATTAATCCAATTGAAATATCAAGTATCTTCCATGTAATTGGCTTTTTAAATAATGGAATTAAAAATCTTGCTGAAAAGCCTAATGTAATAAACCAAAATGAAGAAGCCGATAAACTTCCTAATAAAAAAAACAACTTTAAATCATCTTCAATATTTGCTCCAATTCCACCAATTAATAAAATAGTATCAAGATATGCATGTGGATTTAAATATGTGAAAACAAAAAGTAAAGTTAGCACTTGTCTTAATGGATTTGTTTTTACCTCATCATCAATCTTTAAACTCTCATTTTTAAATGCCGATTTAAAAGATAAAAAAGCATAAAAACATAAAAATACAATTCCAAAAATAGCAATTGAGTTTATTAAAATTTGATTGTCTTTTATAAAAAAACCTAATCCAAAAACACCCAGCGAAATAAGAAAAATATCTGAAAAAATACAAAAAAGTACTGCTTTTCCTACATGTTGTTTCAAAAGCCCAAGTTTTAGAATATATGCATTTTGAGCTCCAATTGCAACAATCAAAGATATTGTTACAATAAAACCTTTTAAAAATATGTCTAATATCATTATAAATATAGTTTTGTAAGACTGACTATTCCTGAGATTATAAATTGTACTGCAATTGCTCCAACAATTAATCCCATAAGTTTTGTTACTACATTTTGTCCTGTAACGCCAAAAAGTTTTCTAATATAAATAGAGTTTTTTAATATTAAATAAAATAAAAGTGCATTTATACAAAAAGCAAAAGTAATAGATATTAAATCAGTAAAAGTTTTTGCATCATGTTTAAAAATAACAATAGTAGTAAATAATCCAGCCCCAAAAGCAATAGGAATACCTATAGGTATAACTGAAAGTTCTTCATCACTTTTATTATCATCTTTTTTACCCTCTTTTGCACTTCCATTTACCATAGAAATTGCCATCATAAGAAGAATAATTCCACCCATAACTTTAAGTGAATTTTCACCAATACCAAAGACTCTTAAAATTCCATCCCCAGTAATAAGTACTACAAAAAATGCAATAATAATTGTAAAAGTAGATTTTCTTGCAATTGTTGATATTTGATTTTTTGTAATATTTGTACTCAACAAAGATAAGGCTAAAGCGCTTATCCCTATTGGGTCCATAATAGCGAAGATAGTAATGGTTTGTTGGATAAAATTAGATAATATTTCCAAATTAACTCATCCCACCTTTTAAAGCCATTCTTTTTTCTATTTTATGTCCTATAAAACTTAATAAAGAAGTGATACATAAATAAACCAATGCAACGATAATCCATGTTTCAAAGGGTGAGAAAGTATTTGATACAATCTCTTTTCCTACTTTAGTTAAATCTGTAATAGCAATAACAGAAACTAAAGAAGAGTCTTTAACTAAAGCAATCATCTCTCCAACCAATGTTGGTAAGGCTCGTTTAAAGGCTTGAGGTAAAATAATATATCTCATAGCTTGTGTTTTTGAAATACCAAGAGAACTAGCAGCTTCAAGTTGCCCTTTATCAATAGATTGAATAGCCCCTCTTAAAACTTCTGCCATATAAGCACCAAAGAAAATACCAAGAGCTAATACCCCAGCGATAAATCTATCAAGTTCAAAAATATTTGCAACTATGAAATAGAATAAGAAAATTTGTACTAATAAAGGTGTTCCCCTAACAAGTGTAATATATACTGTTGCAATATCTTTTAAAAATTGATATGAAGATAGTTTCATAAGGGCAACGATAATACCTATTATAAAAGTCAATATTGCTGCAAAAAAGGATACTTTTAATGTTACCCAAAGTCCTTGCAATATTGGACCTAGTTTTGTATTAGTTTTTGAAGCAATTACATCAAACTGATATGCATATTCTCCTACTTTATACTCTAATGAAAAACTACTATCTAAATTTTCTAACTGAACTGTATCAGTTCCTTCAATAAAGTATTTTCCATCTTTTAATACTAGTTTTCCATCTATAGGAGCTTCAACATTTACAACTTTTTCATAAACAAAATATTTAGGAATAGAGTTCCATTTCCATACGTAGTTCATATTTGTTGCGGCTAGATAAAAGAAATATCCAACTGCAATATAAAAAGCTAGAGCAATAAAATGCCCTAGCTTTTTGTTTTGTGCCCAAGATTCGTGTTTTTTACTCATAAATTATTGAACTCTTTTTAACCAATCTGTATCTTGTAACCATTTTTTATTTAATTTTCCATGGAAATCAACTAGTTTATCTTCTTGTGTTTGTCTTAAGAAGTTGTTTAGCCAATTAAGGAAATCTGGATCACCTTTTCTAATAGCCCAACCTAATGGCTCATAAGTTAATGGCGTATCTAAGTGTACTAATTTACCTTTACCTTTATCAGTCATAAATAAAATATTATATGGTTTATCATAGATAAATGCATCAGCTTTTCCATTTAATACTTCTGAAAGTGCATCTGGTTCAGTTTCAAAAGTTACTACTTTTGCATTTTTAAAGAATTTCTTTGCAACAATCTCACCAGTTACACCTAGTTTTGTAACAATTGTATAACCTTTTTTATCTAATTGGCTTGCTTCAGTAACTTTACCTTCTAATTCTTTAGAGATTAAAACAGTTTGTCCAAGTACAGTATATGGGTTAGCAAAATTAATCTTTAAATTTCTTTGTTGAGTAATAGTCATTGCTGACATAATAATATCACATTTACCAGTTAAAAGTGATGCAATAATACCATCAAAAGCAGTCGCTACAGGAGTAAACTTTACACCCATTTCTTTTGCCATTTTTTTACCATAGTCAATATCATAACCAATAATTCTACCTCTTTTATCTTTCATTTCAAAAGGCATATATCCTGGGTCTAAACAAGCTCTTAATTCCCCTCTTTTAACAATCTCATTTAATGTAGATTTCTTCCAAAGGTTAATATCATCTGCAAGTAAATTCATTGTTGCAAATACCATTAAAGCTAGTACTAATTTTTTACCTGTGAACAGGATTCCATTTCTTTTTATCACTTTTTCTCCTTATTAATGTGTTAATATTTCTTTTAAGAATTTCTTTGCTCTATCACTTCTTGGATTTTCAAAAAATTCTTTTGGAGTATTCTCTTCTACAATAACTCCGTGATCCATAAATACGATTCTATCACCTACTTCTTTTGCAAAACCCATTTCATGAGTAACACAAACTAAAGTAAAGTTTTCCTTTGCTAAATCTTTCATAACTGCAAGTACATCACCTATTGTTTCTGGATCAAGGGCTGATGTAGGTTCATCAAAAAGTATAACTTTTGGTTTCATTGCTAAACTTCTTGCTATGGCAATTCTTTGTTTTTGTCCACCACTTAAATCAGCAGGATATGAATTAGCCTTGTCTTTTAATCTTACTTTATCTAGTAGTTCTAAAGCAATCTTTTTTGCCTCTTCTTTATTTACATTTTTTACTAAAGATGGTGCAAGAGTGATATTTTCTAAAATAGTTAAGTGAGGAAATAGATTAAAGTGTTGAAAAACCATTCCAACTTCACCTCTAATCTCTTGTAGGTTCTTTTTACTTTTATGAATATCAATATTATCAACTATGATTTCACCTTCATCAATATCTTCTAGACCATTGATACATCTAATTAGTGTTGATTTTCCAGAACCTGATGGTCCACAAACAACAACAATTTCACCTTTTTTTACATAGAAATTAATATTTTTTAAAACATGAAAGTCGTCAAAAAATTTATTAATTTTATTCATACTAATAATGTTACTACTATTACCCATTATCTCTCTTTTTTTAGATTCAAGCTATTATATTATAATAATACCAATTAAATAAAAATTAATGTATAATTATCGTACAACTAACTGTTTCATCTACTTCATAATAAGTTTTTACTCATTCCTTTAAAATACTATAAACTAAATATTTAAGAAAATAATATTAGTGCTTCTTTAATGCTACTTGCTTATGATAGTATAAAACAATTTTCTTGCAAGGAGTAATTATGAGTAGACTTCTTTATATAACAGACCAAGATGAATATACTGACCACAGTTTTATTGGTCCTTTGTTTGAAAAACATTTAAATGATTATATCCAAACTGATATAGTTTATTTTAGTGAATTCAAAACTGAACTAGAAAAAAAAGATGATAGGCGTTTTGTTTTACCTAAGTTAGAAGCAACAAAAATCTTGAGTTTATTGAAAAAAGCAGAAATAAATCCTACTATTTATGACTATATTATAGTTAGAAACAATGCAGCTATTTTAAAAGCAATTTTACAAGAAAGTAAAACTTATAACTATAAAGTTGGATATAGGCTTTCATTTCCAAAAGAGATAGAAAAAATGGAAGTGGATAAAGCAAATAATAAATCTAGTTTTCTAAAATATCTAAACACTACAATCAATAGTTTTTCTGAAACAAAATACATAAACCAATGTGATATTTTTTTACCTTCTTCTGATTTGATGAAAGAAGAGTATTATGAAGCAGTAAAAGTAAAAACTTTTGTTTGTCCTCCTTGTTTAGACCCAGATGAATTAAAAGAAAACAAACAACACCAATCAAATGAAAAAAGATTTTTCTATGCAGGGACAATTGATAAACTAAGGGATTTCGAAACAGTTATAAATGCTTTTGATAGTGTAAAAAGTTCTTCCTGGAAATTAACTATTTCTACAAAGAATCCAGAAAATGCAAAAGCAATAATAAAATCTTTTCCAACATTAGAAAATAAAATAGAAATTGTAAATACAAAGACAAAAGAAGAGTTATTAAAATACATTTCTGAAGCTGATATTGGAATATGTGTATTGCCTGATATACCACTATTTAGTACTTCTACCCCTACTAAAATCATGGATTATTATTCTACTGCCATTCCTTGTTTGATGACAAACAATGCAAATAACTATACTTTATTTACAGATAATCATGATGCTTGGTTTTGTAAGTTTGATAAATACTCTATAAAAACTAGACTTGAAGAGATAATTGATTTATCAAAAGAAGAGATTGCAGATATTGGTAAAAAAGGTCAAACTAGACTTTTAGAAATAAGAAATTATAAAAAAGTTGCAAATAAGTTAGCTGAAACACTAGAGCTTTTATAAGCTTTAGTGTTCATCTTCTTTTGACCAATATCCTGCAATAATCGAACCAGAGATATTGTGCCAAATACTAAAAATTGCTCCAGGCAATGCACTTAAAGCAGTAAAATACTTCATTGATAATACAACTGCTAAGCCTGAGTTTTGCATACCAACTTCAATAGCTACTGTTTTGCATTCCTTTTTTTCATATCCTAAAAATTTAGCTATGTAAAACCCAGATAATAATCCTGTAAAATTATGAAGCATAATAGCAAGCATTAAAGGTAATGCAATAGTTGCTATTTTGCTTTGATTTAATCCAATGATAATTCCAATAATAAATACAATAGAAACTATAGAAAGAAAAGCAAATAAATCATGTCTTTTTTCTATGTATTTATGGAAGAAGTGATTTAAAATAATCCCTACAACAACAGGAACAAATACTATTTTTAAGATACTCAACAACATACTAAAAGCAGGTACAGGAACTGTTTGTCCTACATAAAGTAAAGTCAAATATGGTGTAATGAGTATTGATAAAAGCGTTGAAACTATAGTCATAGTAATAGATAAAGCAACATCAGCTTTTGCTAAATATGCAATTACATTTGAAGCTGTTCCACCTGAAACTGCACCAACTAAAACCATCCCAACAAGTAATTCATCTGAAAGACTAAAAAGTTTTGAAATAACAAAAGCAGCAAGGGGCATAATCAAAAATTGTAAAAATACAGTTAAGGCAATGATTTTAGGTTTTTTCAAAACTCTTCTAAAATCATCTACTTTTAAAGTTATTCCCATACAAAACATTATCAAAATAAGTAAAGGAATAATCCAAGATTTAAAATCAATTACAATGCTAGGTTGTAAGTATGCAATTATTGAAAAGATAATTGCCCATATAGGAAAAAGTGTAGTTATTTTTTTAAGCATCTACTTAATCTTTTTTAACCCAAACTTTAAATTTCCAAGCTGGTGATTTAACCTTATCACCCTCTTTGATTTCTTCATAATCTTTTTGTTCTACTAAATCCCAAGAAGAGAAATCAATCTCTTTTAAATAAGCATCTGCCTCACCTTCAAAATCTACTTCACTTAAATACATCTTATCAACATAAGGGAATAAAGTTTCATAGATATTTGCACCACCAATTACAAATAGTTCTTCTTCCCCATTTGCCCGTGCAAAGTCTAAAGCTTTGTAAATATCATTAAAAGTATAAACACCTTCATGTTCAAAATCACCTTTGCTTAATACAAGTGAAGTTCTATTTGGAAGAGGTTTACCAATAGATTCAAAAGTTTTTCTTCCCATTAAAAGATGATGACCTGAAGTTATTTGTTTAAAGTTTTTAAAATCTTCACTTATATGCCATAACATTTGGTTGTTTAAACCTATTTCCCAGTTTTTCCCATAGGCTACTATCATTGAAATCTTCATTTGTTTGCCCTTCCTTTATACAGCCATTTGTGCTTTAATTGGTTCATCACATACATAATCAACTAATTCAAAATCTTCCATTTTGAAATCATTGATATCTTTTATATCAGGATTGATTTTCATAGTTGGTTTTTTATGTGGAGTACGACTAAGTTGTAAATTAACTTGTTCCATATGATTTGAATAAATATGTGCATCACCAAAAGTATGTACAAAATCCCCCACTTTTAAATCACAAACTTGTGCAATCATCATAGTAAGTAATGCATAAGAAGCGATATTAAAAGGTACTCCTAAAAATACATCTGCACTTCTTTGGTATAACTGACAAGATAGTTTTCCCTCTGCTACATAAAACTGGAAAAAAGTATGACAAGGAGGTAATGCCATATTTTCTATCTCTGCTACATTCCAAGCATTTAAAATAATTCTTCTACTATCTGGATTAGTTTTGATTTGATTTATTACATCAGCTAATTGATCAACTTTTTTTCCATTTGCACCTTCCCAAGATCTCCATTGGCTTCCATATACAGGACCAAGCTCTTTTATAGTATCTGTATTCGTATAACCTAAATCTTTCCCTTGAGCATCTGCATTTGCAGTCCATACAGTTTTTTTACCAATTAGGTTTGAAGCTTTATCTCCAAAATGGATTTCAGCAAGTCTTCTTTCATCAGTACTTCCTTCTATAAACCATAAAAGCTCTGAAATAATAGCTTTAAGATGAGTCTTTTTTGTAGTTACAAGAGGGAAACCTTCACTTAAATCAAATCTCATTTGATAACCAAAAACAGAAGTAGTTCCAGTACCTGTTCTATCTTCTTTTTTAATACCATTATCTAAAATATGTTGTAGTAAGTCTAAGTATTGTTTCAATGATATTCCTTCTTTTTTATAATTTTTTATTTTAGCAGATTCATACTTTTTTCTTCTTTTTATCTTGGAGTAAAAAGAAAAGCCAATTAATAACTCTTTGAACTTGATGTAAACTTTTAAATGATATTTTTGTAATATATTTAGAAATATTATATTTAAAGAGTTATTATGGAATTGGTTTATTTGTGGGTTGAGAGTTATAAGAATATAAAGAAACAGGGGTTTAATTTTTCTCCTAGGTTTGATTGTAAGTATGATGAAGAAAAAAATGAATTAACTATTGATGAAAACAAAGATTATGTAAATATATTTCCTGAGAATATAAATATTACTGCTATTGTTGGTGAAAATGGAAGTGGAAAGAGTAGCCTTCTAAAATATATTGGACAATTCTCCTCTTTGTTTCTTAATAAAAAGTTTGATATTTTTATAACGGATCCAAAGACTTATATATTTATATATTACAGTAAAGCTCTAAAGCAGTTTTTTATATTATGGAGTATTTTAGATAAAGTAAAAGTAACAAATAATACTGCATTTAACATTCCATGTTATATATTGAATTCATTTAAATCAGATGAATACATAAAACTATTAAAAGAAAAAAAATTTGATGATATTACAAGGTTGGCTTTAGAAAAAAGAGTTAATAGTAATTTTAATAAGGAATGTTTCAGTAAAAATATAAATGAACTTCATGAAAAATTGTTTATATTACATTATGATTTTTCATTTGATAGATTTACATATTATGAAAATGATAATTCATCTATACTTGCTGTGCCAAATAAAGAATATGATATATATCAACATTATAATTATGATAAGACTTTAGTAATAAACCATATTATTTCTAAAAACTATATTGATGATAATAAATATTTTGAACCTTACAAAATTTCTATAGAACCGTTAGGAAATACTGTAAATCAGTTTCAATATAAGAATAAACTTGAAATTAAAGATTTTATATTACATTTAATATATAGCACAATTTTTAATTTATTAAAAGGTAGACATATTAAAATAAATGATACTAATAAAAATATAATAAATAATCCAAAAGATTTAGCAGAATTTATAAGTAAACATTTAAAATCAATTGAGAAATCATTTGTTAGACAAGATATAAAAGAGATACCTTTATCTTATGAACTTGAAGATTTAATAAATTACTTAAAAATATTAAATGAAAATGATTTGAATCAAATATTTCAAATTGATAACACTTTCGCTAATATTAATGTTAATACAGAATATTTAAATGAAAATAATATAAGTTTATTAACGTCTTTACCAAGTAAATTTTTTAAACTAAAAATATTATCTACTAATAATGTTGACTATGATGATCTAAGCAATGGTGAAAAAGCAATTTTACGAATTAGGTTTTATATTGAAAAAGTTATACAAAAGTACAAGAAAAAAAACTACTTTATACTTCTAGATGAAGCAGATAATGAATTGCATCCTGAATGGCAAAAGAAATTACTGAATTATTTAATAAGTATATTTAAAAATAGACAAGAAAAATTCCATTTTATATTAACTTCACATTCGCCATTTATCATTTCAGACCTAGCAAAAGAAAATGTGATATTTTTAAAAAATGGAAGAGAAGTAGATGTAGAAATAGATACTTTTGGCGCAAATATCCATACGTTACTTTCCCATGGTTTTTTTATGAAAGATGGTCTTATGGGAGAGTTTGCAAAAGAGAAGATAAATGAGGTCATTAATTTTTTAAATAATAATAAATCTACAATAAAAAGTAATGAAGAAGCTCAAAACTTGATAAATATAATTGGGGAACCTGTTATTAAAAAACAGTTACAAAAAATGTTAGATTCTAAACGATTAAGTAAAATAGATGAAATAGATTTGATAAAAAATCAGATGAAAAAATTAAGTGATAGATTAGAAGAAATAGAAAATGCAGAAGATTAATATATCAAAAGAAGCAATAGATAATTTTTATGGACATATATCTAATAAATTTATTAATGAAAAATTATCTAAAGAAAAAAATAAAAAGCTTATGTGGACTATTACCTTAACTGAATTAAATACATTAATTAGTAAAAAGCTAAAAGGATTTAAAGAAAATTTAGATTTAGAAAAATTAATTAAAATGGAATATTCTGATTTATGTAGACTTGTAGATTATATAAAAAGTAATAAATCAAAAACAAAATTAACAATAAAACAAAAAGATATATTTTTAACTTTGTATTCAAGATTAAATAATGCTTTATTTGTAAAAGATTTAAATGTAAAAGTTTGTCCATATTGTAATAGAAATTATATTTTTAATTTTAACAAAAAAGGTAAAGAAAATGCAACTGCACAACTTGACCACTTTTTTGATAAAAAAGATTATCCATATTTATCTGTAAGTATTTATAATTTAGTTCCAAGTTGTGGAACTTGTAATTTAAGAAAATCATCAAAACAACAAGATATATTTTATCCATATAATGAAAGTTTTAATGATAGTGTAAAGTTTAAATTAAAAGGTATTAAAAGTAGAGAAAAATTATCAATACAAAATTTAGATTTCTTTGACGAGAAGAGAATAGAACTAGATTATAAAATTTTAAATAATAAAGATAAAGTTGAAAATCATATAGAAATTTTTAATATAAAGAATTTATATAATGAACATAAAGATATTGTTTCTGAACTTTTGCAAAAAAGAGTAATATATTCAGATGATTATATAGATAGTTTATTAGATGAATACGAAGGAAAGCTTTTTAATAATAAAGAAGATTTACAAAGACTTATTACATCAGGATATGTTGAAGATAAAGATATAAATAAACGCCCACTTTCAAAACTTATAAAAGATATAAGTGAAGAGTTAGATTTATTATAAAATTGAAAATAAAGTCTAATAAAAAGAACTTTCGTTTTTTTATTAGACTTATGCTTTTAAGCAAATTATCATACTACAAATTATGTAGTTTGAATAAAGAGTAGATTGAAGTTCCATAGTTATGTATAAGAACTAAATCGGGGGAAGGGATTAACCAGTTAGTCAAGCCTTGGACACAAAAAAAGGGACATGACTACTTAGTCAATAAAATTATAACAAACTTTGACTATATAGTCAAGACATTTAATTATTTAATTCCTAATTTGATCAAAAAAAACTTTAAGTTGTTTTATACAAACCTCAAAATATTTACCATCTTGTGATTTCTTTGCAGTTGACAAGGCACCTTCAATAGTTGCTACAACAAATACAGAAAGCTCTTTTATATCTTCATAGTTTATTTCATTGTTTTCTTTAGCTTTTAATAACACATTATAAATAATATCTTCAAAATGAGTATATACCTTTTCTAGTGCAACTTTAAAATCTTTGTCTTGATGAGAAAGTTCTTGTACTAAAGTATTTAATCTACAACCAAAAGTAAAATTAAAAGAGTCTTTATTTTCAAAAACTTTGAACATAGAATCTATATAATTGCTTTCAGACTCTAAAATTGCACCATATTTTTTATCAATATATTCAAATATATGAGCATCTATAACGGCTAACATCAACTCTTTTTTTGATTTAAAAAAGTGATACATACTTCCTTTATTCATCTTTGCTTTTTTAAGTATTTTATCAACAGAAGTTGCATAATAACCATTTTCATATATTTCATCAAATGTGACTTTTAGTAATCTGTCTTTGCTACTCATATTTTTCCTTATTTACTTAATGCAATTTTTATTCCTAGAGATATCAAAACAGCTCCAACAGCTCTATCAAACCAAACTCCAAACTTATTAAAAAATTCTCTTACACTATCTTTTGTTAAAAATAGTGATGCTATTATAAAATATATTGTCGTTAATAACATGCATAATAACCCATAAATAGCTTGAATAAAAATCGGTGTATCAATACTAATTACAACAGTAAACATTGATAAGAAAAATAGTGTTGCTTTTGGATTTAATGCGTTACATAAAAATCCTACCATAAAAGATTTAAAATCACTCATATTTTTATCATATTTTATATTATTTTTATCGATTTTAAAACCTTTTGATTTTAAACTCATTATTCCAAGATAGATTAAATATGCAGCACCTAAATATTTTATGATATTAAAAAGTATTATTGATTTTGAAATGATAAGTCCAATTCCTAAAATACAATAAATAACATGCACAGAAATTCCAAGACCTATTCCAATACTTGTAAAAATAGAAGCTCTTCTACCATAAGTAATGCTTTGTTTAAATACCATTGCAAAATCTGGTCCAGGAGATAATAATGCAATCACCATTGCTGTCATTAAAACTATTAACTCATGTGTATATAAAGAAAAATCCATAATTTACCTTTAGTTTCTTTTTTGTCCAGGCTTTGGTTGACTTACTTGTTTTTGTAAATCTACACTTAAATTATTGAAAAATAATTCTCCATAATCTGTTGTTCTATTTATAGTTTCATATGCTTGTAAAATACTATTGTTATATCTTACCGCATCTTTTAATATATTTATAATATTAATTGACTCTAAAAAGTTTACATGAGATGGAGCTTCCACAGGAGAAGAATAGTACTTGTGCATTCTTTCGACTAAATTTTTATTTCTAATTTCAATAAATACTGACTCAATAGGTGATTTAAAGAAAAGAATCTTTTGTTTGACATTTATTGATATATATGTTGTTTCCATTCCATATATTTTTCTTGAAAAAGAATCAAATAAAAAAAGTTTTTTATTATAGTTATTGTTAAATAGTTCATATATAAGTTCTAATATTTTTATTTTTTCTTCTTTTGTATAGAAATTCCCAATTGTAGAAAAACAAAAAGAGAGTACAGATTTAATAGAATACCATTCTGTAGTATCATAATCATATTTTAACATTTGATCAATTCTTTTTTGTTTTAATTCTTCTATATCAGTTGATGTTTTTGTTCTATATACTCTTTTTACTGCTGTATCTCTATACATAGGACCAGGAAATTGTGCTTGTATTACAAATCTTCTATTTCTTTCTAAATCCATTATGTACTTTAATCTTCCATAATAATCTTCATCAATAATTCTTACTTCTTTTTGAGGAATTTGAGTAATAGATTTTACAAATTCATCTCCAGTACAACCCTCTTCCCAAATAAAGTCTGGATATCTAAATATTGTACAAATTTTTTGTTTTACATCATCATTTGGTTCTATATCAGAAATATTATCAATCCAAGAGGTAACTGTTCTTCTATCTTTTTGGATTAACGAAGCAAATTTAGATATACTTAGATTAGATCTTTTAAAAATCTCAATAAACTTCTCTATACCGTTTTTATACATCATTTTCAAACCTTAACTAATATTTAAAGGTTATTGTACCAAAACAATACATAAGAACAAATATTGTACAAATTTATATATTCATAAAAAAAATTGCCATTTCCAAAACAAAAAACATACATTACCTATTTATAATTCTCATGTATAATTAAAGTCAATTAATTTTATGAAGGATTAACATGAGCGCAGGAAAAAAATTTAGAGAGGCTTTAAAAGAAGAAAGTCCTTTACAAATTGTAGGAACAATTAATGCTTACCAAGCATTACAAGCTACAAAAGCAGGACATAAAGCTATCTACCTATCTGGTGGTGGTATTGCAAACGCTTCTTATGGATTACCTGATTTAGGTATGACTATGATTGAGGATGTATGTATTGATATTAGAAGAGTTACATCTATCTGTGATACACCATTAATCGTAGATGCTGATACAGGTTGGGGACACGCTTTTAACGTTGCAAGAACTGTTAAAGAATTCATTAGATCTGGTGCTGCTGGATTACATATTGAAGATCAAGTTGCTGCTAAAAGATGTGGTCATAGACCAAATAAAGAGTTAGTTTCAACTGAAGAAATGTGTGACAGAATTAGAGCTGCAGTAGATGCTAAGCAAGAATTAGACCCAGATTTCTATATTATTGCAAGAACTGATGCCCATGCTTCTGAAGGTCAAGAAGCAGCAGTTTCAAGAGCTTTAGCATATGTTGAAGCTGGAGCAGATGCAATTTTTGCAGAAGCAATTCATACTTTAAAAGAGTATAAAGAGTTTACAGAAAAAATGTCTGTACCAGTATTAGCAAATATTACTGAATTTGGTGCAACTCCAATGTTTACTACTGAAGAGTTAGCAAGTGTAGGAATTGATATGGTACTTTATCCATTATCAGCATTCAGAGCTATGAACAAAGCTGCATTAAATGTATACCAAGAATTAAAAGAAAAAGGTACTCAAGAAGGTGTTCTTGATACTATGCAAACAAGAATGGAACTATACGATATGTTAGGTTACCATGATTATGAAAAGAAAATGGATGAATTATTTGCTAAGGCAAAAGCAAAATAATTTATACTTAAATTAAAAAAATCTAGGGAAAAGATAATATAAGGAGAAATTTATGAGTACTACTACGGGATTTAAACCAAAAAAGTCTGTTGCTTTATCAGGTCATGCTGCGGGAAACACTGCTATTTGTACAGTTGGTAAAAGTGGAAATGACTTACACTATAGAGGTTATGATATTTTAGAGTTTGCTAACACAGCAGAATTTGAAGAAATTGCATACTTAATTGTACATGAAAAATTACCTAATAAAGCAGAATTAGCTGCTTATAAAGAAAAATTACAAGGGATGAGAGATTTACCAGATGGTGTTAAAGTTGCATTAGAACAATTACCAAAAACTTCTCACCCAATGGATGTTATGAGAACTGGTTGTTCAGTACTTGGAGCAATCATGTCTGAAGATGAATCTCACCCAAAAGAGGGAGCACAATTAATTGTTGATAAATTAATGGCTTGTTTTGGTTCTATGTTATGTTATTGGTACCACTATGCATACAATGGAAAAAGAATTGATGTAGTAACTGATGATGATTCAGTTGGTGGTCACTTCTTACATCTTTTACATGGTGAAAAACCTAGAGAGTCTTGGGTTAGAGCTATGCATACATCATTAATTTTATATGCTGAGCATGAATTTAATGCATCAACATTTACTTCAAGAGTAATCTCTGGAACTAATTCAGATATGTTCTCATGTATTGCTGGTGCAATTGGAGCTTTAAGAGGTCCAAAACATGGTGGAGCTAATGAAGTTGCATTCTACATCCAAGAGAGATACTCTTCAGCTGATGAAGCAGAAAAAGATATCTTAGAAAGAATGGCTAGAAAAGAGATTATTATTGGTTTTGGACACCCAGTTTATTCTGTATGTGACCCAAGAAATGTAGTAATTAAACAAGTTGCAAAAGAACTTTCTGAAGAAAACAACAACACTTTAATGTATGATGTTGCTGAAAGAATAGAATCTGTAATGTGGGAAAACAAAAAAATGTTCCCTAACTTAGACTGGTTCTCTGCAGTTTCATATAACCAAATGGGAATCCCAACTGATATGTTTACTCCGATTTTCATTATCTCAAGAGTTACTGGATGGGGAGCACATGCTATTGAGCAAAGAGAAGATGGTAAAATTATTAGACCATCAGCTAACTATACTGGTCCAGAAGATTTAAAATATGTTCCATTAGAAGAAAGAGAATAATTTAAAGATTATTCAAAACTTAAAAGCCATCAAATTTTTGATGGCTTTTATTTTTTATAGAGAAAATTTAAAAATAGGTATAAATAATATGACAAATGAAAAATATCTTAAAGACCTTGATGGTGTAGATGGTGTTAAATATTATGATGTTAAATCAGCGGTAGAAGATATTACTCCTGGTTCATTCGAAAAACTAAACTATACTTCAAGAGTTTTAGCAGAGAACTTAATTAGAAAATGTCCTAGTGAAGACTTAAAAGATTCACTTATTCAATTAATTGAAAAAAGAACAGATAAAGATTTCCCTTGGTATCCATCAAGAGTAATCTGTCATGATATCTTAGGACTTACTGCATTTGTTGACTTAGCTGGTCTTAGAGAAGCAGTTGCTTCTAGAGGAGGAAATCCAGATAAAGTTAATCCAGTTGTTCCAACACAATTAATCGTTGACCACTCTTTAGCAGTAGAGTGTGGTGGATTTGACCCAGATGCATTCCAAAAAAATAGAGATATCGAAGATAGAAGAAATGCAGATAGATTCCACTTTATTAACTGGACTAAAGAAGCATTTAATAATGTAGATGTTATTCCTCCAGGTAATGGTATTATGCACCAAATTAACCTTGAGAAAATGTCTCCAGTTGTACACTTAAATGATGGTGTTGCAAGTCCTGATACATTAGTTGGTACTGACTCACATACTCCTCACGTAGATGCACTTGGTGTAATCGCTGTTGGTGTTGGTGGATTAGAAGCTGAAAATGTAATGCTTGGAAACCCTTCATATATGAGAGTTCCTGAAATCATCGGTGTTGAAATTGTTGGTGAAAGAGCTGCTGGTATTACTGCAACTGATATTGCACTTGCTATGACTTCATTTTTAAGAGAAAACGATGTAATTTCAGCATATTTAGAATTCTTTGGACCTGGTATTAAATACTTAAATCTTGGAGATAGAGCAACTATTGCAAATATGACTCCTGAATATGGTGCAAGTGCTGGTATGTTTGCAATTGATGAGCAAACAATCTCTTACTTAAAAGTAACAGGTAGAGAGCAAAAACAATGTGAATTAGTTGAAGCTTATGCTAAAGCAAATGGTTTATGGGCTAATCAATTTGAGAATGCTACATATGCAAGAACTATTCAGTTTGACTTATCTAAAGTAACTAGATCACTAGCTGGTCCTTCTAAACCTCATAAATTAGTTCCAACTTCAACACTTAGAGATGAAGGAATTGTAAAAGAGTGGACTCAAGAAGGTGACTTCATTCCAGATGGTGGTATTTTAATTGCTGCTATTACTTCTTGTACAAATACTTCTAACCCAAGAAATGTTATTGCAGCTGGACTTTTAGCTAAAAAAGCAAATGAACTTGGATTAGAAAGAAAACCATGGGTTAAATCTTCATTAGCACCAGGTTCAAAAGTAATTGAAGTTTATTTAAAAGAAGCTGGATTATTACCTGAAATGGAAAAATTAGGATTCGGTGTAGTTGGTTTTGCATGTACTACTTGTAACGGTATGTCAGGTGCTTTAGATCCAAAAATCCAACAAGAAGTAATTGATAGAGATATCTACTCAACTGCTGTATTATCTGGAAACAGAAACTTTGATGGAAGAATCCACCCATACGTAAAAGAAGCATTCTTAGCATCTCCTGCACTTGTTATTGCATATGCATTAGCAGGAACTGTAAGATTTGATATTGAAAATGATGTATTAGGCAAAGATAAAGATGGTAACGATATTAAGTTAGCTGACTTATGGCCATCAGATGAAGAGATTGATAAAGTTGAAAAAGAGTATGTTAGACCAGAAATGTATAATGACATCTATGAACCAATGTTTAATAGAGATGGAATTACTGCTGTTAAAGCTGAGCCATTCTATAAATGGAATCCAAACTCAACTTATATTCAAAAGCCACCTTATTGGGAAGATGAGTATATGAGTATGCCAGCATTAAAAGGTTTAAGACCACTTGGTGTATTCCCTGATAACATAACAACAGACCACTTATCTCCATCAAATGCAATTTTACCAGATTCAGCTTCTGGTGAGTATTGTTTAAAAATGGGATTACCTGTTGAAGATTTAAACTCTTATGCAACGCATAGAGGTGATCACAATACAGCAAGTAGAGCTACTTTAGCAAATCCAAAACTATTTAACGAAATGGTTAAAGATGAAAATGGAAATGTTAAACAAGGTTCATTAACTAAGATTATGCCTGAAGGTAAAGAATCAAGAATGTGGGAAGCTATTGAAGAGTATAACAATAGAAAGCAACCACTTATTATCATTGCTGGTACAAACTATGGTCAAGGTTCATCAAGAGACTGGGCAGCTAAAGGTGTAAGATTAGCTGGTGTTGAAGTTTTAATTGCTGAATCAATTGAAAGAATCCATAGAACAAACCTTGTAGGAATGGGTGTATTACCATTACAATTTAAAGAAGGTGAAAATAGACACACATTTAATATTGACGGTTCTGAAACATTCGATATTATTGGTGATATTACTCCAAGATGTGATTTAAAAGTTGAAATGACTAGAGCAAATGGTGAAAAAGTAGAGTTTACTGTACTTTGTAGATTAGATACTTCTGCTGAAGTTGAAGTTTACAAAAATGGTGGTATTTTACAAAAATTCGCTAAAGATGTTGTTGCTGAAACTAAGTAAGAATAACATTTAAATTTAAAAAAGAGGTTCTCCTCTTTTTTAAATATTTATAGAAGAATTAATATAGATTTTTCTATAAATATTTAAATTAAAAGGGAAATTTATGGCTTATAAACCACAATTTAAAGTAAAAGCTACATATATGAGAGGTGGTACTTCAAAGGGTACTTTCTTTAATATAGCAGATCTTCCAGAAGAAGCAAAAAATGATTCAAGAAAAAGAGATAAATTATTACAAAGAATTGTAGGAAGTCCTGATATTTATAAAAAACAAATGGATGGTATGGGTGGAGCTTCTTCATCTACTTCTAAAGCTATTTTAGTTGGAAAATCAGATATTCCTAATCATGATGTAGATTATTACTTCTGCCAAGTTGCAATTGACAAAGATTTTGTAGATATGAGTGGAAACTGTGGAAACCTTTCAAGTGCAGTTGGACCTTTTGCTATTAAAGAAGGTTTAGTTAATAATGTTCCAGAAAATGGAGTTTGTTGTGTAAGAATCTGGCAAGCAAATATCAAAAAAACTATTCTTTGTTATGTAACTATGGAAGACGGAATGGTTAAAGAAATGGGTGATTATGAAATTGATGGTGTTGCTTTCCCTGCTGAAGAGATTAAATTAGAGTTTGTAGAACCTGTTGACCCATCTGAAGAACTATTTCCTACTGGAAATTTAGTAGATGATTTAGAAGTTGAAGGGATAGGAACATTAAAAGCAACTATGATTACTGCTGGTATTCCAACTGTATTTGTTAATGCAGATGAAATTGGATACAAAGGAACAGAACTTCAAGGGGATATTAACTCTGACACTGTTGCCTTAGAAAAATTTGAAAAGATTAGAATTGCAGGTGCTCTTAAAATGGGTGTTATGAAAAGTGAGGAAGATGCATTAACTCAACAACATACTCCAAAAATTGCTTTTGTATCTCCTGCTCAAGACTTTATTACTTCTTCAGGAAAAGAAGTTAAAGCCAATGAAATGGATTTACATGTTAGAGCACTTTCTATGCAACAATTACATCATGCTATGATGGGTACAGCTTCAGTTGCAATTGGTGTTGCTGCTTGTATTCCAGGAACTTTAGTTAACCTTGCTGCTGGTGGAGGAGAGAAAGATACAGTTACTTTTGGTCATCCTTCAGGGGCAATCAAAGTTGGAGCAACGTTATCACAAAAAGATGGAAAATATATTGTAGAAAAAGCTAGTATGAGTAGAAGTGCAAGAATCATCATGGATGGTGATGTACATGTACCTGCTGGTACTATGGACGTTTAATTAGCCAATATATTTATCCAAAAAGGTCTGAGTTTTATATTCAGACCTTTTTTTATTGATTAAAATCAACAAATTACTGTTCTTTTTATGTAATACTTCCTAAAATTATTTAGGATGCAATATGCAATTTTCAACTTCTCCGAATCCACAAATTTTAAAACAATCTTGGAAAGAAAGATTTTATTCTCAACCTCATCAAATGTTTTTTGTAAGTGCAATCTTTTTTGCTATTTTTATTATGATTATGACTTTATTCTCTTTAATGGGTAAGCTTTCTTTAGAATTTTCTACAATTCATGGTTTTGGATTAAATTATGCAGTATTTACAAATGCTTTTTTAGGTTTTTTAATTACTGTAATACCTAAATATAATGCTTCATTACCAATCAAAGAAGAATTATATGTTAAACCTTGGATTATTTTACAAGTTGCCTTTTTCATAAGTTTATTAATTAATCCCCTTGTAGGAAAACTAATTGTTGCTATAGTAATGTTCTATTTTGCTAAAATCTTTTATTCTACTATTAAAGAAGGAAAAGCTTTAATAAAAGAAGATAGTATTTATTTAAACTCTATATTTACATTAGGAGCAGTTCTTCTTACTTTTGATGCAGTATTTAGCTTAGACTTATCATATCTAATATTTTTTACTTATCTAATCAATATGGTATATTTTGTAGCCTTACGAATGATTCCAGGATTTTATTTTACCTATACAAAAATCAACCCTTGGCAAAAACCTAAATTTATAAAGCCAGTGTCTTTTATACTTATTACAACTGTTGCTATTGCTTTACAGTTTGAGTTAAAACCTCTTATTATGATTAGCTCACTTCTATCATTTCTATTCTTTACATATGTATTTATAAAACTTAATATGTTTAAAAAAACAAGTGCTATTTTACAGATTTTAGTAATAGGTTTTGCATGGTTTCCATTAGGTTTTTTAGGAATATTTTTAGAGTCACTTTTAGAAGGTTCTATTTTAAAGCTTGGACTTCATATTTTTGCATTAGGTTTTGTGACAACTTTATTAATAGGTTTTGGAAGTAGAGTTAGCTTAGGTCATGCTATTCCAGCACAGCCTATTATTGCAGACGAATTTACAAAGTGGCTTTTTATATTAACACAAGTATTAGTTATTTCAAGAATTGCAGCTTCTATTTTAGTATTAGATAATTCAACAATATTTATGAATATCTTACATTTAAGTGCTACTATTTGGATTCTTTTATTTTTTGCTTGGGCTTTAAAATATGGAAAATATTTATTAAGAGTTTAATACCTATTGATTTATAGCAATAGGTATTATTATTGTAAACTCTTCACCTTTATATTTATTATTTTCATATTCATATACTATAGTTTCATTATTTATTTGCCCACTAAAATGCTTTTTGATTATTTCAGAAGACATATAAAGTCCTAATCCTGTTCCTTGAGATTTATGTTTTGTAGTAAAATATGGTTCATAAATCTTATCTTTTATTCTATTTTTTATTCCACCTGCATTATCTGATATTTTAATGATTGCTTTATCATTTTCAATATAATTCTTCATAAAAATATACTTTTTATTTTCAGGTTTTAAATTAGCTTGAATGGCATCTTTAGCATTGTTAATAAGGTTAATTACTACTTGCATTAATTCAAACTTATAACCTTTTATATTAACTGGTGTTAAATCTGTTTGAAGATATATTCCGTGTGATTTATATGAAGCTTCAAATATTTCGATATTTTCTTTGATTACATCTTCTATACTAAACTCTTCAAGTTCTTTATTTGGATTAAAGAAATTCCTAAATTTATCAATAATCGTAGATAAATATTGAACTGTATTAACTATCTTTTCTAGATTTTTTATAGTCTCTTCTTTTTTATCAATATCCAGCTCAATTTGCATTATTTGACTTGAAGATATAGTACTAATTACATTTAAAGGTTGTCTCCATTGGTGGGCAATATTACCAATCATTTCTCCCATAGATGCTAACTTACTTTGTTGATAAATCATTTGTTCTTTTTTCTTATTATCTTTTTGAAGTTTAATAATCTCATCAATATCAGTATGAAAACCTGTCATTCTAACAGGTTTACCTTCAATATCAAAAAATATTTTTCCTCTAATTCTTAACCATTTATAAGACCCATCTTTACATTTAAATCTATAATGGTCCTGATAAAAACTTGTTTCACCTTTTAGATGTCTAGCTAACTTTTTTAAAGTATTTTTATAATCAGCAGGGTGAACACTTTTTTTCCAAAAGTTTTTTATGTCATCCACTTCATCTAAAGAGTTGTATCCTAGCATTTCTAAATATCTTCTAGAGTAATACGCACTATCATTTACTAAATCTAAATCCCAAAGTCCATCCTGAACTCCCTCGATGGCTCTTGCATATTGTTCTTTTAAATCTCTTAATTCATCAATAATCTCTTTTAAATTTACTGCAAAATTATCAAACTCTAAAATATTACTTTGTTCATAAATTACTAATTTGTTATCCTTTGACTCCTTTGCAAAGTTAAGTAATTTTGAAAAAGGTTTAATAAAATATCTATTAGTAAATATATATAAAATAGAAAAAGAGACTATCACAAAAAATAGTAAAAGTAATCCCGCTTTTATAAAATCATTTTTGAGTAAAGAGATTGATGAGTTATTTATTATATATATAATATTTATGAAATCATCATTTCTAATATTAACTTTTTCATTAAAATAAATTCTTTTATCTTCTTTTATTATCTCTTTATCTCTTAGACTTTGGATATTTTCTAACTCATTTTTTGCTGTTGTTGCTATTAGATAATCATTATAATAAATAAAAACATCTACTAAAGAAGCATTTTGTTTAATGTTTGAAACTATAAAAAAGTTATCATTTATAATTTTTCCTGCATAAAGTTTTGCTTTTACTCTTCCTGTTTTTTCATTAATAATTTTTTTTGAACTAAGTAAAATCAAATATATATCATCTTTATTTTCTATTAATAAAAAGATATTCCCTTCTTTTAATCTTTTTTCACTTATTTTTTTAATTATATAATCTGTATCAAATAAAGAGTTACTAAAATTAATAATTTCATTGCTTTTTTCTAAATATAATAAATCAACTTGATCAGTTGATGTGGAATCACTTATTAATCTTCCTAAAGAACTTTGATTTTCATCTACTCTTACAAGAATCTTACTAATTTTGAATGTTATTTCATCTAAATTTCTTTTTTCATTTTCTATTATAATATTTGTTAGATTTATTGTTTGATTGAAATACTGTTTTAAATTATGATTTAATACTTTCTCAGTAGAGAAATATGCCCAAATAGAAATACCAAAAGAGACAACTACTAAAAATATAATAATAGATAAACTATTTATAAGTGTTAATGAAAACTTTTTTTTAGTCATCTTTTGTATACCTAAATGCTCTATTTTTTAGTTTCTCTAACTCTTCTTTTTTGATTCCTTTTTTTACTATAGCAAAGTTACCAGAATATATAGTTGGAACCTTATATGGTTGTTTTAGAATATCAAGCTTTACTGCTTCTGCCATCGCTACACCATTATCATCATTCATTCTCATAACAGTTATATCAAGTTCTGCTTTTTCAATAGCTTCTAATTCAGAAGAGCCTCCACCCCAGCCATTTATTTTTATTTTCCCTAATAAGTTTTTTTCTTTTAATGCTTCTATTGCACCTAAGGCAATATCAGTTGTACATGCATAAATAAACTTTATGTCACTACTTCTATCAAGTAAATCAAGTGTTGCATTTTTTGCTTTTTCTTTATTTAAATCTGTATAATATTCATCTGTTAGGATTAAATTTGAATTCTTTCTTATATAGTCTACAAATTTATTACCTCTCATAAAACTAACATAACCTTTAGAACCATATAAAACAGCATATTTACCTTCTCCTTTAGTTTGTTTTATATAATAATCTGCTAATAAAATACTTCCTTTGTAATGGTCAAATCCTACATAAAGAAAAGGTTGTCTCTCTCCCCATGATTTTAAAGGAGTTGTTATATTTTGTAATATAAGTTTTATTTTTTTATTACTAATAATTCTTTCAATAAACTTTTTATGTTTACTTGTATCTAATGTGAAGATTAAATAGTCAGGTTCTAATTTCAAAGCTTCCATAAGATGTTTTGATTGCTCTTTTATCTCTATAGCAGGTTTTGTAAAAAACTCTATTAATTCATAATTTATATTTAACTCTTGTAATCTTTTTTCAAAAGAAAGCTTACTCTTTCTCCAATAATCAGAAATCTGATTTCCTGGGTAAACAAGAACAATTTTTATTTTTTTATTCTTCTTTTCTAAAGCTTTTGCTTTTTCTTTTACCGTTTGCTTGAACTCTTTATAAATATGTTCTTGATTATTTTTTTTTAAATATTCTCTAACTTGGTAGTACTCATTGTTATTTGCATATAAACTTATACTTACTGAAAATAGAAGTAGAAGATTTAAGAGGTATTTCATATTTCGCCTTTAATGGGAAATATTATAACAAAATTGTAAACCTTAGTAAATAAATAAGTGAAAGAATTAAAGTAAAGTAGCCTTTGCTACTTTACAAGTTTTGATATTTCTTTAAATACAGGATGTTTTGCATTTACAGTTAATTCAAATAATAATGATTCATAAGTTGTTGGAACAACCCCTGCTTGAACCAATCTAGTTATTGCCATATCTTTATCTGCTTGTTTTCTTGAATTAACACAATCTGTTACTAATACAACTTTAAATCCCTCTTCAAGTAAATCAATAGCTGTTTGTAAAACACATACGTGTGTTTCAATTCCTGCTAAAATAACCGTATCTTTCCCACTATTTTTAATAGCATTTAATCCATCTTCATTACCACAACAAGAGAATGTTGTTTTTTCAAAATGAGGATAATCTTTTGTTAATTCTTGAATACTTGGTATCGTTTCACCAATTCCTTTTTTATATTGTTCATTTACAATAACTGGAATCTCATGTAGTTTTAATCCTTTGATTAAAATCTGTAGATTTTTTTCTAACTCTTCATTATTTGAAATATGTGGAAATAGTTTTTCTTGGATGTCAACTTGTACAAAAATTGAATTTTCTGCTTTTATTCTCATATTATCTCCTTAATTTAATAATTAATAATACAAAAACATATAAGAAAAATCTAGTGAATTTTACAATTTAAGAAAGGATTTATTCAATTTGAGAAATAAATAAGCAAAAAGGGCTAAAAGCCCCTTAAAATGCTATGCAAATGCTACTTTTTCAGCACGAGCTAGTAGCTCTTTTGCACCTTTATCAATAAAAGTTTGAGCTAAAGTTTTACCAACTGTTTTGTATTCATTGATATTTGATACAATTTCTTCTTTAATATATTCACTTCCATCTGGCATACCAACAATTGCTCTTACATCAACAGAATTCTCATCAATAATTGTTGCTTTAATTCCAATAGGAACTTGACACCCACCTTCTAAAGTTCGTACAAAATCTCTTTCAATTGTTGATTCAATCTCGGCATTTTTATCATGTAGTATAGATACTAACTCTACTAATTCTGGATTATCTAAAGTTTCAATACCTAAAGTTGCCTGTCCCATAGAAGGAATCATCTCTTCTGTTGAAATAGGTTTGAAATATTTTACTTCATCTTCAATTTGAAGTTTTTGTACTCCAGTTGCTGCTAAAATAATAGCATCATATTCACCAGCTTTTAATTTTGCAATTCTAGTATTAATATTTCCTCTTAAATCTTTTAAAACAATATCAGGTCTTAACAGTTTTATTTCAAGTCTTCTTCTTAAACTTGTTGTTCCAACTACTGCATTTTGAGGTAGTTCTTGAATACTTGCGTACTTTTGGCTTAAAAGTGCATCCCTTGGATCAAATCTTTGAGATAAAGCTGCTAAAACAAAACCTTCTTCAAACTCAACAGGAACATCTTTTAAAGAATGTACTGCAATATCAGCTTCTTTATTTAAAAGTGCAACCTCTAACTCTTTTGTAAAAAGACCTTTTCCTCCAATTTTTGCTAAAGGAACATCTAAAATTTTATCTGCTTTTGTAGAAAAAGTTTTTAATTCAACTTCAAGTTCTGGGTAGTGCTCATTTAGTTTTGCTTTTACATATTCACTTTGCCATAGTGCTAGTTTACTACTTCTTGTTGCTATTGTTATTTTCTTCATTTATTTTCCTAACTCTTCATATTTTAATTTAGTTTTATCTTGTTCACCATTAATAAAAACAGTTGGTGTACCTTGAACTAAAACGTTTTCACCCATAGATACATCTTCAAAAATCTCTTCATTTATATTTTTACTATTTATATCTTCTTCTGTATATAATGTTTTAAACTCTTTATTAAAAGCATCAATTACAACACTCTCATCTTTTTCTTTTGAAGAAAATTTTTCATCCCAAAATATAGAATATATTTTTTCTTCTATATTTTCTATTCCATCATGTTTTGCTTTTACCATTAGTTTTACTAAAGGTGCTGCTGCTGGATGAAGTGCTAAAAGTGGGAAATGATAATAGTATAATGCAATTTTATCTTCATGTTTTTTAACATATTTTATTACATCTGGCACATAATCCATGCAAAATGGACATAAAGGATCTGAGAAAATCACAATCTTATCTTTTGCATTATGATTTCCTGCAATAAGTCTTTTCTTATCATAATACTTATTTGTTAGTTTTGGTGTCATTAGATCTTTTAATGATTTTCCAGTTTCTAAATCAAATAGTTCCGATGAAATAACTTCACCATTTGAAAAAACAATATCTTTTGCATTTACGTTATTTCCTGCCATTGTTGCTTTAATATCAACAATAAAACCATACCAACCTTTTTGAGATAACTCTTTTTTCATAAAAATAGATAAATCATTTACTTCTATTCTAGGATTTTGAGAAAATCTTTTTTCTTCAAACTCTAATATCTTGTCTTCCGTGTCATTTGCATTTAAAAAACTTAGCAATAAAATCAATGGAATCAGTAGTTTTAAAATCATATATATCCTTTCATTAGTTTCTAGTTTTTACAGTTATCTTCTTAACGTGTAATAGCTCCTTTGCTTTATCAAGCATAGGAGAATTTAATATCTCATTTAATTCTAACTCCCTTTGAGAAGGAGTAGGATTAGCTGTTTTTTGCATATCTGCAACACAACCAGACCCCACTTCTACATCTTCAATCATAGAGCCACTATCAGATGAGTTATTGTCTTGTTCTTCTACTTGTGAACTATTCTGATTTTTAGGCTCCTCTTGCGGAGGGGTCTTCCTTTATAAATTCAATTTCTGTATTTTCTCCGAAAATATCATAAATGAATATTTTAATTACACCATAATGTTTAAGTAAGAATTTTCTATCTTCTCCTTGGGCATATGAGCTTATTTGAAGTTTATTATTTTCATATGATTTATACACAAAGTTGTATTCAAATAGTTCCCCTAATTGTACATCTCTTTCATAAACTTTATTTATAAGTTTTTCATAAACATCTTTATTTGGATCATATGCTTGTGAAACTACTTCTTCATTATTCTCATTTACTGGTTCATGAACTGGTGATTGAGGTTCTTCTTTTTGTATTGCTTCTTCTTGAACTGATTCAGGTGTAGGTGTAGTTTCAAATGGTGTTGTATCTTCAAAAGGTGTAGAAGAAAGCTCTTCTTTTATTTCTTGTACATTTTCAGTTTCAAACTGCTTTGGTTTTTCTGTAATAGAAGATTCACTATCTTCTACCTTTTCTTCTTTTTGCTCAACAATAGGTTCATCAAAAGGTGTTGCAAACTCATCAAAAGGAGTTGCAAAACTATCTTCTTGTATTTCTGGTTCTTTTTCTTGAATTTCTTCTTGAGCTGGTGGATGTTCTACAGTCTCAATAGGTTTTACAGTCTCAATTGCATCTACAGAATTTAAAGAGATATCATTATTTTGAGAATCAGAAGTACGTTGATTTTGATGATATTGTTCATTTAATTGTACTGGCATATCATCATAAGCATGGTTAACATCATTATTTGCATGCTCCATTACTTTTTCAATAGATATTGCCTCTTTCATCATTGGCTTAACTTCTACTTCTTCTACTTGATTTATAATATCATCAATAGTTTTTAAATTTGTTGCTTCAATCATTTTTGAAAGAGTTAAAATAAGAACAAAAGTACCATCTGAGTTTAAAGATAATAAGTGTTTTGCATCACTTAAAATTCTAAAGAATCTATCAAAAAGCAATAAATCAAATCTTGCATCTTTATCAAGCATTTTTTGTCTAAGATAAATACTCATCTCATCACAAACTTGAGAAACTTCATAGTTTTCAAGCTCAATAACCAATTGTCTTACATCACCTTTTTTTAATATAACATCAAAAATCTTATTCATAAGTTCTGGTTCTATAAGACCTAACATATCAACAACAGAAGCAACTGTTATTTTTCCCTTTGAGAAAATAATAGCTTGGTCAAGTAAGGTTAAAGTATCCCTTAAACTCCCCTGCCCACTTCTTGAAATAATATCAATTGCTTCAGTTTCAAACTCAATGTTTTCTTCATTTAAAATATGAGATAGATGATGAAGTACATCAGTATTTGCTATTTTATTAAATCTAAAGTGTTGAGTACGACTTAAAATTGTTGCAGGAAGTTTTAATGGGTCAGTTGTTGCAAGAATAAATTTTACAAAACCAGGAGGTTCTTCAAGTGTTTTAAGTAAGGCATTAAATGCTTGTGTAGTAAGCATATGAACCTCATCGATAATAAATACTTTAAACCTTGCAGAACTTGGTTTATATTTTGTATGTTCAATTAAATCTTTAATATCATCAATACCTCTATTTGAAGCGGCATCCATTTCAATAACATCTAAGTGTCTGTTTGCATTTGCACTTTGACAATTTTCACATACTTCACATGGCTTTGATGTTGGTCCATTTGAACAAAGAAGTGCTTTTGCCATAATTCTTGCTGTTGAAGTTTTACCACTTCCTCTTAATCCACTAAAAAGATAAGCATGTGATAGTCTATTTGAATCTAATGCTAATGAAAGTGTTTGAGAGATTGTTGTCTGCCCTACTAAATCTTCAAATCTTTTCGGTCTATATTTTAATGCTAAAACTTTTTTTTCAATCTCATTATTGCTCATGTAGTTCCCTTACCATTATTTGTCCACCATCTTCCCAGTTTTTTAAAATCATATCTATCATATCTTTTTTTATTTTGCCTGTATAAAAGACTTTTATTTTTGTTTCTTCATCTTTTATATTATTAGAAATGAAGCTTTCTAATCTTCTTGCAATAGCTGACCCTGTCTCAATAAGTTTTATATTTGCTCCCATAATCTCTTTTATTAAATGACTAATTAAAGGATAATGTGTACAACCTAAAACTATAGTGTCAACATTTCTTTCTTTCATAGGTTCTAACCAAGTAGTTAACATCTTGTGTGTATCTACATGGGAAACTTTTCCATTTTCTATTTGTTCTACTAAACCTTTGCAAGCTTGCTCATAAACTGTAAATTCATGCTCTAAAGATAAATCTTTTAAAAGTTTTTGATACTTTTCACCACCTAAAGTAGCAGGAGTAGCTAAAACTCCAATACTTTTAGATTCACTTATTAGCATTGCTGGTTTTACTCCAGGTTCAGTTCCTATTACAATCAAATTGGGAAACTCTTCCCTTAGCTTTATAATTGCTGCTGATGTTGCTGTATTACAAGCTACAATTAACGCTTCAATATCATGTGCTTTTATTAAATAATTTGTAATATCCAAACTATGTTTTAAAATTTGTTCTTTTGTTTTTTCTCCATAAGGTGCAAATAAAGTATCTGCTATATAAAAAACTTCAAGCCCTTTTAAAGAGTTTGCAAGAGATTGAACTACTGTTAAACCTCCAAGACCTGAATCAAACACACCAACTTTCAAACAAAACCTTTATAAAATAAGAAAGATTATACCTAAAAAGTTATAACTAATTAGTTAAATAATATATATTTAAAGCCTTAATATTTTAAGCTTTAAACGTTAGAATTAGCAAAAGACAAAGGAATAACTTGTTTCATCACTTTCATCCGTATAAACCTTATTTAAATAAAGATACAAAAAAGATTATTGTAGGTACTTTACCTCCACCAAGATTTTGTACAAGAGAGTTTAAACAAAATGATGTTGACTTTTGTTATGGTTCACAAGATGGGCTTTTGTGGAAATGTTTAGATGAAATTTTTTCTCTAAATTTGATTTACAATCAATCAAAAGAAGCTATAACTATGAGAAAAGAGTTTTTAGATAAAAACCAAATTGGTATTTGTGATATTGTTGAATCATGCAAAAGAGAAAAGATAAATGCAAGTGATTTAGGAATGAGTGAAATCATTTTAAGAGATATACTTAACTATTTATATGAATATAAAAATATCGATACTCTTATTTTCACAGGAGGAAATTCCAAAAATGGTCCAGAATATTTTTTGAGACAGATATTAAAAAAGCAAAAAATAAAATTTGAGCTAGTATCTTCTGATATTCCAAAAGAGCATAAATTTTTCTTTGATAATAGACAAATCAAAACTATTTCTTTAACTTCTCCATCAAATGCAGCAAATAGATATATTGGTTCAAATAAACTATTCAAAGAAAGAAAATTACAAAATCCAAACTATACTACTTTTGATTTTAGATTAGAACAATATTCAAAAGTTTTTAAAACTACTTAAGAGTTATATAAAGCAATTTTCTTTATACTGCTTACTTTATGAATGAGCATTCATTTATTAAAAGATATGCAAAGGAATTGTCATGTTTATTAGTGAGATTTTGATGTTTGTGGTTTTGAGTTTAGTAGCATTTACAGCCGTCACATATGTAATAAATATGTTTGTAAAGGAAAAATAAAAGAAGGAAAATTTCCTTCTTTTATATTAGAAAGCTTCTACAATAGAACCTTTATATTTTTTAGCAATAAAATCTTTAACTTCTTTTGATGTTAACGCTTCATCTAATGCTTTGATATAATCTTTATTTTCATTACCTTCTCTTACTACTAAAATATTAGCATATGGAGAATCTTTTGACTCAATTACTAATGCATCTTTAGTAGGATTTAAATCCGCTGCTAAAGCATAGTTTGTATTAATAATCGCAGCATCTACTTCATCAAGTACTCTTGGTAATTGAGGAGCATCTAACTCTTTGATTTTTAAGTTTTTTGGGTTTTCAATAATATCAATTGCAGTTTTAAACTGAACATCTTTGAATTTTAATAAACCTTCTTTAACTAATACGTCTAAAGCTCTACTTCCATTTGTTGGGTCATTTGGCACTGCAATAGTTGCACCATCTTGTAATTCATCTATAGATTTGATTTTATTTGAATATAATCCCATTGGCTCTAAGTGAACATTTACAGTTTTAACTAATTTTGTATTTTTAGATTTGTTAAACTCTAATAAATATGGAGTATGTTGGAAGAAGTTTGCATCTAACTCACCTTCATCAACTGCGATATTTGGAGTAACATAATCAGTAAACTCAACAATTTCTAACTCATAACCTTTTTCTTTTAAAAGTGGTTTTACAACTTCTAAAATCTCTGCATGTGGAACTGGAGTAGCTCCAACTTTAATAACTTTTTTAGCCTCTTCTTTTGGTTCTTCAGAACCTGTGCAAGCAACAAAACCTAATGCAACAGCACCAAGTAATACTAATTTTAAAATGTTTTTTAACATGTATATCCTTTCTTATTTTTTAGTAATTTTATAAATATAATCACCAGTACTTTGTACTAATTGAACTAAAGCAATCAGTATAACTACTGTATATAACATTGTGTCCGTTTGGAATCTGTAGTATCCATATTTAATAGCTACATCTCCTAAACCTCCACCACCAACAGCTCCTGCCATTGCAGAAAAACCTATAACTGTAATTAAAGTCAAAGTAATAGCAGAAATAATACTTGGCATTGCTTCTACAAACATTACTTTAAAAATAATTTGCCAATCACTTGCACCAAATGATTTTGCAGCTTCAACAACACCTCTATCCACTTCTTTAAATGCACTTTCAATTAATCTTGCAATAAAAGGAGCAGCTCCAATCGTAAGAGGAATTATAGCAGCTGTTGTACCAATACTTTTTCCTATTAAAAACTTTGTAAGAGGAAATAATACAATCATTAATATTATAAAAGGGAAAGACCTTAAAGTATTAATTACAACATCTAATATTGTATATAATTTTAGATTTTCTCTTAATCCATCTTTTGAAGTAAGAATTAGAATAATTGCAAGGAAAAATCCAATTATTACTGCAAAAAAAGTAGATACAAATGACATATATACAGTTTCACCAAGTGCTGGTAATAAAATATCAACCATTATAATACCTCCCATACAATATCATGCTCTTTTATATAATCAATTACTATTTGTTGATTCTCTTCTTCAATATTAATAACCATATTTCCTACAATATGAGTATTAATCTCTTCAAGTTTTCCCCATACAATATTAAAGTCCATATCTAACTCTCTTGCCATTTTGGTGATAAAAGATTGATAAGCATTATCTTTTGGAAAATAGAGTTTAATATTTATACCTTGAGCAGGTACAACTTCACTTTCACCTAAGAAGTGTTTCATCTTTTCATCAGGCTTTAAAAACAACTCTTCAGTATCATCAAAACCAATGATATTTCCATGCTCTAAAAGAAGTGCTTTTTGTGCTATTTGTTTTACAACTTCCATCTCATGAGTAACAATTACAATAGTAATGTTAAGCTTTTCATTAATCTCTTTTAAAAGATTTAAAATTGAAGTAGTAGTATTTGGGTCAAGGGCAGATGTTGCTTCATCTGATAATAAAACTTCTGGGTCTAAAGTTAATGCTCTAGCAATAGCAACACGCTGTTTTTGTCCTCCACTTAATTGACTTGGATATGAGTTTAGCTTATTTTTTAATCCAACAAGAGCTAATAAATCATTTACTTTTTTATCAATCTCTTTTTTGCTATATCCCCAAAGTTGCATAGGTAATGCAACATTTTCATATACAGTTTTTCTTTGAATTAGTGAAAAATGTTGAAAAATCATTCCAATTTTTTTTCTAAACTCTCTTAAACTGTTTTTATCAAGTGTTTTAATCTCTTTATCATTTACTCTTAATGAACCATCACTATAGTCTTCAAGTCCATTTATACATCTTAAAAGTGTAGATTTTCCAGCGCCACTGTGTCCTACAATAGCAAAAATTTCACCTTCTTTGATATCAATTGATATATCATTTAAAACTTTTGTACTACCATAAAATTTATTTAGATTTTTAATAGTTATCATAACAAGTCCTTATTTCTGGCCGAATATTATACAAAAAAGCATAAAACAAGTATTAAAAGGGCAACTTATTTATAATTTTGATATTTATTTAAGAATACCTAGTCTTTTAATCTTGATTATTATACTTAGGATTATGAATAAAAAAAAGCAGCCCCTTTTGGGACTACATTTTTCTACTCATTCATCCCTGCGAAAAACTCTTCATTGTTTTTAGTTTTTTGCATTTTTGAATATAAGAATTTAAGTGCTTCTACTTCATCCATAGAACCAATTGCATTTCTTAAAATCCAAGTTTTTTGTAAAATCTCAGGTGTAAGAAGTAACTCTTCTTTTCTTGTTCCTGATTTAATAATATCAAGAGCTGGATATACTCTTCTATTTGCTGCATTTCTAGATAATACAACTTCACTATTACCAGTACCTTTGAACTCTTCAAAAATAACTTCATCCATTTTTGAACCAGTTTCAATAAGTGCTGTTGAGATAATAGTTAAAGAACCACCCTCTTCTATATTTCTTGCCGCACCAAAGAATCTTTTTGGTTTATGTAATGCATTTGCATCAACACCACCAGAAAGTACTTTACCAGAACTTGGAGTAACTGTATTGTATGCTCTTGCTAGTCTTGTAATAGAATCAAGTAAGATTACAACATCTTTTTTCATCTCTACAAGTCTTTTTGCTTTTTCAATAACAATTTCTGCAACCCTTACATGATTATGTGCTGGTAAATCAAAAGTAGAAGAATAAACTTCACCTTTAACTGACCTTTGCATATCTGTTACCTCTTCAGGTCTTTCATCAATTAATAGAACCATTAAGTGAGTATCAGGATGATTTCTAGTAATACCATGAGCTAACTCTTTTAATAATTCAGTTTTACCAGTTTTTGGAGGTGCAACGATAAGTCCTCTTTGTCCTTTACCCATTGGAGCAAAAAGGTCTAACATTCTACCTGTCATTCTTGTTTGGTCATACTCAAATTTAAATCTCTCTGTTGAGTATAAAGGAGTTAAGTTATCAAATAAAGGTCTGTTTTTTGATTCGTTGATTGGTAGGTAATTAATAGCTTCAATTTTTAATAAAGCATTATATTTTTCACTGTCTTTGTTTGGTGGTCTAACTTGTCCGCTTACAATATCCCCTGTTCTTAATGCAAATTTTCTAATTTGCGTTGCAGAAACATAAGAATCATTTGAAGTATCAGAGAAGTTTCCATCCATGGCTCTTAAGAAACCAAATCCACCATCTTTAATTTCAAGAATTCCTGTAAACAGAATAAAACCACCTTGGTCAATTTGTGATTTTAAAATGTTAAACATTAAGTCTTGTCTTTTAAGTTCTTGTGGGTTTTCTACTTCTAAGTCTTTTGCTATTTTAAGAAGTTCTTCTAAAGGGAGTTCCCTAAGTTGTTCAATTTTAAAGCCCTCTACGGGTACGTGAGTTCTTGTTTTTCTGCCATTATTAGCAGATTTTGATTTAGATTGAGTTTTTGACTCTTCCATAAGTATATTTTGCCTTTTATAGAATTACATATATAAAGTTATGTAGTTATGTAGTGTTATTAAGAATTTTTATAATGTTATTTTAGTGTTTATTTAAAAAAAAGTCAAGAAATTAAATATTACAAAAGGTAAAGATGCCTTAAAGAGGCATCTTTAAAAGATATTATAAGTTACCTTCGTTTTTACCTAAGTACTCTGCTACACCTTCAGTAGATGGTTTCATACCTTCATCACCTTTGTTCCATCCTGCAGGACAAACTTCACCGTGCTCATTAGTAAATAACATTGTATCTACCATTCTGATCATTTCGTCAATGTTTCTTCCTAATGGTAAATCATTAATTACTGCATGTCTAATAGTTCCATCTTTGTCAATTAAGAATGATCCTCTTAATGCTACAGACTCACCGAATAATACATCATAATCTTTTGAAATTTGTTTGCTTAAGTCTGCAACTAGTGGATATTTGATTCTTCCAATTCCACCATTTTCAACAGCAGTTTCTCTCCATGCAAAGTGAGAGAATTGAGAGTCAACAGAAACACCAATTACATTGATACCTCTTGAAGTGAATTCTTCAATTCTTTTAGAGAATGCGATAATTTCTGAAGGACAAACGAATGTAAAATCTAATGGATAGAAAAATAATACCGCACCTTTCTCACCAATGTTATCATATAGGTTAAAATCTTCAACAATTTGACCATCAGCAAGTACTGCTGTAGCTGTGAAATCTGGAGCTTTTTTTGTAACTAACATGTAATTTCCTTTTATTAAAATTTATTTGTGATAAAATTATAGTACAAATTATTTGAAACTAATAATAAGAGTATAGATAAAGTTTAAAATTTAAGATAAGTTTTATTTTAGGAAAATTTTTATCCAAATAATTTGTTTTATATACTTTTACTATTTGATAGTTGTTATTATTTTCATTAAACTACCATTCTGTGGGTTTTTTAATAATATAAAGACTTAAAGATAAATTTATTATTACTGTGCTAAAGTTTCTTAAATTTAACAAGGAGTTATAAATGGCAGTTAAGATTACAGATATTTGTATTAATTGCGATGCATGTTTAGATGAATGTCCAACTGAATCAATTGTTGATAACGATGAGAATCCAACAGGTGAAGATATTTATTATGTAAACCCTCAAACATGTACTGAATGTATTGGTGACAATGATGAACCTGCATGTGCAGAAGCATGTCCTACTGAAGGATGTATCGTATGGGATGCAAGAGATGGTGCAGCTCAACCAGTTAGAGAAGGTATGACTGAAGGTGAACCTTGCGTTGAAGATTAATAACTAATTTTCAATATAATTATATATAATTTTACTATATAAGGTAAGTGGTATTTTTTACTACTTGCCTTTTTTTTATTTTTTAGGTATAATCCGCGACTTAAAAAATAAATGAGGAAAATACCAATGGAACAAACGTTATCAATCATTAAACCTGATGCAGTAGCTAAAAACGTTGTAGGAAAAATCTTAGACAGATTTGAATCAAACGGATTAAGAATTGCTGCAACAAAAAAAGTACAGTTATCTAAAGCAGATGCTGAAGCATTTTATGCAGTTCACGCAGAAAGACCTTTCTTTGGTGAATTAGTTGAATTCATGATTTCTGGACCAGTTGTTGTTTCTGTTTTAGAAGGTGAAGACGCAATGGCTAAAAACAGAGACTTAATGGGTGCAACTAACCCTAAAGAAGCAGCAGCTGGTACAATCAGAGCTGATTTCGCTGAATCAATTGATGCAAATGCAGTACACGGTTCAGATTCTTTAGAAAATGCAGCTATCGAAATTAAATTTTTCTTCTCTGACAGAGAAATTTGCTAAGAATAGTTCATATTTTAAATGAAAATAGAATTTAGAAAAGTACCACAAAGCCCTAAAAACTTTAGTGCCCAGTTCGATTCAGTTAAAATTGAAGGTACTTTTTGTAAAATATCGCCATCTTTAGTCAAAATAGACAGCACTTTAAATGGTAAAACTACAGTTCAATGTGCAAGATGTGGTGAAGACGATACTGTTACTTTAGAGGAAGAGTTTAATTTCTTGATAAGTGATGGTATTTTCAAGAATGAATCCTCTGAGTCAGATGACTTAGTAATAGAAATAGATGACCATATGATAAACTTTGATGAAATTATTGAAAGTGAATTATCATCTATATACAGTGACTATCATATCTGCAATAATTGTACAGATATTGAATTAGTCGATAAAGAATATTAAATAAGGAGAATATTATGGCAGTACCTAAGAGAAGAGTATCTCATACTAGAGCAGCTAAGAGAAGAACTCACTATAAAATTACTTTAAAAAGACCAGTAAAAGATAGTGATGGAACTTGGAAGATGCCTCACACGGTAAACCCAAATACTGGTGAATACAAAAACTAATGCTTAAAATTGCTATTGATGCTATGGGAGGGGATTTCGGTCCCGAACCCATAATAGACGGTTTAATTGCCGCTCTAAGACTAAATAATAACTTTACTGCTGTTGCAGTAGGTGATAAAACTCAACTTGAAAACTTAATTCCTTCACACTTAAAAGACAGAGTAGAAATTATACATACTGAAGATGTTATCAGTATGACTGATTCTGCAACTGATGCATTAAAAAGAAAAGACTCAACTATTTATAAAGCAATAGATTTAGTTAAAACTGGTGATGCAGATGCAGTAGTTTCAGCAGGTCATTCAGGTGCTTCTATGTCTTTAGCAACACTTAGAATCGGAAGAATCAAAGGTGTTTCTAGACCAGCAATTGCAACACTTATGCCAACAAGTGAAAACCAAAATACTTTAGTATTAGACGTTGGAGCTAATGTTGACTGTGATGCTAAAAACTTATTTGAGTTTGCAGTTATGGGTCAAGTATATGCAAGAGATGTTTTACAAATTGATGAACCATTAGTTGGGTTACTAAGTAATGGGGAAGAAGAGAGTAAAGGTAATGAAGTTACTAAGGAAGCCTTTAAACTAATTTCTAAAATTCCTAACTTTGCAGGAAATGTAGAAGGTAGTGATATTTTTAAAGGTTCAGTTGATGTTGTTGTTTGTGATGGGTTTATTGGTAATATTTTACTTAAAACTGCTGAAGGTGTAGCAGATACAATAGGTCAAATTATTAAGAAAAACCTAAAACGATCACTTATCTCAATTGCTGGTGCAGTATTAATGAGAAAAGTATTTAAAAACTTAAAAGTTAGAGTAGATTATGCTGAATATGGTGGTGCTCCACTATTAGGTGTAAAAGCCCCAGTTATAATTGCACATGGGAAATCAAACCCAAAAGCTATTCAAAATGCAATTTTTCAAGCTATCAATAGTGCAAGTTCTAACTTAAACAACGATATTGAAGAGAGATTAGAGCAATATAGCTCTTAATCTCTCTTTTTTATTTAAGGAAAATTTTTATGACGTATGCAGCGTTTAGATCAATTGGAGCTTATATACCTCCAAAGATTATGACTAATTTTGATTTTGAAAAAATCATTGACACTACAGATGAATGGATTACTAAAAGAACAGGAATCAAAGAAAGAAGAATTTCAGAAGAAAATGAAGCTTCATCTGATTTAGGGGCAAGGGCAGCACAAGTTGCCATCGACAGAGCAAATATTGCAAAAGAAGATATTGACTTAGTTATCTGTGCAACAGTAACTCCTGATTATCTTTGTATGCCATCTACTGCTTGTTTAATTGCATCAAAACTTGATTTACCTACTGTTCAAGCATTTGACGTAAGTGCCGCATGTACAGGTTTTGTTTATGCACTTTCTGTGGCAAAAGCCTTCATTGAAGCGGGAATGAAAAAAAATGTACTAATTATTGGTGCAGAAAAATATACTTCAATTTTAGATTATACTGATAGAGGAACTTGCTTTATCTTTGGAGATGGTGCTGGTGCAGCAATTATTTCGGCAACAGATAAAAAAGAAGAAGCTATAGTTGATGTAAACTGCTCAAGTGATGGAAATTTTGATGACTTAATTAAAACTCCTGGTGGAGGAAGTAAACACCCTTGCTCACAAGAAGTTTTAGATAATAAAATGGCTTGTATTAAAATGAAAGGAAATGAAACTTTCAAACTTGCTGTTAAAACATTGACATCTGATGTTGAAAAAATGATGGAAAAACATAATATCACAAATAAAGATATTACTCACTTCATCCCTCATCAAGCAAACTATAGAATTATCTCAGCAGTAGGTAAAGCTTTAGGACTAAATGAGGAACAAACAGTTGTTACTGTTGATAAATATGGAAATACTTCAGCTGCTTCTATACCTATGGCTATGAATTATGCCTATGAACAAGGTAAAGTTAAAGCAGGAGATATGATTTTATTTGATGCTTTTGGAGCAGGACTTACTTGGGGATCTGCATTATTCCCATTCTCACCAAAACAATAAACTCACTGATGAGCTTTTGCTCATCTTAAAACCTAATTCACATTTTATTTTTTTAGTAAAAGAAAAAAGCTTTAGTACTAAAAATATTGTACTAAAGCCATATAAAATATAGTTCCCAAGAAAATAGAAACTAAATAATTTTTTAATGTTAAGTGTAAAAGAGCAGTAAAAACTATTCCTCCAATTTCCTTTACTCCATAAGGATATAAAGAAAAATCAATATCTTTCAAAGTATAAAAAACTAAAATTGTCATAATAGTTGCAGGGAAAAACTTTTCGATAAACTCCATTGATTTTGGCAAATCATTTTTAGCAAAAAATACAAATGGGAAAATCCTAGTTAATAAATTTACAACTGCCATAATTGCAATTGCAATATAAAGCTCCATACTACTCATTATTAAGCCTTTGTCTAAAGAAAAAAAGTAACAGTAAAGAAAGTGAAATAGTTACAATAAGCATCTTATCAGAAGGCACAAGAACTAAAGCTATTATTGAAGCAACTGAACCTATAGAAAAAGGTATTGGATTTTTTAGATTTTTATATTGTTCTATACATAATACTACAAAAAGGGCTGTTAAAGAAAATTCTAAACCAGCTGTATTAAACTCAATATTTGAACCTACAATAGCACCTAATGTTGATCCAATAAACCAATAACTTTGATTAAATGCAGTTAAAAAGAAATAGTACCACTTCTTTTTTAATTGTTCATCATCTTTTATTGTTGTTAAAAGTGCATAGGTTTCATCTGTTAACCCAAATATTAAATAAGGTTTTAGCTTCCCTGTTTTTTTAAACCTTTTTAATAATGACAAACCATAAAAAGATTGTCTTAAATTTACAAACCATGAAGCTAATGCAATATCAATATATCCTGCTTTTGCATTAAAAAAATTAATTGCTACAAACTGTAAAGCCCCTGCATATATAAAAAGTGACATAAGAGGTGCTAAATACCAAGGATAATCAAAAGAGACTAAAAGTAATCCAAAGGCAAAACCTAAAACAGAGTATCCCATCATAACAGGGATAGAGATTTTAAATGCAGTTTTTATTTCTCGTTCTAAAGTCAATTTATTTAAATCTTTTATTATTTGGATTATTTTTAAAAATATTTAATGATTTTTCTTTAATTACATTTTCATTGTATTTATCTATTGTTGCAATAGAATTAACAAATAAAATTGATTCATCAACAACTATTTGGAAAACTGCATGGAAAGGTATCTTAACTGTTGAACCAAAATTTTCACTTCCAAAACCAGCTTCAAAACTTATGTGGTTTTCACTAATCTTAATTGTAGTATAGGTATAGTTTTTAAGTATAAAAAGTGAAAATTTTGCAAGTTGATCTTTTGTTGCAGATGGCAATTCTGGAGTAAAATCAACTGCATCAATATTTGCAGTAATTGCAAACTCTTGTCCTTTGTTTACTAAATAAATCATCGTATCTTTAACTTGTTCACTAACTAATTCTTTATACTCTACATCTTCTAATATATTATTAATCATTTTTAATCCTGCATTTTAAATTAGTTTGTTATTATAACTTATGAAACGCATAATTTTACTTATTTTTATTTCTACTTTATTTTTACAAGCAAAAAGTATATCTTTGACTAATGAAGATAAAATTAAATTAAAAGATAATCCAAATAAAAAAGCTGTTTATTTACGACTTATAAAATATCTAAAATTAAAAAATAAGATAAAAGATTTTACATTAGAAAAAAAACTAAATTATGTAAATACTTTCTATAATAAAATTTTACCAGTAGATGATTCAACAAAATATAGTTCTGATGATTATTGGGCTACTCCAAAAGAGTTTCTTATTGAAGGAAAAGGAGATTGTGAGGATTATGCAATTGCAAAATATTTTACTCTAAAAGAAGTTGGAATTTCTAAAGATAAACTTTTTTTAGCTGTTGTAAAAGTAAAAGGTGCAACAAACTATCACATGGTATTAACTTACTTAGAAAATAAAAACTCAATGCCTTTAATTTTGGATAATCTAAGTTTTAGAGTTCTTCCTTTTAATAAAAGACCAGATTTAATCCCAAAATTTATTTTTAATGAAAAAGAAGCATTTATTTTAAAAAATAAAAAAATCTATAAAAAGGTAAAAAATATAGATTGGGGTAAAGAGGATAAATGGAATAATCTTTTAAAAAGAATCTACGAAGAAAATGAATAATCTTCTATAATATCAAAATCAATCATTGCATTCATAAGCGCTAACTTTTTACTCTTTTTTAACATTTGTAAATCTATATCCTTTTCAACTAAAGAACCCTCTTTTAAAAGTCTTGCTCTTGTTGTTCCTTCTAGTAGTGGCTTCTTAGGAGTTAGCCAGTTAGTTCCATCAAAAATAGCAATATTTGCAATTGAAGTATCTGTGATAAAACCATTTTTTATAATAATAATATCATCACAAGTTTCTCTTTTCTCAAAAAGTTTGTCAAGACTACTTCTATCTAAATATTTTTTTGAATATTCTATTTTCTCATCTTCTATAATTTTAAAACTTTTTATTTCTCTTTTTTCATAAACAAAAAAGTCAACACTTAAAATAGAGTTTTCATCATAAATAAGTTTACATCTATATAATTTATTTGATGGAGGATAAATATACTCTTGTAAATTTAAGTTTAAAGATACTGTTTTAGCAACTCTTTTTTCATGAAATTCTAAATTAAAAACCTCATAATCTTCGCACTTTATAGTCTCAAAATAGTTCATTTATTCTGTCTCTTTATTGTTAATATTTTTAGTTATAATATCTAAAAAAATTTTAGGAACAACTAGTTTGATTAAAATAAAAAAGACAATAAAGAAATATGAGAACTTCTATGATACTTTTAAATATGCATATATTGGGTTGCCAAAAGGTTTTATGGGAATTAAAAAGCCCTACTTTGGACAATTATATAAGTTAAAAAAAGAGTTTAAAGACTATAAAGATTATAAAGAAAAATTTCCTCTTGTTTTATTTATCCATGGGTCAAAAGGCTTAAATAAAGGAACTATTTATAGAAAATGGATTGTAGAACAAGGCTTTATTTTCATTTCTCCAAACTCATTAAAAATCAAAAATAGACCTACATATTCAACCCCTGACAAACTAAGTTCCTATCAAAAGGTTCATAAATTAAGACAAGCAGAGATTGTCTATAATCTAAAAAATATTTTAGAGTTTAACTTTATAGATAAAAATAATATGTTTTTAATGGGTAATTCAGAAGGTGGCTTAGCTGCCGCATTTTATAAAGGCAATGAATTTAAAGGAAGAATTGTTACAGCTTATTCTTGTGAAAATGGATATTACTCAAAAGATTTTAAAATTGGAGCAAAAAAGAATGACCCTTTTTTAAATATTATTGGAACCCATGATGAGTTTTTTAGTGAAAATTCTGAACCAAATAGAGATTATGAAGTACAAGGTCACTGTACAAAAGCACTAAAAAAATATAAAAATGCAAAAGTAGTAGTACTTCCCCAAACAAAACATGACATAACCGAAAATATCTATGTTAAGTATGATCTCTTAAACTTTTTAAAACTATGGAGTAAAAATTAATTTTGTATATTTAATTTATAACCTATACCTGAAAAGTTTTGTAAGATTGTCTTATAAGTTTTTTTTCTAAAGTCACGAATCAATGACTTTAATGCTGCAGTTGTGCATTCATTATCCCAAATATGATACTCTAGTTCTTCATAAGTTATTACTCTATTTGGGTTTTGAATAAAAAGATTTACTAAGATGGATTCTTTCTTATTTAAAACAAAGACCTTCCCTTCTTTTGTTATACTTTGGGTTTGAAAGTTAAATAATATGCCTTTACCTAAGTTTACATTACTGTATATTCTACTTTCAATAACTTCAAGGCACTTTTCTAAAGCTTTTAAAAATTTCTCTTGACAAAAGGGTTTTAAAATATATTTTGTAATATAAAGCTCCATTAAGTCATAAAGATAGGCATTTGTTTTATTGGCACTTAAAACTATAAATGCTGTTTTAATATCACTTTGTCTAACTTCTTGAAGAAATTTCACCATTGTATTATCATAAAAAGAGTCATCTAAAACGATAATACATGGAGAATATTTTTTATAACAACTTTTAGCTTGTTTTATATTATTTGCAGTAAAAACCTTTTTTAGGTTATTCTGTAAAATTGGTAAAACTTCATCTTTAGAAGAGTGTTTATCATATACATATAAAACAAGTAAGTTATTTAATTTCAATTATTAAAACCTTTTAAAAAATCATTTGTACTTTCTACTTTAGCATAAGCAAACTCAAATGCAGCCATAAAACTATTTTGTACTTCTTGTGAAGATACAGTATTTCCATTAAACTCTAAGTCTCTTGTGGCACAAGCATCATTTATAATAGTACAATTATAGCCAAAATCTTTTGCTGCTCTAAGTGTTGCATCAACACACATATGAGTCATTGCTCCTATGATAACAAGCGAGTCTATTTCTTTCTCATCCAAAACTTCTTTTAGTTGTGTTTTCAAAAATGAATTTGGAAAATTTTTACTTATTACAGTTTCTTCTTCTAAAGGTTCTACACTTTTATGTATTTGTCCTCCTATTGAACCTATTTGAAAAAAAGGTGCATTTTCATTTGGATTTTCATGTTTTATATGAATTATATTTAAAGCTTCTTTTCTAAACTCTTCTAAAAGTATTGAAGCATTTTTTGAAGCTTCTAAAGTACCTACTAAAGGGTACTTTGCTCCTTTAAACTCTGAGAAATAGTCATTTTGTAAATCTACTAATAGTAGTGCAGTATTTTTCATTTTATATCCTTTTATTTTTGTTTAAACAAATTATAAAAAGATATAGAAGCAAAAAAGTAGGATAATCCTACTTTTTCTTAAATTTTTTCTTTTTTGTTTCAAAAACCTTTGCAACTTCTTTTGCATATTGAAGTTCTGTTGTAATTCCTACACAAGAACAATTAATTTCTGATAAAACATAAATATCATTTCCATCTTTATCATAATCCATAATATAATCCATAGTCCAAAGAAGAGGATAATTTTGTCCTTTTAAAAATGGTTTTAAATCCTTTAAACCTTTTGTTGTAAGCTTTACTACATCTTTCCATTTTGGTTCATCTGGTGACTCATATTTGTATTGAGCTCCTGAAAATAGTGTTGCAGAAAACTCCCCTTCTTGAGGTTTTTTATGCACAACAGAAATAGGTTTATCATTTACTAGTAATACTCTAACTTCACCTTCTGAAATTCTTTCTAAATATCTACATCCTACAAAACCATTTTTCTCTTTGAAATATGCAGCATACTCTGATTCTTCTTCAAATCTTGATTCAAACTTTTCTAAAAATTCATTGATATTATCATAATAAAATTTCTCATTGTTTACAGCCTCAACAGAGAAAATTGAACCATCATCTTTTTTAGATACTAAATATACACCCTCACCTGTAGAACCATAGTTTGTTTTTAAAACTCTAATTCCATATTTATCTAAATCTGCAGGAAATTTTCTTGCAAAATCAGTGAATGTATTATAAAAGTATGTATCTTCATCTCCAAGTCTAGTTCCTTTTAGTTTTGCTAGGATATCTTTGAAATCAAGATTAATCATAACATCTGGATGAGTATGAATTTCAACTCCTGAATTTCCTAATGCTTTTAGAAATTGAAAATATTCATCAACTTCTTTTAAATTTCCTGGATTAATTCTACTTATTACTGAAACTGCTTTTTCTTTTAGATACTCAAGTAGTTCATATTTTCTATTTGGTCTATAAAAAACTATTTCAGTTTTATAATCAGTTACATCCTCAATTGCGTCTAAAATTGGTTTTGTATCAGGCCTAAATCCATCAAACCCTTTATCACTTCCTTTTGCATACTCTATTACAAAAATAGTGTTTCTCATTTCTTCTCCTCAAAAAAAATTTCAAGGATTTTAATAGAAAAAATTAACTTTTTGGTTACAATATTAAAAAATAAGTTTTTGTGTAATCTTTTTGTAATTAAAAGGGTAAATAAACTTTATCAATAAGCTCTTTGTATTCATCTTCTACATTAGAGTCACAAGTAATTCCACCGCCACTTTTATAATAAAGCTTACCTTCTTTATCTTTTTCAATAAACCTTATTAAAACGCAAGAGTTTAATGATTTTCCATCATATACTCCAAAAATACCTGTATAAAAATCTCTATCATAAGTTTCATTCTCTTTTAGTATCTCTATAGTTTTTTTCTTTGGTGTTCCTGTTATTGAACCTGCTGGTAAAATTGAAGTTAAAATATCCCCTATTTTACTATGCCAATCTTCATTAAGATGGCCTGTTATTTTTGAGCTAACTTGCAAAAGTTTTTTATTTCCTGCATTTATTTTATCAATATATCTAAACTTATCTACTTTGATTTTATTTGAAACAATTCCTAAATCATTTCTAAGTAAGTCAACAACCATAGTATGCTCTGCCATCTCTTTTATATTTCCTAAAATCTTAGCACTTGCATTCTCTATTTTACTATCAATTGTTCCTTTCATAGGAAAAGTCATGATTTTATTCTTTTTAATCTCTACAAACTTTTCAGGAGAAAAACAAACAAATTTGTCAAAAAACTTTAGTTTATATTTAGCATTTGCTTTTTCATAGATTTCATCTAGTGTAAATTTTGTTTCTATTTTTGTTTTTGCTGTTAAATTTAAAATATAAGAGTTACCATTTTTTATATGTTCTTGTAAAATATCAAAACTCTTTTTATACGCTTTAAAAGAGATTGGATATTTCTTTAACTCTTTCTTTTCTAAATTTTCATTTGCTAATTTTGAAGATACCTTTTCATTAATCTCATACTTTATTTCGCTAGAAAGTTCTTTTAGTGGTTTCACATAAAATTGTGATAAATCATAAGAAATTAGGAAAAAAAATGGCTCCCTTGAAGAGCCATATTTATTTAATATATTTTGTAAGTCTTTATTCAATTTATTTAATAAGTTTTTTTAGAATTGCCATTCTTACTGCAACTCCATTTCTAACTTGCTCTAAAATTTTATTTCTAGGGTCTGCTAACATTTCATCTGAAATATCAATATTTCTATTTACTGGTCCTGGGTGAAGTAATAAAATATCTCTATCTCCAAAAGTATCTTTAGTTACACAATAATCTTTTGCATATTCAGTTAATGATGTAAAGTAAACTTCATTGTGTCTTTCAAGTTGAGTTCTTAAACTCATTACAACATCTACTTCATCAATAATTTCAGATAAGTTATCATACTGTTTAAACTCATCATTTTCATATTTAAAACAATCTGGTGCAACAAAATTTACATCAATACCAAAAGTAGGTAAAAGTTTTTTATTTGAGCCTGCAACTCTTGAGCTTTTTACATCTCCAATAATTGCAATTTTTTTACCTTCTGTTTCTCCTTCAAAGTGTTCATAAATAGTAAATAAATCTAATAAGGCTTGAGTAGGATGTTCATTTTTCCCATCACCTGCATTGATAATTGGACAATCAACATGTTCAACTAAAGTGCCAGGTAATCCACACTCACTATGTCTAATAGTAATTGCATCTGGACTCATTGCATTAATATTTGCAATAGTATCAAAAATAGTTTCGCCTTTGCTTCTTGAACTTCTTCCAACATCTAAAGAAATTACTTGTGCCCCTAATCTTTTTGCTGCCATTTCAAAAGCACTTCTTGTTCTAGTAGAATCTTCAAAAAATAGATTTACAATAATTTTACCTTTTAAAATCTCATTACTTTGCATATCTAAAAACATTTTTGCATCATCAAAAAGTTCTAAGATTTCATTTTTTGTAAAGTCAGAAGTAGATATGAGGTGTTGCATTTTTTCCCTTTAATTTTAGTTTTGATTTTATCAAAAACAGCTTTAAAAATTTAAATTAATGTATAATGTTTTCATTAATAACTTTAGGATTTATATATGCACCTTCCCCAGCACTTTTTACTGGCTTTATTTTTAGTTTTCTCAAATGTCTTATTTGCAACAGAACAACTCTCTTATACAAAAGATATCAAACCTATTTTTGATAATAGATGTGTTACTTGTCACTCATGTTACAACTCACCATGTCAATTAAAACTTTCATCTTTTGAAGGACTTACAAGAGGTGCTTCAAAAGAAGATATATATGCAAATAGATTAAGTGCTGTTGAACCATCAAGACTTTTTGTAGATGCAAAAACAGAAGAACAATGGAGAAAAAGAGATTACTTTTCAGTAACAAAGAAAGAAGAATCAAATGAATCTATAATGTTACGACTATTAAAAGAAAAACAAAAGAACCCTATAAATAAAGGAGACTATTCTCCTGAAACAGATGAATTAGCCTGTGTGAAAAATCAAAAAGAATTAGATGATTATTTAGAAGATAATCCTCACAAAGCTATGCCTTACGGCTTTCCTGCTTTAAGTAAAAAAGAGCATAATATTTTAAAATCATGGCTAAATTCTAGTAAATTAAAAGATGATAAAAAAGATTTAACAACTACTTTAGAAAAAAATCAAATAAAAAAGTTTGAAAAGTTTTTTAATAATGAAAACATAAAGTATCAAGTTACGGCTAGATATATCTATGAACACTTATTCCTAGCACACCTAAGTTTTGATAAAAATAGTCAAAACTTTTTTCAAATAGTAAGATCAAGAACAAAAAGTGGAAAAATTGATATTATTGCAACAAGATTTCCATATACTCAAATTGAAGAAAAGTTTTACTATAGAATAAGACCTATTACATCAACAATTGTTCATAAAACACATATGGTTTATAGTTTAGATGACAAAAAATTACAAACATATAAAGATCTATTTATAAATACAAAATGGCATGAAAAGCCTCACATGCCTCTTTTTGACACTAAAGTCTCTGTGAATGCATTAAAAACATTTAAACAAATACCTGCAAAAAGTAGATATAAATTTATACTTGATGATATTCATTATTTTATAATGACATACATAAGAGGTCCTGTTTGTAAAGGTCAAATTGCACTAAATGTAATCAATGACCATTTTTGGGTTATGTTTATGGACCCAGAAGCAGATATCACAGTTAATGATAAAAACTTTTTAGATAATAACCTAAAAAATCTTTCTATCCCAAATAAGTATGGAGAAACTCCTGACTTAATAGAAACCTTTACAATTATCAAAAACTATCAACAAGCAAAAATATATTTTGAAAATAAAAACAAAGTTTACAAAAATCATTACCCAAAGGGCTTAGGCTTTGAACATCTGTGGAAAGGAAATAAAAATAGTAATGACTCTGTTTTAACTATTTATAGACATTTTGATTCAGCTTCTGTTCACAAAGGTGCTTTAGGAAATATTCCAAAAACTATGTGGGTTATTGATTTTCCTTTAATTGAAAGACTTTATTATTCACTTGTAGCTGGATTTGATGTTTTTGGAAGTACATCACACCAATTTTTAGTAAGAAAACATATGGATAGACTTAGAATTGAAGGGGAAACAAACTTTTTGGAGTTTTTACCTAAAGATGTAAGACGTGAACACTTTAACTCTTGGTATAAAGGTTGGTTTGCTAAAAGATTGTCTTTTTATATTCCTTCTGATAATGAACCAAATATAAACTATGAAACAAAAAAATATAAAACAGAATTTACCAATAAACTATTTTCATATTTAAATATACAAAAAGATAAAATCAATTTTATAGACAAAGAGTATGTTCCAGCAAAAATATTAGAAAGATATACAAATAAAAAAGAGATTGAAGAGACTTTAAAAACATTAACCCTTCCAAACAATTCTAAATTTATTCAATATCATACAGATGATAAAACAAATTTAGCTTATATAAAAATAGAGCTTGAAAATGGTGAAAATCTAATTTATACTATGATTATAAATAGATGGCATGATAATGTTGCACTTATGTTTGATGAAGATTCAAGATTAAATCCCAAAAAAGATAGAATCAATTTTATTAAAGGAATAGTTGGTTCATATCCTAATATCTTTATTAAAGTGAAACAGAAAGATTTACATGAATTTTTTACTCTTATAAATGACTATCAAGAAAGCCAAGAAGAAGAAAAATTAATTTTAAAATATATAATAAATAGAGCAAATCCTAATTTTTGGGATGATTACGATTGGTTTACCAATGAGTTTAAAAAGCAAAATAAACTACAGTTTGGACTTTTTGACTTAAATCGATATTATCAGAAAGCTATAAATAATCATTGATAACTTTCGTTAATATTAATTAGATATAATTACTTTTATATAATATATTTTTTAGGAAAACAGATGTTAGAAACACTAGATAAGCAGTTTGTACTTCAAACATATGCAAGAAATTATGTAAACTTTAAAAAAGGTATAAACGCAACACTTTTCGATGAAACTGATAAAGATTATATTGATTTCACTTCAGGAATTGGAGTAGTTTCAGTAGGTCATGGAAATAAAGAAGTTGCAGATGAAATTAGTAAACAAGCTAATAATATTATTCATATTTCAAACCTTTATGCAATTGAACCACAAGCAAAACTTGCAGAAAAGATTGCAAAACTTTCAGAAATGGATGTTGCAACATTTTTTGCAAACTCTGGAGCAGAAGCAAATGAAGGAGCTATTAAATTAGCAAGAAAATATGGTGAAACTAAATTTGATAAAAAAAGATATAAAGTAATTACTTTAGAACACTCGTTCCATGGAAGAACTATCACAACAGTTAAAGCAACAGGACAAGCATCAATGCACTCACCAAACTTCGCACCATATCCAGATGGTTTTAAATATGATGCAAGAATTGATGATATATATAATTCAATCGATGATGAAACTGTTGCAGTTATGATTGAGTTAGTTCAAGGAGAAGGTGGAGTTCAACCCTTTGATAAAAAAGATATACAAGAACTTGCAAAGTTTTTAAAAGAGCAAGATATTTTATTAATTATTGATGAAGTTCAATCAGGAGTATATAGAACAGGTGAATTCTTAGCTTCAAATCTATATGAAATTGAACCTGATATTATCACTTTAGCAAAAGGTCTTGGAGGAGGAGTTCCTATTGGAGCAGTTGTAACTAAACTTAAAGACCTATTTACTTATGGAGACCATGGTTCTACTTTTGGAGGAAACTATTTAAGTACAGCAGCAGCTTGTAAAGTAGTAGATATTTTAGATGATTATAAAAACTCTGGGCAATTAGATGAAATTATTATTTATTTTGATAACAAATTAAATGAACTTTCTAAAAAACACTCTGCTTTATTAAATGAAAAAGTTGGTGTAGGCTTAATGAAAGGTATTAGAATCAAAGATGCAGACACCCTTGCAAATATCATTAAAAAAGCTTTTGAAGAAGGTGTTTTAGTTTTAAGAGCTGGAAAAAATACATTAAGACTTTTACCTCCATTAACAATATCTAAAAAAGAGATTGATGAAGGATTTAAAAGGTTAGATGATGCAATATCTAAAATTAGCTAGTCTATTTTTTATTTCAACAGTTTTTATATCTAATACTTTTGCTAAACAGTTAGATGAAAAAATACTTTCACAAGATAGATTGGATATTATTGATTTTTCTAAAAAACAAAATGAAGAAAATAGTTCAAAGTTAAGAAAAGACTGGATTAACCCAGTTACTTTGAGCTATAAAAAAGATTATACTGAAACTTATGATACAGCAAGAAGTATGATATCAATAAACCAACCTATATTTAAAAGTGGTGGAATTTATAGTGCAATAAAATATGCAAATGTAAACTACAAATATAATGATTTAGATATTGAAACACAAAGAAAAGAGTTAATAAAACAAGTAACTACTTTACTTTTTAATCTTCATATTATAGATTTAAATATCAAAAAAAATGAGTATTTATTAAAAAATGCAAATATTGATATTCAAAGAAAAAAAGAACAAGTATTAAATGGCTTTTTAGATACTTCTTTTCTAGACAATGCCATTATAGATGCAAATACAGTTAAAAACTCTTTAGCAGATTTATACTTTCAGAAAAAAGAGTTAGAAAACAACTTTAATAATCTAGCTAGTAAAAAGTATACAAAGTTTGAGTTACCAAAGTTAACTCTTACTGATAAAGAAAACTTTTTAGCAAACTCACTAGAACTAGCAAAAGCAAGAGTTGATATAAAACAAAAAGATTATCTTATAACAATGTCTTTATCACAATACCTACCTACTTTTAGTGTAAGTATGGACTATAGTCATTATCACGATACAGATGAAAACCCTGCAATCAATGATGAAACAACAACTAACTATGGTGTTTCTGTTTCAATGCCAATTGATGTAAGAGCATTAAATGATGTTCAAGCACAAAGAATTGAATATTTAAAAGCAAAATTAAACCTAAATAATATAATTTTAGAAGAACAAAACTTTTATAAAACAAAACTTTCTAAAATAGATATGATTGAAAGAAAAAAAGACATAGCAAAAGAAGACTATAAACTATATGACTCTTTACTAAAAATTATTGTTGAAGAAAAGAATGCACAATTAAAAACACAAAGTGACGTTGATACTTTAGCAAACTCACAAAAAATTAAATCTTTAGAAGTGGATATATTAGAACTACAAAAACAAATTGAACTTTTAGAGATATATTCTAAAATTATTTAATTAAACTCTCAATTATTATAGCTTTATGCTATAATAATTTATTATGAGTAAATTAACTAATGAAATAAAAATCATAAAATGGATTGTACTTCTACCAATTATTGGGGTAATACTAACATCTTTTATTCTTACAAACATATTCATATCTTCAAGATATGAATCACATAATAATGAAATAGATAAACTACAAGAAATCCATACTTTAGAATTAAAACGCTCAATAAAAGAGAAGATTGATAACTTAACACTTCTACTAAATGAAAACTATAAAAATGAAATCATCAGATCAAAACATGCAATAAGAGATATTGTAAATCTTGGTTACCTGAATTTAAACCTTATGTATAAAAATCATTCTCATCTTTCAAAAGAAGAGTTTTACTCTTTCATAAATGAAAGAATGAGTAAATTAAGATTTTTTGAAAATAAAGATGGATACTTTTTTCTTTATGATAGAAAAGATGCAAAAGTGATTTCTAATGCAAGTACTCCTTCACATGTGGGGACTTCTTTTAAAAATATAGAAGATATAAAAGGAACTAGTCTTTTTGAAAATTTTGAAAAAACATTTGAGAATAACAAAAATCAAGGTTTTGCTACTTGGTACTGGAATAGACCTAACTCAAAAGAAAAAGAAAAAAAAATTGGGTTTATCAAAATATATGAACCTTTGAATATTGTTATTGGTAGTGCTTTATATACAAAAGATATTAAACAAAAAATATCAAATAATTCAATAGAATTTTTAAAAAAACTTAAATATCCTAATGGTTCATACATTTTTATTATAGATTCAAAAGGTACATCAATTTTACATAGAAATAAAAAGATAGAAGGAGTACCACTTAATAAACTTGATGAGAAAATACAAGAAAATGTAACTTCAATAGTTAATAAAGCAATAAAAAATAAATCTGCATTTATAGAATATCAACAGTCAGAAAAACTTTTTAAAGGATATGTACCCTCTAAAAAAATATCTTATGTTAGATATGTACCTGTTCTAGATTGGGTAATAGGTACTGGTCTTTATAATGACAATTTAAATAAAGAAATAAATAGAAAGCAAGAGCTTTTAGAAAAAAACTTAGAAAATGATATTGCTACTATAGTTTTTGCTTCACTTCTTGTTACTATTGTGATTATAATTATTATCTTGATTTTATCAAAGAGATTAAAAAATATTTTTCAATACTATTCAAGAAGCTTAGAAAATAGTAATAACAAACTTCATAAATTAAATGAAGAATTAGAAGATAAAGTAAAAAAACAAGTTAATACTCTTAGACAAAAAGACTCTTTATTAAACCAACAAGCAAAACTTGCAGCTATGGGAGAGATGCTTGGAAATATTGCTCACCAATGGAGACAACCTTTATCAGCTATTAGTACTTTAGCAAGTGGTATCAGGGTAAAAAAAGAGATAGGTAGAATTAATGATGAAGAATTGGATAAAGATTTACAAGGAATTGTAACTAGTACTAAACTATTATCAAATACAATTGATGATTTTAGAAACTATTACTCAAAAGATAAACATATCAAAGAGTTTAAAATTGAGGGTACTTTAAATAATGTATTAAATCTTATTTCTGCAAACTTATCAAATAAAGATATAGAACTTATTTTTAATATAGAAGAAGTTTTTATTCACAGCTATGAAAATGAACTTATACAAGTACTTTTAAATATTTTAAATAATGCAAAAGATGCCTTACTTGAAAAAAACTCTCCTAGATATATCTTTATAACAATAAAAAAACAAAAAAAGAATGCTCTGATTGAAATTTATGATAATGCAGGTGGAATAAAAGAAGATATCATAACTAGAATTTTCGAACCATATTTTACTACTAAATTTAAATCTCAAGGTACTGGAATAGGTCTATATATGACTAAAAATATAATTGATTCAAATTTAAAGGGTGAAATTGAAGTTGAGAATAAAGACTTTACTTATAAGAACGAAAAATTCAAAGGAGCTTTATTTAGAATAAAGCTTCCTTTTAAAATCTAACTATTTTTTCTTCATCGATGGAAGATTTAAATAATAATCCATTTCTGATGGTGTTAAAATTTTAATGGTATTTGTACTTCCTGGAATACCAACTGGATATCCAATTGTTGCTATATAAACTCCTTCTTTATCAAGTACACCTTTTGCTTCAAGTTTTTTAAGCATAATATGGATCATCTTAGAAGCTTGTGCAGCTTTTATTTTAGCAATTGGAAATACTCCCCAGTTTGCACATAAAGGATTTAAAACTCTTCTTTTATGAGAGAAAATATAAATTGGTGTTCTTGGTCTATATCTTGATATTTTCATGGCTGATTTACCAGAACTTGTAAGAGCAATAATACCTTTTGCACCTAAATCATCTGCTAATTTTGTAGCTGTTGCTTGAATAACATCAAACTCATCATGATATGCTAATTTTTCATGTTTATCATAAGGATAAATTTCTTCTGTCTTTTTAATAATATTTGCCATTGTTTGCACAGTATTAATAGGATCAACTCCAACAGCACTCTCTTCACTTAACATAACAACATCAGTTCCATCTAAAACAGCATTTGCAACGTCTGAGATTTCTGCTCTAGTTGCTCTTTCATTTTCTGTCATAGATAAAAGCATTTGAGTTGCAGTAATAACTGGCATACAAGCTTCATTTGCTTTTTTGATAAGTCTTTTTTGAATTGTTGGTACCTCATAATAAGGAACTTCAATTCCAAGGTCACCTCTTGCAACCATTATTCCATCACTTGCTTCAATAATTTCATCAATATTTTCAACGGCATCAAACTTCTCAATTTTTGCAATAAGTTTTCCTTTATAGTTACCTAGAAGTTCTCTTGCATGTTCCATATCTCTTCTATTTTGTACAAAAGAAATTGCAAAGTAATCAACCTTGTTTTCAACACCCCAAGCAATATCTTTTTTATCTTTTTCAGTAATTACATCTATATCAATTACAGTATTTGGAAAATTGATTCCTTTTTTAGAAGCTAATATACCATGGTTTTCTATTACTGCTTTGATCTCTTCACCTGTTTCAATTACTTTAGCTCTTATTGTTCCATCATATAAATAGATATATTCATCTACTTTTACTTTGTCTAGTAATTCTGGATAATTAATAGAAACAATATATTTTTTATCAGCTTCTTTATAACCAACTATTTCATTTCTAACAAAAGTAATTTCATCACCTTTTAATAGTTCAAAAGGCTCTTTTACATCACCTATTCTCACTTTAGGTCCAGAAATATCTTGTAATACTGCAATAGTAGTATTAAGATTATTCATAGCAATTCTAATATTATTTAATGTATTTAAATGATATTCATGATCACCATGTGAAAAATTAAGCCTGAACATATTTGCTCCAGCTTTTATTAGCCCCTCAATCATCTCAACACTGTTACTTGCAGGTCCTAGTGTTGCTAAAATCTTTGTTCTTTTTTCCATTGGGCTACTCCTTATTTTAAAATAATTTATTACCGTTATTATATCTAAATTCATTTACAATGTAGTTACACCTTGTATAGGAATCTCAAACTTTTTTAGCTAAACTTCAAAAATGAATTCAAAGAAAAAAACTTTTAAACAATATATGCAAGAATGGCTTTATTCTAATGATGGTTATTATAGTAATTATAAAGAGATTGGAAAAGAAGGGGACTTTTATACTTCTGTTTCAACTTCAAGTTTTTTTGGTGGAGCAATTGCTAAAGAAATAGTAGATGAAATTCAAAATGGTAACTTAAAAGAAGACACTTCAATTGTAGAAATTGGAGCACATCATGGTTACTTGCTAGCAGATATAATTCAATTTATATATACACTTAAACCAGAACTTCTAAAGAGACTTAACTTTGCTATTGTTGAAAGATTTGAACATTTACAAAAAGTGCAAAAACAGTATTTAAAAGAATCATTTGGCAATGAAATTAATTTCATTCATTATAATGATATAAAAGAATTAAAACTAGATTCTGCATTTATTGTTGCAAATGAAATATTTGATGCCTTTGCTTGTGAGCTAATCTTAGAAAAAGATAAGGTTTTGTATCAAGGATTTATTGAAAATGAGAAAATAGTTTTTAAAAAATGTGAAAATAAAAAGCTTCTTGAACATTGCAAAAAATATAAACTTACTAAAGGTGAAGTTTGTTTAGATTATGAAGAGTTTATAAGTGTTATATGTAAAAATATAGATAACTTTCACTTTTTAACCTTTGATTATGGAGATAAATTTTACAGAAATGACTTCTCTGCAAGAATATATAAAGACCATAAAGTATTTCCTATATTTGATAAAGAAATGGATTTATGCATAAATTATAAAAATAGTGATATCACTTATGATGTTTGCTTTAATTATTTAACTAATATTTTTAAAGAAAAGAATATCAATAATATTAAGTTTAATACTCAAATGAATACACTAGTTGATTTTGGAATAATTGATTTACTTGAAATTTTAAAAACTAACACAAATGAGCCTACATATTTAAAAGAACTACAGAAAGTCAAACTTCTTATAGAACCTACTGGAATGGGAGATAGGTTTAAAACTTTATATGTAAAAAAGTAACAATTATAATAAATTTTTTTTTTATTTTTTTTAAAAAACTCCTTTATACCTTAGTTTAAGTAAAATAATATAGATAAATTATGACTAGGGACTTGAATGAAAAATCTATCGATAAAAGCAAAGCTATTAGCCATTGTAATCAGTTCTATTGTAATTGTTTCAGTGATTATTTTAGTTGAATCAAATATTGCACTATACAAAACCTCTGAAACAATTACAGATAAGTTTGAAAGCGATGCTTATAGCTCAAAAGAAGCAGAATTAAAAAGTTATGTACAAATAGCTGTTAAAACTGTAGAGGCATTTTATAAAAGAGCTCAAATTAATCCTGAGAAAGAAGAAGTTTATAAAAAAGCTGCTTTAGATGCCATTGAAAGTATCAGATATGGCAAGGCTGGTTACTATTGGATAAACGATTCTCATCCAAATATGATTATGCATGCTATTAAACCAGCACTAAATGGGAAAGATTTATCTAAAATCAAAGACCCAAATGGAGTTTTTTTATTCAATGAAATGGTAAAAATTACACAAGGAAATCCAAAAGGTGGTTTAGTTGAATATGTATGGCCAAAACCAGGTTTTGAAAAACCACAACCAAAATTTTCTTATGTAATGAAGTTTGAGCCATGGGATTGGATTATTGGAACAGGAGCATATGTAGATAATATTAGTAGTTCAATTAATAAAATGAAAGCTGCAACTGAAGAAGAAATCTTCAATACTATGATTACAAATATTATAATTATTCTTATAGTTATGATTATCTTAGCTTTCATAATGTTACTAATTGCAAAGAAAAGTATTTTTGATCCACTTGAAAACTTCCAAAATGGTTTACTTTCTTTCTTTAAATACTTAAATAAAGAACAATCAAATGTTGATATGCTAGATGATAGTAGTAAAGATGAGATTGGTACTATGTCTAAAGAGGTTAATGAAAATATAAAGAAAACACAATCTTTAATTGAACAAGATGCCGCTTTAATAGATGATGTGAAAAGAGTTGTAGAAGAAGTAAAAGCTGGACACTTAGATAAAAAGATTGATAAAACAACTCAAAATGAAGCCCTTAAAGAGTTACAAATTATCTTTAATGAAATGCTTGAAATTATGGAAAATAATGTTCATAATGATATCAATGAAGTTAACAAAGTATTAAGCAGCTTTAAAAATAGAGACTTTAGAGAAAATATTCAAAACCCTAAAGGTGAAGTTGCAAAAACACTAAATGAGTTATCTGAAATTATCAATAGAATGTTACTTGATAATTTAAAAAATGGTACAACAATGAATGAAAATGCTGAAATGCTAAGATCAAATGTTGAAAAATTAAGTGTTAGTTCAAATCAACAAGCTGCATCATTAGAAGAAACAGCAGCTGCATTAGAAGAGATTACTGGAACTATTACAAATACTTCTGGAAATATTACACAAATGGCAACATATACTCAAGAATTAACAAACTCTGTTAAAATAGGTCAAAATCTGGCAAACGAAACTACTTCTTCTATGGAAGAAATAAATGCACAAACTGAACTTATAGCAGATGCAATTACTGTAATTGACCAAATTGCATTCCAAACAAATATTTTATCATTAAACGCAGCAGTAGAAGCAGCAACAGCTGGTGAAGCTGGAAAAGGTTTTGCAGTTGTTGCAGCTGAAGTTAGGAACCTAGCTAGTAGATCAGCTGAAGCAGCTAAAGAGATTAAAACTATTGTTGAAAATGCTACAGAAAAAGCAAATAATGGTAAATCAATTTCTCAAAAAATGATTGAGGGATATGATGGAATTTATGCAAAAGTTCAAGAGACAGAAAGTTTAATCAATGATATTACAACTGCTTCAAAAGAACAAACAACAGGTATTGCACAGATTAATGATGCAGTTGCACAACTAGATAAAGCAACTCAAGAAAATGCAAGTATTGCAAACAATACAAGTGATATTGCAAATCAAACTTCACAAATGGCAATAAATATTGTTAATGAAGCAAATAAATCAGAATTTTTGAATAAATCAAGTGTAAATACAACAAAATCTTCTTCTAATAAAGTTGATTATTCAAACCAAACTACTACTTCAAAAAAAGTAGAACAAAAAGAACCAGCACAAAATAAAGTAATTAAAGCAGAAAAAAGCAATGACGATGAATGGGAAACTTTCTAGTTTCCATTCATATCTTAAAACAAAAAGCTTCTTTTATATTTGATAAGTATAAAAGAAACTTGTGTTAAAATCACTAAAAACAAAGGAATCTAAATGGAGCTTATTGTTAATGGAGAAAATAAAAATTTCCCAGATAACTCTACATTACAAGCAATTATTGATGAATTAAGAATTGAAGAAAAAGTAATGGCAGCTGCTGTAAACATGGAAATTGTAAAAAAAGATGAGTGGAATTCATATACTGTAAAAGAAAATGATAAACTTGAACTTTTACAATTTGTTGGTGGTGGTTGATTAAAAAATTATGTCAACAAAAGAAAAAGGTCAAGTAGCTGAACAAAAAGCATGTGACTATTTAAAATCTTTTGATTTTGAAATAATAGAACAAAACTTTTATGCCAAAAAACTTGGTGAGATAGATATCATTTCAAAAAAAAATGATATCTATCACTTTATAGAAGTAAAATCCTCAATTGACTATGAATCTGCTATAAACAACATAACTGCTTCAAAAATATCAAAACTAAAAAGAAGTATTGACTACTATTTACAAATAAAAAAACTTGATGTATCTTATTGTATAGATGTAATTATCATTGTTGATGATGAAATTGATTTAATTTCAAATATTACCATATGAAATTTTATTGCAAATTGAAATATTATTTGCTATAATAATTTTATGTTTTTACACTTAGACTTAGACTGCTTTTTTGTATCTGCCCATAGAACTGTTGATAAAAGTTTAGAAAATATTCCTGCTGCTGTAGGAGGAAGAAGTAATCTAAATATTTTTTCTAGTCAAAAAGAGCTTAGAAAAATTAGCGAAAATGGAGGAGCTTTTGTAAGTACCATTCTTACAAATGAAGGAGAAAAAAGCTTTAAAGAGTATTTTGTAGATGAAAATGGAAGAATAAGAGGAATTATAACAACAGCCTCTTATGAAGCAAGATCCTTTGGAGTTAAAACAGCTATGAGTGTAAATGAAGCTTTAAAACTCTGCCCTAAGCTTAAAATGCTTCCACCAAACTACCCTTTATATCATGAGTTATCAAAAAAACTAAGTGACTTACTTAAAAAAGAAATTCCCCTTGTAGAACAGTTTTCTATTGATGAATTTTTTGGAGATTTAAGTGGTTATATAAAAGATGACGAGGTAGAAGAGTTTGCTTTCAAATTAAAACAAAAGATTCAAAAAGATTTAGATCTTCCTATTTCTATAGGGATAGCTCCTTCTAAATATCTTTCAAAATTAATTACAGAATATGCGAAACCAAATGGAATAAAATATGTTAAAAAAGAGCATATTAAAAATTTTATCCAAGATATTCCTATAGAAGAGTTTCCTGGTATTGGAAAGAAATATCAAGAGAGATTAAAGGGTTATGGAATAAAAACCCTAGGTGATATAGAAAGTAAAAAAGAACTATTTTACTCATGGAAAAAACCAGGAATTGAGCTATACAATAGAGTTTGTGGACTTGAAGATAATAAACTTAATATGAAAAGAGATAAAAAATCTATTGGTATAGGAAGAAGTTTTGATGCAATTTATGATAGAGAAGAGCTTATAAGAAGAGTTATAATCCTTAGTAGATATTTATCATTTTTAGTGAAAAAAGCTAAAAAAAACCCTTTATCATATGCTTTACAAATAAGATATGAGTCAAGAATTAAATCAAAAGATTTTATAAATGTTAATAGAATATTTAATGAAGAAGATTTTAAAGCCCAGATAAAACAATTATTTATTAAAAATGATAACCATCCTTCTCACGGTGTTGTTCAACTAAATATAACTGTATATAATTTTTCAAAAGAGAATGAACACACCTATAATATTTTTGAATATGAAAATGACTTAAAAAAGAAAAAACTAGGAAATGAAATACAAGCTTTAAGAGAAAAATATGGTATTGATATTATTAAAACAGCTTCTGAAATAAAAAAAGATAAAAATTAAAATAAAATTGGTTGCGGAAGCTGGATTTGAACCAACGACCTTCGGGTTATGAGCCCGACGAGCTACCGGACTGCTCTATTCCGCGGCTAACCAATATTGAAAAAGTGGCTGGGGTAGCAGGATTCGAACCTACGAATGCTGGTACCAAAAACCAGTGCCTTACCGCTTGGCGATACCCCAAACTAAAAGTTGCTTTAACTTTTAGGGTTGAAATTCTAACAAATAAACCTTAAATTAATATAATATAAGGCTATGTGTTACTATTTTCCTAAATAATAACAAAAAAGATATATTTTATATGTAAATAATCTATCTTGTGTATAATTTAATAATTATTATTAGGATACTTAATGCTCAATAAAATTATTATTTCTATGTTTTTATTATTTACTACTCTTTATGCTAAACCTGTTTTAGTTTATGAAGATATAAAAAAGCTAGATATATTAAAATATTCAGATATATACATTGACTATACAAAAGAATTAACTATAAATGAGATAAAAGAGAATGAAAATCTTTTTGAAGAAAATAGTGAAAGTAGGCTCTCATATGGATATGCCCCAAACTTTAATGTATGGATACGTTTCAAACTAAAGAATCCAACAAATAAACCTATTAAAAAAGTTTTAGAATATGACAATGCACTAACAAGTCATGTCACATTTTATGATTTACAAAATAATATAAAATCTTTGAAGGGCTTATATTTTAGACATAATGATATAAAAACTGTAAACCCTGTTTTTTTACTTGTTATCAAACCAAAGAGTGAAAAAACTATTTATATAAAAGCAAGTTCATATATTACTACTATGATTATAAAACTAAAACTTTGGGAAAACTTTACTTTCTTTGAAAAAGAGTTAAAACATCAAATGATACTTGCTTTATTTTTTGGAGCAATGTTTATCTTAGGAATATATAATCTATTTATCTACTTTTTTACTAAAGATATAAGCTACTTATACTATGTAGTATATATTGTTGGTATTATTATTCATCATATTTTATATGTTGGTTTTGCAACAATTTATATACTTCCTCAAGGCTGGATTGAAGAAGTATTGAAGTTTGCATCTGTGATTGTTGCTATTCCTATAATAGCCCTAGCTTTTTTTACAAAAGAGTTTTTAAATATAAAACAATATCCTAAAAATAATGCTTTCTTGAATTTTTATTTAATATTAATTCCTATTTCAATAGTCTTTTTCCTATTGACTGACGAATATGATAAACATAGAAATACATTAACAATGCTTTTATTAATCTATTTAATGGGTCTTACTTTATATGCAACAATAAAAAGAAATAAACAAGCATACTTCATACTTTTTGGTTGGTTTGTATTTTTAATATCTGGACTTACTATGTTTTTATCAAGTGCCGGAATATTTAATGTTTATGACTATTTCCCATATATTGTAGAAGCTTCCTTTGTATCTGAAGCAACTATTTTTTCAATTGCCCTTGCAAATAGAATCAATAGTTTGCAAAAAGACAAAGATGAAGCAAATAAAAGACTTATTGTTCATCAGAAAAATGAAACAAAAAGACTAAGCAAAGAAGTATCTTTGAGAACAAAAGATTTAAAAGAGACTCTTGTAGAAAAAGAGTTGCTTTTAAAAGAGTTAAATCATAGAGTTAAAAATAATATGCAAACAATAGTATCATTGATAAGACTTCAAGCCGATGAAATACACAATGAAAAACTTCAAGATATCTTAGTAACAATTCAAAACAGAATAAATGCAATGAGCCATTTACATGAGTTATTATATAAGCAAGATAATATCTCACATGTAAATACCTATGAATATTTTGAAGCTTTAATTGAAGAAGTTATTGATAGTTATCAAAAAGATGTTGATATTGATTTAGATGTAAGAGCCAATATAAAAATGGAACAAGCAGTTTATTGTGGTCTTATTTTAAATGAACTTCTTACAAACTCATTTAAATATGCTTTCCCTGACTTTGTAGGAAATATAGAAATCAAGCTTTTTAAAAAGAATAATCAAATTATTTTCCACGTTAAAGATAATGGAATTGGTTTTGACGAAAATAAAAAAACTGATTCTTTAGGTTTAACCCTTGTAGATACACTTGCAAAAAATCAGCTAAAGGGTGATATCAAGATAAAATCAACAGAGGGAGTAGAAACAAAAATTATCTGGCAAGATGATGACTAATGAAAAATTTCTAATTGTAGAAGATGAAACAATTGTTGCTTTAGATATAAAAAAGAGTATTGAAAAACTTGGTTACTTTGTAGTAGCTTGTGCTACAAACTATGATGAAGCATTAAAATGTGTAAAAGAAAATGACCCTTCTATTATTCTTATGGATATAAATCTAAAAAATAGTAAAAGTGGTATAGAAGCAGCAATAGATATACAAAAAATTAAAAATATTCCTATTATTTATATTACTGCTTATTCTGATGAAGCAACAATAAAAAAAGCAGTCAAAACAAATCCAATAGCATATTTATTGAAACCTTTCAAAAGAGAAGAATTAAAAACAACAATTTATTTAGCTTTGCATAAAATAAATAGCTCTATTGAATTATTCAAAAATAAAGACTTCATCCATTTAGGCTTAAACTACTACTATAATATGAAAGATGAAACACTATTTTATGAAAACCTAATAATTAAACTAAGCACAAAAGAAAGAACCCTTTTAAATATTTTAGTAGAAGCTAAAGGTTCAATTGTCTCTTTTAATAGCTTGGAATATATACTCTGGCCTGATTATCCAGTATCAAAAGGAGCATTAAGAACCTTGATTTATAGATTAAGAGCTAAACTAGAATACAAACTTATTGAGACTATTCCTAATGTTGGATGTAAAATAAATACCACTTTCTAAGCCCTAATTTTCACAATTTTGTGACATAAACTGTGACAATACCCATGTAAGATTTGTCTAAAAAAGGACAAACAATGAGTCACTTAAATAGAAACATATCAATTAACTTCTTGCAAGAGTTTGTAAAACATAATATAAATAAACAGATAAATCACCTGCCTGAAAAGTTCAATGAAGAGCAAAGATATGCTCTTGAAGTATTTAAAAAAAGAGTTTTTCTAGAAGAAACTATTGAAGAGACCATTAGTTTTAATAAAAGATTGAATTGGGATAATAGATACACAAATACAAGTTTAGCACTTAGTGCTGAAGAACTTATTGAAGTTTTTAAACTAAGAAGTAATGTTTACCATGAAATCTCTTATCAAAAAGAGTGTCCAGATGTGATTGCTGGATTAAATTTTGATGTATTTGATAAAAACTCAGCAGTAATTTATTGTAAGAATAATAATGAAATATCTGGAACAATAAGATTGATATTTGATTCAAATCATGGGTTACCATCTGAAAAAAAATGTTCTTTTACAAAACAAAGAGAAGAGTTTAACCTTATAGGTGAGATATCAAGAAATATTGTTAAAAATAGAAACAAAGGTCTTAATCAAGAGTTTAAATATCTAATGTGTGGTATCTACAATATATTTATAAATAATGACATCAATCTAGCTCTTTCAGGGATTAGAGCAGATCATCTAAAACTATTTGAAAAGCTTGGTGGAGTGAAAGTAGAAAAAGAATTAGATTCTTATGGAAATGTTGATATTCCTTTTTTAATAATTTCTTATAATCCTAATTTGGCATCTAAATTTTTTAAAAAAGTATTCTTAAAAGAGTAAGCGTGACTAAGGTGTGACAAAAAAATGATATAATTCTATATAAAAAAATAATTTTTGAAAACGAGATCATGAATAAAGTACTAATAGTAGAAGATGAAACAATTGTAGCACTTGAAATCAAGAAAGTTTTAGAAAAACTTGATTTCATTGTAACAGACATGGCAACAGATTATGGTAGCGCCTTAAAAAGTGTTAAAGACAATAAACCTGATATTATATTAATGGATATTGATTTAAGAGATGACAAAGATGGTATCGATGTCGCAAAGCAAATACAAAAAACTAGCAATATCCCAATTATCTATACAACAGCATACTCTGATGAAAAAACATTAAATAGAGCCATTGAAACTAATCCTGTAACTTATTTAATAAAACCATTTAAAAGAGATGAACTTAAATCAAATATTCTTTTAGGTATATATAAAAGTAAAAATGCAGTTGTACCTAAAATTGACAAAAGTCTTATGAGATTAGGATTTGATTATTACTTTGATAAAGAAAAAGATAAACTATACTACAAAGATATGTTTATAAAACTTGGTCTAAAAGAGAGACAATTACTTAGAATACTAATTAGAGCAAATGGAGCTGTTGTAACTTTTGAGGATTTAGAGTATAAGATTTGGCATAATCATACTATTTCAGCAAGTACCTTAAGAACTCTTATTTATAGACTTAGGTCAAAACTTCACTATGATTTAATAGAAACTATTTCAAATGTAGGGTGTAGAATAACAATAAATGAGTAAATATAAAAAGAGTTAACTCTTTTTATATTTTAATATTTTATTTACTATTTTATAAATAAAGTAAGTAGTCTATTAGGAATTACAATTCCTGATTTACTAAGTGCATCTAAAACATTCTCATTTTTCTGAAGTAATCTAAAAAATACTTCTATTTTCTTAATTAAATTTATTTCTGTTATTGACATATTATTGTTCCTTTCATCTAAAAAAACAATTTATTGTGTGGATTAAAACTCTTTTGATAGTAATAATTTGGTTGCGGAAGCTGGATTTGAACCAACGACCTTCGGGTTATGAGCCCGACGAGCTACCGGACTGCTCTATTCCGCGGCAATTTAACATAATGTTAATAATAAATAAAAATAAGTAGATTTTTAACTTAAAGTTATCGATTTTTATTATAGTAAGGTGGTGCGGATGAGAGGACTCGAACCTCCACACCGTGAGGCACCAGATCCTAAGTCTGGCGTGTCTACCAATTTCACCACATCCGCATATAGACAAAAAAAAAGATTCAGTTGAAAAACAACTCAAATCTTAAATAAAGTGGTACGCCTGACACGATTCGAACGTGTGACCGATGCCTTAGAAGGGCATTGCTCTATCCAGCTGAGCTACAGACGCATGTAAAAAAATTATATAAAAATCATCCTGAAAGAATGATAAAATGGGGTAAGTAATGGGATTCGAACCCACGACCCTCTGAACCACAACCAGATGCTCTAACCAACTGAGCTATACCTACCACTCAAAAATGGTCGGGGCGAGAGGATTCGAACCTCCGGCCCCCTGGTCCCAAACCAGGTGCGCTAACCAGACTGCGCTACGCCCCGAAACATTCACTAATCTTTCAAAAAGTGGACGGAATTATACAACATAAAAAAAAATTTGTCAAGACTTTTTATAGGAAATTAGAAAAAATTTTCTAATTTCCTATTTTTTACTAAAATTGGATTAGTCCATCCACTGGTGAAGAAGCTGTTGCATAAGGTTTTTTAGGTATTCTTCCTGCTTTGTATGACATTCTTCCTGCAATAGTTGCATATTTGAAAGCTTCTGCCATTTTCATTGGATCTTGTGCTTGTGCTATTGCAGTATTTGCTAAAATACCATCTGCACCTAATTCCATTGCATAAGAAGCATCACTTGCACAACCTAGTCCTGCATCAACTAAAACAGGAACTTTTACTGCATCTTTTATAAATGCGATATTATAAGGATTTTGAATTCCAAGACCAGAACCAATTGGAGCCGCTAATGGCATAATTGCATCAGCTCCAGCTTCTTCTAATCTTTTTGCAACAATTGGATCGTCACTTGTATATGCCATTACCGTAAAACCATCTTTTTTTAATACTTCACAAGCTTTAATTGTATCAATTACATCTGGGTACAAAGTTTTTTGTGCATCACCAATAACTTCAAGTTTTATAATATCAATACCTGTAGCTTCTCTCATAAGTCTAAAAGTAGTAATTGCTTCTTCAGCAGTAAAACATCCAGCAGAGTTAGGCAGAAGTTTTACATTTGTATCTTTAAAATAATCTAATAAATTCTCTTCATTTGGATTTGTAATATTAACTCTTCTAATAGCAACAGTAATAAGTTCACTTCCACTTGCTAATGTTGCATCTTTAGTTGTTTGGAAATCTTTATATTTCCCAGAACCAACAATTAATCTACTATTAAATTCATAATCACCAATTTTTAAAATCTGGTCATTCATTTTTGTTTTTTCCTCCATAAGTTTTAACAATTTATTTCTATAAACTTTTTATAATCTTTACTTGAATCACTAATATCTAAGCCTATAATTTCCGGCACATCATAGCTATGTAATTCTTTAATTTTGCTTTTGATTTTTTTGAAATTTTCTTTTTTAGTTTTAATACTTAAAAGCACTTCTTTATCATTGCAAAATTCATCTTTCCACATATATAAAGACTCTATTTTACTCATTTGAATACAAGCTGCTAATTTTTTTTCAATAAGCACTTGTGCTATTTTCTTAGCTTCACTCTTTGAAGCACATGTTGTTTGTACTAATAATAGTTTCATAATTTTCTAACCTCTTCTACTAAATCTGCTGGAATTAGTGAGTAATTATTTTTTCTATAGTTATTTGCTGCCATAGCATGAGCTAAACTTGCAACTTTTGCTGCTTCAAGTGAATCATAGCCTTGGGCAAGTAAAGAAGCTACTAGACCACTTAAAACGTCTCCACTACCACCTTTACTAAGTACTGCACTTCCAAAACTATTTATATAAATATTTTTATCTTTACCAATAAGAGTATTAGCACCTTTTAAAAGTAGTGTTACCATAGGATATTTATTACAAAATAAAGAAACATATTCAAATCTATTTTTTTGTAATTCATCAACTTTTATATCAGTGATCTTACATAATTTTAAAAGGGCACAAAACTCTTTAGGATGGGGAGTTAAAACAACATCTTTTTCAAGTTTGTCTAATATAACCTCTTCATAAAAAAGATCTGCATCAATTATTGTTGGAATATCATTGTCTAATATTTTTTTTACCTCATCAGTTTCATATTTTCCAAGCCCCATACCAATAGCTATTGCAGTACAATTATCACTTAAAAAATGTGTTTGCATAATATGATATGGTAAATCTATATCTTCATGACTAATAACACTTACAAGCCCTACTCCAAAACCAAAAGCTGCTTTAGCAGCAATTACTCCTGCTCCCATTTTGCAGCCTGCAACTACATTTAAATGTCCATATGAACCTTTATGTGAGTTTTTCTTATTTCTAAATGGTAACTTCATATCTTCTTTTTCAAGTAAAAAGATATTTGTTTCATCTTCATAAATATCTCTTTGAACACCTAAGTTAGCTACTTCTATTCCACCTACATAATCTTTGGCTTCATCACTAAAAAGTGCTATTTTTAAAGCTCCCATAGTAATAGTAGTATCAGCATAAAAAGCCTCTTGGTTTATTTGCCCCTTAATATTTATACCACTAGGAATATCACAAGAGATTTTGTAACTTTCATATTTATTTAGAGTGTTTATTATATTTAAAGAGTTTTCATCTAAGTCTTTATTTAGTCCACTTCCAAAAAGACAATCAACTACGATATCACATTGTATTAATTCATCAACTAAAGATAAACCTAAAAGCTTTACTCTTTTTTCTTGAAGTTTTGCCATTGAAGATTTAGCACCAAAAGGCAAATAAAGTTTAATATCAAATTTATTATAAAGTAATCTTGCAAGGGCAATTCCATCTGCACCATTGTTTCCTGGACCACATACTATTAAAACAGAACTTTTTTCTTCAAACTTTTCTTCAATAAATCTAGCCATAGAAAAACTTGCATGTTCCATTAATATATCTTCTGTTAAGGAAAACTTGTTATAACACTTTTTATCTAAAGAGTTTACTTCATAAAAAACTTTCTTCATATTTAAAACCTTTATTTTTTAAACTTCCAACCCTCTTTTTCTAAAGTTAGTTTTATCTTCTGTTTTACATCACCTTGAAGCTCAATCCACTCTTCTTTGATACTTCCACCACAAGCAAGCTTTTTCTTTAGAAGTTTTAAAAGCTCTTTTTTGTCTTTCTCTTCAAGATAAAATCTTCCAACTAAAGTTACTGGTTTACCTTTTCTTTTTTCAAAAGTAAAAACTAATTGATGTTGATTTTTAGGAATTACTTCACTAGATTTAGACTTTTTCTTTTTGTCCTCTTTCTTTGTGTCAAACTCATTTCCTGAAAGATCTGAGCCCATATTTTGAGCTAATAAATCAGCTAAACCCATATCAAAACTCCTTTAATCTTGTTTTTACATCTATTTTTTCAATTGTTGTAAAATCTTTGTTTTTGTATTGTTCAACTGCAACTCTTCCAATCATAGCTGCATTGTCAGAACAATATTTTAATTCACTAAGATAAAGATTAACTCTATTTGCTTGACATAAATCTTCAATTGCAGTTCTAAGTCTTATATTTGCACTTGCCCCACCAACTATTGCAAAGTTTTTGGGTAACTTTTGTTTAAATAGTTTTTTCACCTTTTGCATAATATGTGCAACTGCTGTTTTTTCAAAAGAAGCACATACATCACAAACATCTTCTTCACAAAGTCCTTCTTCTTCTAGTTTTTCTAATCTCATTCGAACTGCATTTTTTAGACCTGAATATGAAAACTCTATATTTGGACTTTGTCTTAAAGGAACGGGAAAATCAAATCTATTTTCATCTCCTTTAAGTGCTTTTTCTTGAACAATTGGTCCACCTGGATAACCTAAATTCATCATCTTTGCAACTTTATCAAAGCTTTCACCAAAACTATCATCAAGTGTACTTGCTATTATTTTCATATTATTTAAAGAGTTTGCCTCTATGATTTGAGTATGTCCCCCTGAAACTAAAAGAATAGTCATAGGTAAAATCTCTTCTTTTTCGATAAATAGTGAATAGATATGACCTTTTAAATGATTTACTGCTATTAATGGAAAGTTTAAACTTACACTTAACGCTTTTGCCATAGTTACACCTTCCATAAGTGTAACAGAAAGTCCTGGAGCATTTGTAACAGCTATTGCTTTTAATTTCGGAAAGTATTCTTTACACTCTTCAAGAATTTTTGGAAGAGCTTCCACATGAAGTCTTGCAGCTAACTCTGGAACTACACCACCATAAACAGAGTGTTGTAATTCTTGAGATATTTTTTTATGATAAATTAATTTTTTTGTTTCAATATCTGTTATTGCAATGGAACTATCATCACAACTTGACTCAATAGATAGAATCATCTGTTTTCCTCACACTCTTCTTCTCTATTTAACCAATCAAGAGCACAATCAAGTTTTCCATATCCAGAATCAGCATTTATATGTCCTGCTTCTTCTAAAAGTTTCATTCCAACACCAAGTTTACTTTGTAATCTAATTGCTTCTTCTACATTCATGTATGGATCATTTGTAGAGGCTGCTATAATTACTTCTTCTGATTTTAAATTACTAGGAATAGGATAAGGGAAAAATGTCTTTGCTTCTTCTAATTCTTTATTTCGTACAGGGGCTACTAACATTAACTTTTTTAGATTTATATCTAACTCTTCACATAAATGAAACCAAAGAATATTTGCTAAAGAATGACATACTATAATTGTAGGTTTAAAGTGTTCAATCTCTGCTTTTACATAAGCTTTCCACTCTTCAAGGTTTGGATTATCTCTATTTGGTAAAGCAGGGAATGATACTGGGGTATTTTGCTCTATCAAATCTCTTGTTAAATGTGCTTGCCAATGGGGAAAATCACTTCCGCCTAATCCATGTAAAACTAAAACTCTTTTTTCCATTTTTTCTTTTTTACCTTTCTACATACTTCTTACGCATCTTACATATTTCTTTTTGTGCCTACTATCAAAATAAGGAGTTCCACTTACAAAATACATATAATCAGCATAAAACCACAGTGTTCTCCAGTGTGCTTTACTTGCCCAAAAACCATCTGCAATTCTATATCTAAAGCTTTTGTGTATATTTGTTTTTTCATTTCTTTTATCAACTATTAATGCCAACTCTTTTATATCAGGAAGTCGCCAATTAGAAAAACCAGCATAAGAAAGATTTTCACAATACTCTTCCCCATCTTCGTGGCTAAATTTTAATTTTAAAACACTAATATCATCAATCCACATTAGTTTATTTGTATTATCTACAACAACTTTTAATGAGCCATTTCTTTTAAAATCACTTGCAAGTGCAAATGAAAAAGAAAAAATCAACATTAAGAAGAATAAGACTTTCATTACTTATCCTTTATTTTATATTTTCCTTGTTGTAAGTTCCTTCTTACACTTTCATCTATAAGCTCTACTGTTATATTATACTCTTCTTTGTAAATAATTCCAACTAACTCTTTACAAACTTTTTTATTTTCACTATTTGAGTTAGAATGTTCTTTCCACTGCTCAAATTTTTCTTCGTAGGTGTTTACAATATCTTTTTCAAATTTATTTCTAGTGTAAATTAAATAAATAACCAAAATTAAAAGTATTCCAAAAGGAAGTAATAGATCAAGACTCATAAAAAGCCCTTACTTCTTTATCAATTTCAAATATGTCATCAATAGAGTTTGGCTTAACGTCTGAAAACTTTTCTAATGCTTCTAAACTTATTTTAGAAACATCTAAAAAGCCAATTTGAGAATTTAAAAATTTTGATACTGCTACTTCATTTGCTGCATTTAAAACAACACCTAAATCAAGGTTTCCTAAGATAGTATCTTTCACTTGCCAAATTGGATATCTTTGCTTATCAATTGCTCTAAACTCTAAACTTCCTACTTTTAATAAATCCACTGGTTCTAATATTTGCTCATCACATTTTCCTAAAATTGCATAGGCAATAGGAAGTTGCATAGAAGCATTTGCAATATGTGCAGTGGAACTTCCATCTTCAAAATTTACTAAACCATGAATTAAAGATTTTGTTTCAATAATTGCATCAAGCTTTCTTATATCAAATAACCAAGCAGCTTCCATAAGCTCAAACATTTTATTAGTCATTGTTGCAGAATCAATTGTGATTTTATTTCCCATTGACCAATTTGGATGATTTAAAGCCTCTTTTATAGAAACATCTTTCAATTTTTCTAGAGGATAATCCCTAAATGAACCACCACTTGCAGTAATAGTCATTGAAGAAATTTTTTTATTTTGTAGTAAATACCAAAGAGCAAAATGCTCTGAATCTATAGGACTAAGCTTTGTTTGGTCAATAAACTTTCCAGCAACAACCAAAGACTCTTTATTTGCTAAAGCAATTTTTTTATTACACTCAATTGCTTTTAGAGTTGGTCTTAAACCTAAAAAACCTACAAGAGCATTTACTACTGTTTTAGCTTCTGAGTTTTCAATTGCTTTTAAAATAGAATCTTCCCCAAAGCTAACATTAGAATGATTAACTTTATGAAGGTCATCTTTTCTTGCTATTACAACTTTTTTGGGTTTAAACTCTTCTATTTGTTTATTCAATAACTCAATATTAGTTCCTGCAACTAAAACATCAATATCTAAGCCAAATTTTCTTGCTATATTTAGAGTATTTACTCCAATAGAGCCTGTAGAACCAAGTACAATCAAATTATTGCTCTTAGAATCATTAACATAAGAACTCCACCAAAAAGGTAGCCATCCGTTCTATCTAATATTCCTCCATGCCCTGGTAAAATATTACCACTATCTTTGATACCTGAAATTCTTTTTAAATAAGATTCAAAAAGATCTCCAAATACAGAAGAAAGAGCAACTACAACTGAAATAACAATTGCTCCAATTGTCGAAATATAATCTAATGAGAAAATAAGACCAAAAATTGTTGCAACTACAACTCCACCAATAACACCTTCAATTGTTTTATTTGGACTTGTCTCACAAAACTTAGTTTTTCCCATACTTCTACCGACAAAATATGCTCCAATATCAGCACCTGCTACAATTACAAGTAACCATAATAAAGACATAACACCATATTCATTGTAAAGTGCTAATAAAAATAAAAATGAAGCTGTTGGATATAAAAGTGGTAAGAAAAGTTTTCTATCAATCTCTTTTTTGTATGCAATTAATGAAGCATAAACTAAGGCTAATAAAAATACTAAATCTTCTGGATAAGGATAAAAGTAAGCTAAAAACCAAACTATTCCTGTATAAAAATATATTGAGTCACTTTGCATTTTATACATTTTCATTGATTCATTAATTGAAAACACTAATAAAATACCAAAAAGTAACCACATTATAAAAAATGAATCAATATACCCTATAACTAGTGTTGCCAATATTAAGACAACACCTGTTTTTATTCTCGTTGAACTAGATTTTATTATTTCTGTCATATTAAGCCTATTTCTTTAAATAGATTAAATTATACAAAAATTTGGCTTTTGAAAGTATTTATAAAATCTAAATTTATTATTGGAAGAGTTGAAAAATTATTTATCTTTCAACTCTTCTAGTTCTACAACTCTATCAATATTAAAATAGAATTTACCACTATCCTCACTAAATGGAATTGTTCCATCTATTTCAGTATAAACAAAAACTTTTTTGTTTTTTGAAAGAAGATAAGGTCTATTATTTTCATATTTAAAGAACCTATTTCTTAAGTACTTTTTCCCTTTAATTTCTTGTGTTACATAGTAGTTTGAATAACCATTGTGATTAAAAAAATTCATATTATCAACTGGAAAGTAATGATAACCTTTTGCATGTTGTCTAATAGTTAAAGGAATATCACCTTCTTTTTTATTTCCATGGATAAAATATGGGTTTACATATAATCTATTATCTTCAATAGAAGCAAAATCTGTAAACTGAAGTATGTGTTTGGCATCTATACCATATAAAGAGTGGTATTTACCGTAAGGAATATTTGCAGTACCTGCAACATTGGCTACATAAGCAAGTTTTGTATAGTCAGTTCCTGTATTTATTGCTGTTGCAATAGCAGATACAACTAAACCTATTAATCCATTTCCAGTATCTAATCCTTGGAAAGAATATGCATATGCATTATTTTGCCAAATTTCTTCTCCAGAATTAGCGTCAACTAAAGAGAAAGATAATCCTACATCAACATTACTAGTAATAACCTTATATCCAGTATCCCATGCATTAATATCTACATATAAAATTGCATCCGGATTAAAAATTTCTTTTAGTTTAGAAACTGGTATATTTCTAATTTGTTCTGCTTCAACTAAATTCTCACTTTTGAAAAAGCTATCAACTAAATGAACAGGAAATACATAATAACCTTTTTCGGCAAGAGGTTTTGTAATTGTATATCTAAAATTATTAGTAGCATCAACTGAAGTTGTAGTATTTTTTGCAGGTAAAACAAGAATTGAATTTGGTTTACTGTTATAAATTTTGGGATAATACTGTTCTTTTGTTATTTTAGAAGTTGATACAGCACAACCTGTAAAAAATAAGATCGAAATAATTGTTAATAATAATACTTTTATTTTCACTTCTCTTCTCCATATAGTTTTGCTATTACTCTATCCATAAATACTGTTGATTCAGAGTAAGTAGTTTTTTCTAGTATAAAATACTCTTTTGCTTTTGCTTTTTTTCCACTTTGATAAAGTAATTGTCCTAGTTCAGCATAAATACCTGGAGCTACTCTTTTATGTTGTTCTTTAGAATCTAAAATAATTTTTTGTAATTCAGCAACATGTTTCTCGAATACTTCTTTTTCATGTCCTTTTACTCCATATTCACTAGAGCTTTCTACATAGTTATTCCAAGTATAAATAGGAGGAATTTGCTTATTTGCACCACATCCTATAAAAAAAAGTGTTAGCAATATAATTAGAAAAATATTTTTAAAAGTCATGGTAAATCAATCTCCTTTGTGTTATTTGAACCAATATAAAACTCATCTTCAAGTAATAAATTGTTTTGGTCATCATATACTTTAATATTATTTGTTCCTGCAGAAACTTCATATAAAGTATCTTTTGAAGAATCTGTACATTTCTGATTATTTGTTGAATAACAATTTTTTAATTCAAATTGATTATTATCATTTACTACAACCGTGTATGTTTTGTTATATGACTTATTGAATAAAAGATAAGCTTTATCTCTATATTGAGTTGTAGTTTCTTTTAATCCACAACCTGTAAATAAAACTAGCAATATCAGTAAAATACTATTTTTCAACATATAAATCCTTTGCTTTATATTTAGCTATGTTTCCTGAAACAATTCTACAAACACTACCCTCATCAGTATATGTATTACCAAAAGTTGTTACTACTTTAATTGTTGCAACTTTTTCACCAGGTAGTTCTATATTCATGCCAGTTTGTGGATTTTTAATTGTTTCACCTTTTTTATAAACATTAAACTCATCATTTACTTTGATTCCCTGTTTTGCACCACCTGCAATAATTACATTACCTTTTTTAGATGATAAAACATATGAACGCCAAGGTTTATTTAAAAGATTTGAAAGTAATCCATCAACAACACTACTAATTGCAGCAGAAATAGCTTTGTCGTTTAATGTAGAATCGTAACCTACATGTTTACCAACACCAAATGCCGTTCCAGCTTCACTTTTAGATTCCCCAGAACCTTCTTGTGCAAAGATTATTTGTCCAGTTTTAACATCAACTAATCTTATACTAACTTTTGCATATGCAATTTGAACTTTCTTTCTTGAAAAAACACCAGTATCAGAAAGGTTTTTCCTACCAAACTCTGTGATAGAGCCTACAACCAAGTAATTAGCGCCTATATTCATTGAATCTAACTTTTGATAGTTCAATTCTTTATTGATGAGATCTAAATCATCTCTTTCAAGTAATATAAACTTGTTTGTTCGAGTAAGTTTTGCTGATAAAATATCAGTTGCTTGTTTTTCAGCCTTGTAAGTATTGTTTAAACCAAATAAAGCAGACTTTCCATATTGTGCTTCATTTGTAAATCTTGCAATTGCAACTTTTCTTTTTAATGATTTTTCAATAGGTTTTTTTATAACCTTAGGTTTAACAACAGTTGATTGATCTACTTTTTTTACTGAATAAGAAGATGTACTGCACCCAGAAAATAAAACTAAAAAGCCAACTAAAGCAATTGATGAATTCTTTAAATTCATTTTTTATTTCTCCTTCTTTTTTTAAAAGGATAATAATATCTAAAGATTGTCTCATAATTGTCTCAATTATATTTTTACATTTATTGTAGTATATGGATTATATAAAACATTTGCACCATGTTGTATTTTTACATTTCTTCTTTGTGTATAATCTATACTATAAGTTCCTTCATAATCAGTTGAGAATTGAGCACATATTTTTGCAGCTTTTTCAATCACATTTTCTGGAATAGTTTTCTTACTATTTTGAACTATTACATGGGAAGAAGGGGCATCTTTTATATGAAACCAAAAATCACTTGCCTTTGAGTTTTCCAATAAATATATATTTTCTCTTTCATTTGTTCCAAGCATTATTTTATATCCTTCATAAAAAAAGCTTTCATAGTTTTGACTTTTTTTTGTACGGGCTTGATTTTTTTGTTTTTTAGGAAGTAAAAACTCTATTTCATCAATTGTTTTACAAGAATTTATATTATTTATAAGTCTTTTTAAAAACTCCACTTTTTCCTCTAAATTAGATTTCTCAATTTTTATATTATTTGCTTTTTGTTTTGCTCTTTTTGCTTTTTTAAACAAATCATTTGAATAAGTTGAGGCTAAGTATCTTGTATCAAGTTTTATTTCTACTTCTTTTCCTTCATAATTATAAGTTTTTAAAACTTCTTGATAAGGTTTTATTGTGTGTAAATTTGCAAGTATTAAATTTGCTTTCTCATATAAAGAGGTAGACTCTTCTTCTAAATCCTCTTTTTTAGGCAAGTTATCCAAAGTCTTTTGCAGTTTTTTTAGCTTTTTATTTACTTGACTTACTTTTTGTCGTCTATGGTTTTCTAAATTTTGAGTCTCAATATTTTCATATACTTTATATAAATGCTCTTCTACATCATCAAGACTTTCTATTTTGGGGATAAAATCTTGTTTTGGAACTTCATCAAGTTTTATTCCAACTTTAACTACTCTACTTGAAGCAAATTCATCTATGTGTCTTAAAGCTTCTAAAATTATTCTATCTTCATCTAAAATAATTGCATTTGTATGTTTTCCAGTAAATTCTAATTGTAAAATAGTAGTTAATTTTTTATATGAAGAAGAAGAATTTACTTTTATATTTATAATCTTATCCTCATTATAAATATCTATATTTTCTATTTTTGAATTAACAAATCTTTTTTGTAGAACAACATCAAAGGGTGCATTAAAATCTTTTTTAGAGGCTTTTTCTCCTCTTTTTTTATAAATATAACTTTTCCCTTTACTCATATCAAAATATACTTGATTTTTATTATTAAATTCAATTATAATTAAATTGTTATCAATTCTACTTATATGTTTTACAACTTGGGCTTTTTCTTGTAAGTATTTTACAATCTCTTTTAGAATATAGTATTTCAATATTTATCACTTTTTCTTATACTTATGTAAGTATTATTTTTATTTTACTTGGTTATAATCATACCTAAATATTAATTAGGAGATGAATAATGACAAAGTTACTTAAACTTTCAATGGCAGCAGTTCTATTATTAGGTGTTGCTTCTACAACTGCTTCAGCAGATGCAAGGAAGGGTCAAAAAATTTTTATAAAGAAATTTAAATCTAAATGTGGATTTAATGGTGCTAAATTTGCAGCAAAACACTCTCAAGATGAATGGTCTTCAATCAATGAAGCTGGAAATTTTAAAAAAGAGATGATTACAATTTGTCCAGATGTTAAAGAAGCTGATATTAAAGATTCATGGGTTCCACATCTTTATGATTTTTCATATGAGTACGCTAATGATTCAGGGAATGTTCCTTCTTGTTAATTAAATTTACTATAAGAGGTTAACTCCTCTTATAGATTCTCATTTGCTTCAACTTTACAATTGTTTTTGTTACAAGTTACATTAGCATCAAAATAGAAAACATCTTTGCCTACTCTATTTTTTAAACTTAAAGCTGCTTCTGCTGATTGCATCCCTGTATTACAATAAAAAACAATTATTTTATCATCAGATATTTGTGATAGATCAATTTTTTCATTTTTTGAATCCCAAGGAGCATTTATTGCACCTTTTATATGACCTTCTTTAAAATCTTTTTCTTTTCTAATATCTACTAATTGAATATTTTTAGGTAAATTTTCTAAAACAACTTTCTCAAACCAGAATTGATCAATCATTCCTTTATCTTGCCCAAGATAAATAGTTGTTCCTTTAACTTGATATTTTTCACCTTTTGATTCTTCTACTTTTGGTTCGTCTGATTCTGTCTTTAAAGCCATAAGTGGCATTGATTTTTCTTTCCACTCAGGATAACCACCTTTATATACTAAAACGTTTGTATAACCTGCTTTTTGTAAAAGATGTGCTAATTCATCTGATTTCTCACATTTAAAGCCATTACAAAAAGATACTACTTTTGCATTTTTATCATTTGGTAAAAATGCAATACTCTTTTGAAATCTATTTACTGGTAAATTTAAACTTCCTAAAATAGTTCCTCTTTTATAAAGTTTTTCAGCCCTTGCATCTAAAAACAAAGCTTCTTTATTTTCAAAAAGTTTTTTTGCTTCTGGAAATTTGATTACTTTTAACTCTTGTGACTGTGCTACTGAAACTATTACAAATAGCGCTAATAACTTAAATACTAATGCTTTCATAATTCTCCTTATTTAAATTTGGAAGAATTATACATAAGATAAGATTAATTTTTCTTATAGATTACTTATAAGTTTTACTTATTAAAAGAGATTGAATTATATTTATAGATCACACTCTCTGCAAGTTCTAACATCATAATATTAATTCTTTTAAAATTTTCATCTTTTATATTTATTAACAATTTATCATATACATTTGCATAAGGATATATTGTAAAGTAAATATACTCTTTTGAGCGGCTCTCTTTATCTAACTCTTTAAACCAAACAGCAAGCATTGAAAAATATAACATTGATGGATTAAAAACCCTTTTTGATTCTTCTATTTTTTCAAACTCTTTTGTTAATGAATTATTTATAAAATCATATGCTTTTAAAACAGCAGAAATTCTATAATGCTTTTTATTTTTGATATAGTGTTCAGTAGGAAAAGTTACATTATTGATTTGAGTTAACATATCATTAGAAATTGAATTTATATAATCAATTATCTCTTTGTCGATATTGAAAAAACTTTCTTCTTTATCTTTATATGAAAGAATCAAGTCTTTACAAAATAATAGTAAGGCTTCTGTTTTTATTTTAGATAAGTTTAAAATCATACACTATTTTATCAATTTTTTGTTAAAACTCTCTGTTAAGATTAAATTTAAGAGCAATTAGGATAAAATATAAGAATTTTAAAAACTTTTAAGGAAAAAAGGAATTTATTGGAACCGATTGGTATATTAAAAGAAGGGCAGATATACGACCTTCAAACAGCGGAGGCTTTAAACTTAAGTGGAGATGAGATTAAAGCTGACAACTCTCCTGAATCTCTTGAAATATTAAGACATTCATGTGCTCACTTAATGGCACAAGCTATTAAAGAACTATACCCAGATGCGAAATTCTTCGTAGGACCTGTAGTAAAAGAAGGTTTTTACTACGACTTTAAAACCGAAGAAAAAATCTCAGAAGAAGATCTTCCAAAGATTGAAAAAAAGATGAAAGAGTTAGCAAATGCTAAACTTCCTATTGAGAGATATGAAGCATCAAGAGAAGAAATTCAAACTAAATTTGCTAATGACGAATTAAAGCAAGCAGTTCTTTCTAATATCACAGATGATACATTAACTCTTTATAAACAAGGTGAATTTGAAGATTTATGTAGAGGACCTCATGTACCTAATACAAGAATGATTAGAAGCTTCAAACTTACAAGAGTTGCAGGTGCATACTTAGGTGGTAATGAAGAAAATGAAATGATTACTAGAATCTATGGTATTGCTTTCTTTGATAAAAAAGAGCTAAATGATTACGTAAGAATGCTTGAAGAAGCTAAAAAAAGAGACCATAGAAAACTAGGAACTGAATTAGAACTTTTCACATTTAGTGATGATGTGGGTGCAGGTCTTCCAATGTGGCTACCAAATGGAGCACGTCTAAGATCAAAACTAGAACATATCTTATATAAAGCGCATAGAATAAGAGGATATGAACCAGTACGTGGTCCTGAACTACTTAAATCTAAGATGTGGGATATTTCAGGGCACAATGCTAACTATAGTCAAAATATGTACTATACTACTATTGATGAACAACAATATGCAATGAAACCAATGAACTGTGTTGGTCATATTCAAATATTTAAAAACTCTTTAGTATCATATAAAGACTTACCAAAAAAACTTTTTGAATATGGTGTTGTTCATAGACATGAGATGTCTGGTGCTATGCATGGACTATTCAGAGTTAGAGAATTTACTCAAGATGATTCACACATTTTTTGTACGCAAGATCAAATGAAAGATGTAATCTTTGAAGTTTTAGAATTTGTTGATTCTTTACTAAAATTATTTGATTTTAAATATGAAATTGAAGTTTCTACAAAACCAGAAAAAGCAATTGGTGATGATATGTTTTGGGAAAAGACAACAAAAGGTATCATGGATGCACTTGATGAAAAAGCTATTTCTTATGGTATTGATGAAGGTGGTGGAGCATTCTATGGTCCTAAAATTGACATTAAAATTCTAGATGCTATCGGAAGAAAATGGCAATGTGGTACTGTTCAAGTAGATATGAACTTACCAAGTAGATTTGAAGCTGAATTTATCAATGAAAAAGGTGAGAAAGAACAACCAGTAATGATTCATAGAGCAATCCTTGGTTCATTTGAAAGATTTATCGGAATCTTAACTGAACACTGTGCTGGTGAGTTCCCATTTGTAATTGCACCAACACAAGTTATTTTTGTTCCAATTGCAGATACTCATGTAGAGTATGCAAAATCATTACAAAAAGAGCTTTTAAATAATGAAATTGATTCAAAGATATTTGATATGAATGAGTCATTAAATAAAAGAATTAGAATGGCTGAAAAGCAAAGAGTTCCAATGATTATTGTTGTTGGAGATGAAGAGGTTGCAAATGAGACTGTAGCATTAAGAGATAGAAGAAAAAGAGAACAGTCAAATATGAGCAAAAATGAATTTATTAATATGTTAAACGAAATCAAATCAGGGAGTAAAATTTGAGTAGACAAAACAAAAAGCCAGAAGCAATTATGAATGAGGACATCAAATGTTCAGAAGTTAGATGTACAGGAGATGATGGAACAAACTATGGAATCATCTCTACAGCAGATGCAATGAATGCGGCTGATGAGCAAGGACTAGACTTAGTACTTATTGCACCAGATGCAAAACCACCTGTAGCAAAAATCATGAATTACGGTAAGTTTAAATACCAACAAGAAAAGAAGAAAAAAGAAGCAAAGAAAAAGCAAAAAGTAATTGTAGTTAAAGAAGTAAAATTCTCTGTAAAAATTGCAGAAAATGATATTAATTATAAAGTAAAACATGCTATTGAATTCTTAGAAAAAGGTTACCACGTAAAATGTAGAGTTTTCCTAAAAGGAAGAGAAATGGCTCATCCAGAAGCTGGTGCAGAAGTACTTGAAAGAGTATGGCCTATGCTTGAAGAGTATGGAGTAAGAGATGCTGCTCCTAAACAAGAGGGAAGATTTGTTAATATGATGGTTCTTCCTAAAGAAAATAAAAAATAATAAATATACACAATTTAAAACAATCTCCAAAAATTTTCTATGCAGAGGAACTACTCCCTCTGCACTCCTTTATATTATTTAATCTTAATTAAAGCTAAATTTAAGTAAAATCTCGAACTTTTTCATTAAATATGAAAATGCAAATTTATTAGAAAGGAACTGTACGATGCCAAAGATGAAATCAAACAGTGGTGCTTTAAAGAGATTTAAAGTAAAAAAGAATGGTTCTATTGTAAGAGGATCAGCTTTTAGAAGCCACATCTTAACTAAGATGAGTCAAAAAAGAAAAAGAGCTCTTAGAGGGCCTCAAACTGTAGCTGCAACTGATGCAACTAGAGTTAAAAGAATGTTATGCCAAGCATAATTAACTTTTAGAGTTAATTATTTAGTCCCTCCACATAAGTGGACAAGTTCGATAATAAAATCGACACCTATTAAAAAATAGAGTAAAGAAAGGAAAAATATGCCTAGAGTAAAAACTGGTGTAGTTAGAAGAAGAAGACATAAAAAAGTTTTAAAGCAAGCTAGAGGATTTTTCTCAGGAAGAAGAAAGCACTTTAGAAAAGCAAAAGAGCAATTAGAACGTTCTTTAGTATATGCTTATAGAGATAGAAGACAAAAGAAAAGAGATATTAGAAAGCTTTGGATCGTAAGAATCAACGCTGCTTGTAGATTAAATGATATTAACTACTCAAGATTCATGAATGGATTAAAATTAGCTAACATTGAGTTAGATAGAAAAATCCTAGCAGACTTTGCTATGAATGATGCAGAAGCTTTTTCAGCATTAGTTGCAAAAGCAAAAGAAGCATTAGCAGCATAATTAATAAATTTGCTATAAATAAAAAAGGTAGAAGATTAACTCTTCTACCTTTTTTTATGCTTGAATAAAATTTAAGATTAAATACCTAAAGCCTCATTTACTTCAATTTTACACTTAGTACCTTTACAATCAACATTTGCATCAAAATAGAAAATTTCACTTACATCAAATTTTGCTTCTTTTAGTTTTGTCCATGCTTCAATTGATCTACCTCCTGCTGTACAATTAAATACAATAGTTTTACCCTTTGGTAGTTTTGCATATAGCTGTTTTGCTGATAATTTTTCCGCTGGGATATTTATAGCACCTTTTATATGTCCATTTTTAAACTCACTTGGATCTGTTACATCAACTATTTGAATAAAGTCAGGTACTTTATTTTCTTTAATAAAGCCATTTAGCCATTCCCCATCAATACTTCCTTCATCTAAACCAAGTTTAGCACCATTTTCACTTATCATTGGTTTAGCAGATGCTTTTTTAGAAGTCGCTTCTCCTGCACTTTTTGTAGTACTTAAGCCAGCCTTTTTCCACTTAGGAAGTCCACCTGCAAATACATTTACATCTCTATATCCCATTGAGATAAGTTTATTTGCTACCTTATGTGATTTTGCACATTTATATCCACCACAAAATACAATAATTTTTTCATTTTGATGAATAGGAAATCTTCCTTTTAACTCTTCTACTTTTGTATCAGGAATAGATATTGCACCTGCAATTGTTTCTGCTAAAAACATTTTATAAGGTCTTGCATCAATAAGTACTGCACTATTATTTGCTTGTGCAGCTTTTGTTACTACTAAATGAACTTCTTTATAGTTTCTCTTAGACCACTCAGGTTCTCCTGCTTGATATAGTTTTACATTTGTAAAACCATCTTTTTTAAGCATATTAGCTACTTTGGGAGATTTACCACAATTCCAACCACCACAAAAAACAATGATTTCTTTATTTTTAGCTGTATCTTTCAATTGATTTACAAACTCTTTATAATCAGTATCAGGAATATTAATTGCGCTTGGAATAGTTCCTACTTTATACTTTTTATTTGGTCTTGCATCTACTAAAATAGCTTTTGCACTATTATGAGTTCCCTTACCAATCTTTGCCTTTGTGTAGTTATAATCAACAATCTCTAACTTGAACTTATTAATAATACTTTGAACTTTTGCACTTGCCTTTGTTAAATTAGTTGAATCATTTGCTAAAACACTACTTACTAGTAAACTTAGAATAACTAAACTTTTTAATAAACTTTTTGCTTTCATACTCTTCTCCTTTTTTATTAAACTCTTCCTGATAACATTCCATATTGTGTCATAGGCTTTAAAATATATGCTTTTAAAAGCCACCAGATATATCTCTCTTTTGTTGGGTCCAAAGGAAAAGATGGAGTTGGTTTCATACTCCAATCAAACTCAGCTAGCATAACAGTTCCAATTCCTGTAATAATAGGACACACTGTGTAACCATCATATTTTGCAGTTAAAGCTTTACCTTCCATACTAGAAATGATATTTTCTACTACAACTTTATATTGTTTTCTAACACTTCCCCCTGTTTTACCTAAAGGAACTGCTGCAATATCTCCTAAAGAAAAAATATTGTCATATTTTACGTGTTGTAATGTCTCTTTATTAACTGGAACCCATCCTTTTGCTGAACCAATAGCAGAGTTTCCTATTTCATCAGGAGCTTTCATTGGAGGTGCTACATGTAAGAAGTCATAATCTACATCAACCATTTTAGTTTTCCTAATTAAATCATATTCTCCTAAATCAGGATCATATTCACCTTTTTCATCCCAATAATGTTCAAAAGTAGCTACTTTATTTTTAATATCTACAGCTTTTAGATTATGAGCAAATTTCCATTTCATATTTCTAGCTTCATACTGCTTTTTAATTGCATCAGCATACTCTTTTACAGAGAATAGTTTTGTAGAGTTTGGATAGAATGTCATATCTACATTTGCTCTCACATCTTTTCCTGCTTCATTTAATCTTGCATCCATTAAATACATCATTTTTTTAGGAGCTCCACCACATTTAATTGCCGTATCAGGATGAGAGAAAATAGCATTTAACTTTTTGCCTTTTTTAGCTTCTTCAATTGTTGCTTGCATATTTTTCCAAGTATAAATAGCTGCATCTGTATTATAAACTGTGCTTACGCCTGTTCCATCAAACAACTCTTTGATTTTACTTTTTTCATCCATTGTATATGTATCACCTAGCTCTTCTAAACCTTTGATTTTCCCAAAATCTAAAGTTAGACCAGCTGCAATTACTAAATAATCGTATAAGATTTTTTCACCACTTGAAATAGTTAAACTATTATTATCAGGATCAAACTCTATAGCCTTGTCTTTGATTAGTTTTGCTCCTTGTGGTAAGAAGTCTTTTAGTTCATACATTACATCTTTTTTTTCATATACCCCAGCACCAATAAAAGTGTTTCCAGGTTGATATGAAACTGATACATCACTTGGTTCAATAACAGTAACATCTGGATTACTTAAAGAGTTAATTAATCTTGCAGCAGTAGAGATACCTGATAAACCACCACCAACTATTACAATCTTTGCTTTTACATCACTAGCTTTTGCCTCAGATGCTTCAGAGTCAATAGGATTTAGCATTGCAGTACTTACTGCACTAAGTCCCATTAATTTTAAAGCATCCCTCCTTGATATACCTTTTTTAATAAGTTCTTTTTCAAACTCATTAAGTAAATCTTTATTATCCATTACAATCTCCTTCAATGAATATGTAATTATTATAATATGTTTAGTATTAATTATATTGATATTCTTTGCTAGATATTTGATTTTATAATATTTTATTATTTTTTTTATTTATATTATCTATATTCTATTATATATTATCGATATAAAGGAACTTAGTAAAATTATATTTTGTTATAAAAAGTATAATTATTAGTTATATAGGTATTATTTATTTAATATTTTTAGAAACATTCTTATTGTTATTCTTATTATAAGTAATATTATATATACTAATATTGTGAAAATTAAAGGATGCAAAAAACTAAATCCATAGGCTCCTGCATTTTATAAGTTTTGAATATGTGTTAAAGGAAAAGAAAGAAACTCTTTATAGTGAATAATAAATGATAAAACAACAAATATTAAACAAAAATATAAAAGTTCTTTCCTCATAATTAATTATGCTCTACCAGATAACATTCCATATTGAGTCATTGGTTTAAGCATATATACTTTTAATAACCACCAAACATATCTCTCTACAGTTGGATCAAGGGGGAATGTAGGTGTTGGCTTTTTACTCCAGTCAAATTCAGCAAGCATTACTTTTCCAATATCAGTTATTAAAGGACAAACTGTATAACCATCATATTTAGCTTTTAAAGCTTTACCTTCCATGCTTAAAATAATATTATCAACTAATACTTTATACTGCTTTCTAACACTTCCACCTGTTTTTCCCATTGGAACTGCGGCAATATCTCCTAATGAAAAAATATTGTCATATTTTACATGTTGTAGCGTTTCTTTATTAACTGGAACCCAACCTTTTCCTGAACCAATTGCAGAGTTACCTATTTCATCTGGAGCTTTCATTGGAGGAGTAATATGTAAAAAATCATATGGTACTTCTACATTTTTATGCTTTGTTACAATATCATACTCTTCTAAATCAGGATCATATGCACCTTTTTCATCCCAAAAGTTATCAAAAGTTGCAATTTTTTTCTCTAAATCAACGCCTATTAGATTATGATTATAGTGCCATTTAAAATCTCTTGCTTTAAATTGTTTTAAAATGGCGTCATGGTACTCTTTAACTCCAAACATACTTCCACCATTTGGATAAAAAGTTAAGTTTGCATTTTTTCTTGCTCCAGCTTCTTCGAGTCTTGAGTTAGTAAGATACATGATTTTTTTTGGAGCTCCACCACATTTAATTGATGTATTTGGATGAGTAAATACTGCTTCTACCTTTTTACCAGCTTTTGCATCTTGTATAAATTTTTGCATACTCTCCCAAGCTGCAACTGCACCATCAGTTGAATAAATAGAACAAACCCCTGAGTCTTTAAGCTTTGATATAAGCTTAGAAGAATCACCTAATGTTGTCAACTCTCCTATTTCTTCTAAACCTTTAATTCTTGCAAAATCTAAAGTAAGTCCAGCTGCAACAATTAAATAATCATAATCAAAAGTCTCACCATTTTGTGTTTTAACTTTATTATTATCAGGATCAAACTCAATTGCTTTATCTTTAATAACTTTTACACCACTTGGTACAAAATCTTTAGTATCATACATAATGTCATCTTTGGTATATACTCCAGATGCAATTAAAGTATTTCCAGGTTGATATGATACAGATTTTGGATTTGGCTCAATTACTGTTATATCTGGATTTGATAAACTATTTGATAATCTTGCAGCAGTAGATATACCGGCAAGTCCTCCACCAATAATTAAAATCTTTGCTTTTACATCACTTGCGTTTGCAACTGTAGCAGCTTCAAGTTCAGTACTCCCCATCAAAAAAGATGCAGAACCTAAACCTGCAACCTTTAAAGCATCTCTTCTTGAAAGTCCCTTTTTCTTCAGTTCTTTATCTACTAAAGCAAGAGCCTCTTTTAACTCATTATTATTAGACATTCTAATATCCTTATTATAAGTAAAATTTATATGAAAGAGTATCTAAAAACAAATAATACAAAACTTATAAGTTTAACAAATAACTAATAAATATCATTAGTCTTACTTATAATTTCCAATGCCCTTTGATACTCATCTTTTTCATTAAGATTAATAAATTCATCATCATCTAAAAACTCTACATAATTTGTTTTAAGCTCTTTTAATAGGAAACCAACCTTATGAAAGTCTTCTTTTAACATTTTATTAACTAAGGGTTGAAGCTTATGCTTTTTAAAAATTCCACAAAGGTTATGGACTCTGTCAGTCTTTGCAACTGTAATGTCATAATTATTAGATTCTTTTATAATTTCTTTTATTGATTCAAGTTTTACTAAAGGAGTATCAACTGTTATTATAAATATTTTATCAAAGTTTAGTTTTGAAAATATAGATTGTAATGCTGCTATTGGAGAATAAATTTTAGCTTCATCAAGAAGCAATTCTTCTTTTGAGATAAAATCAAATTTATCTACTTTTGATGATAAATATACATTTTCAAATAGTTTTTTTAGTTTTTCGTATTGATATTGGGTAAGTGTACTTGAAGTAGAAAAAGGAAGAAGAGATTTATCTTCTCCCATCCTTGAGCTTTTACCACCACAAAGAATAACGCAAGGGATATCTTTTAGCGGTGTTCTGTTCATTATAAACTTCTTGGGTCAGTTATATATCCAGAAATAGCACTAGCTGCTGCAACAGCTGAGTTTGCTAAATAAATTTTAGAAGTTCTTGAACCCATTCTTCCTACAAAGTTTCTATTAGTTGTAGATATACAAACTTCTTCATCACCTAAGATTCCCATATATCCACCTAAACATGCTCCACAAGTTGGATTTGAAACAACAGCACCTGCATCTACTAATGTATCAATATATCCTGCTTTTGTAGCATCTCTAAGAATCTTTTGAGTACCAGGAGTTAAAATCATTCTTACATGTCTTGCAACTTTTTTACCTTGCATAATTTCAGCAGCTACTTTAAAGTCTGATAATCTACCATTTGTACATGATCCAATAAATACTTGATCAACTTTAATTTCATCTGCAACTGCTTGAGAAACTGAATGTCCATTATCAGGTAAGAATGGATATGCAATTACTGGTTCTAAATTAGCTACATCAATTTCAAGAACTTTAGTATAGTTAGCATCTTCATCAGAGTAATGAATTTTTGGTTCTGCTCTTAAACCATTATTTGCTTCAGCAGTTTTCTTTAAAAACTCTTCAGTAATTTCATCATATGCAAAAATACCATTTTTAGCACCTGCTTCAATAGCCATATTACAAATAGAGAATCTATCGTCCATAGATAAATACTGTACTGTATCACCTGTAAACTCTAAAGTTTGATATAAAGCTCCATCAACCCCTAGCATTCTAATTACTTCTAAGATAATATCTTTTCCAGATACATATTCACTTGGCTTTCCAGTCATTACAACTTTGATTGATTCTGGAACTTTAAACCAGTTACCACCAGTAATCATTCCAAATGAAATATCAGTTGAACCCATACCAGTAGAAAATGCTCCTAATCCACCATGAGTACATGTATGAGAATCTGCACCAATAATTACATCACCTGGTAAAACTAAACCTTTTTCTGGTAGTAAAGCATGTTCAATACCCATATCTTTTTCATCGAAGAAGTGTTTTAAATCATGTTTTATTGCAAAATCTCTAGAAATTTTTGCTTGATTTGCAGATGCAATATCTTTTGCAGGGATAAAGTGATCTAATACAATTGCAAAACCATCTGGATTTGCTAATTCTTTAAATCCTCCTTCTTCAAACGCTCTAATAGAAATAGGAGTTGTAATATCGTTTCCAATTACCATATCAATTGGACTTCTTACAATTTCTCCTGCGTAAACCTCTCTTCCAACGTGTTCACTAAATATTTTTTCTGTTATTGTCTGACCCATAAAAACCCCGTTTTAATATTTTTTTCTGGATTATACCTAAATAAATATTTAAGTCCCAAATTTTATTTTTCTATTTCTTTTTTCTTTTCTTCTCTTATTTCTTTTATTTGCATCAAAATTAAAATAGCAACTGCAATATTAATCATTACATCAGCTATATTAAAAATTGCAAATTCAAAACCATAGTGCCAATAAAAATAATCCACCACTGCACCATATGTAAATCTATCTAAAATATTTGATAATCCTGCTGCATAAAGAATAGATATTGGTATAAAATATTTATAAAAAATTTCTTTATTTTTCACTAAATATATTGTTGCAACAAGTGCAATTAACAATTGAATATACTTTAAATATCCTTCTAAGAATTCAAACATTGAAAAAGCTACACCATAATTATATGCTAATTTCAAAGACATATATGCTCCATCAACTTCCCACGAAAAATTTACAAAAGCATATTTGACAAATTGATCAAACAAAAATATAGCTATAAAAATAATTATTGATAATTTATACTCTTTTCTCATAGAACTTTTTCAATAAACTCTTTTAATGTTTGCATTGACTCTTCAACTTCTTTTTTATTTTTACCTTCTAAAAGAAGTCTTATTTTATTTTCTGTTCCAGAATATCTAATTAGATCTCTAATACCTTTTTTTCTAATTGGTTCTAAAATCTCCTCTAGTCCATCAATTTCTTCTAAAGGTTTTTTTTCACTAACTTTTAAATTAACTAAAAGTTGTGGATAAAGTTCAAATGGGTTTAATGCAACACTTGCTTTTTGTTTTCTTCTTAAAATCAGTGCTAATACTTGAAGTGCAGAAGCTAAACCATCACCAGTTTTAGCTACATCAGAGAAAATAATATGACCACTTTGTTCACCACCAAAATTAACTCCTTTGTCTTTCATCTGCTCTAAAACATTTTTATCTCCCACGTTTGATCTTAGAAGTTCTAAGTCATGTGCATTTAAATAATCTTCTAATGCTTTGTTAGACATTACAGTTGCTACACAAGCGTTTCCTTTTAAAGTATTTTCTTCTTTTAAGAAAGTACAAAGAGCACCAAGAAGTTTATCACCATCTACAACTTCTCCTTCTTCATCTACAATAACTAATCTATCAGCATCACCATCAAGGGCAATACCAATATCAGCTCTATACTCTTTTACTACTTTACCTACATTTTTAGGATATAAAGCACCACATCCATCATTGATGTTATATCCATTTGGTTTATCATTTAATGTAATTACATCCGCACCTAATTCATCTAAAATAGTAGGTGCTACTTTATATGCTGCACCATTTGCACAGTCTAAAACAATTCTCATCCCTTGTAATGATAAATCATTAGGAAAAGAACTTTTAATTGCAACTATATATCTTCCAATAACATCATCAATTCTTTTAGAAGAACCAATATTTTTCCCAGTTACTGTTCCTTCTTTTAATACTTCATCATCAAAGAAAATTTTCTCAATATTTTCTTCGCAGTTAGTACTTAGCTTATTTCCATGGTTATCAAAAAATTTAATACCATTATCTTCAAAAGGGTTGTGAGAAGCAGAAATCATAATTCCAGCATCACATCTCATACTTTCTGTTAAATAAGCAATTGCAGGAGTAGGCATAGGACCAATCTGAATTACATCATAACCTACTGAAGTAAGACCACTTACAAGTGCATTTTCAATCATATATCCACTTCTTCGTGTATCTTTTCCAACTAATATTCTTTTTGTTGTTGAATGCTTTCTAAAGTAGATTCCAGCAGCCTTTGCAAGTTTTAATACAGTAACTGCATCTAAGAACTCACCTGCTAATCCTCTAACTCCATCTGTTCCAAATAGTTTCATTAAATCTTCCTAAATTTAAACTAACTTTAAAGTTATTTAGATAATATTCTATCCTTTAAAATTTTACAAAGAGGTTAAATAATTATGGCAAATCACAAATCTGCTGAGAAAAGAGCGAGACAGACAAAAGTTAGAACAGAAAGAAACAGATTCTACAAAACTAGAATTAAAAATGTTACTAAAGACGTAGTAGCTGCAATTGAAGCTGCAGACAAAGACAAAGCAGTTGAAGCAATGAAATCTGCTAACAAATACATCCACCACTGTGTATCTAAAGGTATCCTAAAGAAAGGTACTGCAGCTAGAAAAGTTTCTAGACTACAAGTACAAGTAAACGCTATATAAGTATAAATTCAAATATTTTATTCGAGTCTATATAAATATAATAAATACTAACAAATATGCTACAAGATAAACTAAAACCATTTATAGACAGATATGAAGAGATCAATAAATTATTGATCTCTCCAGATATCACTTCTGACATAAAAAGAATGACTGAGCTTTCAAAGGAACAATCTAGTATTGAACCAATTGTTAACAAAGCAAAAGAGTATATCAAAGTTGTAGAAGATATTCAAGAAAACAAAATAATGCTTGAAGATCCAGAACTTGGAGAACTTGCAAAAGAGGAAATTAAAGAATTAGAAGCTTCAAAGCCACAGCTTGAAGAAGAGATTAAATATCTAATGATTCCAAAAGATCCTAATGATGACAAAAATATCTTTCTAGAACTTAGAGCAGGTACTGGAGGAGATGAAGCAGCGCTTTTCGTTGGTAATCTTTTTAGAGCTTATATCAGATATGCAGAAAATAATGGATGGAAAGTTGAAATCATGAACCAAAGTGAAAGTGAAGCAGGTGGATACAAGGAAATTGTAGCTTTATTTAAAGGTGACCATGTATATTCAAAATTAAAATTTGAAGGTGGTACACACAGAGTTCAAAGAGTACCAGCTACTGAATCACAAGGTCGTGTCCATACGTCAGCAATTACTGTTGCCGTTATGCCTGAAGTTGATGATGTAGAGATTGAAATCAACCCAAATGATTTAAAAATTGATGTAATGAGAGCAAGTGGAAATGGTGGACAATCAGTAAATACTACAGACTCTGCTGTAAGAATTACTCATATTCCTACTGGAATTGTTGTTACAAACCAAGACCAAAAGTCTCAACACAAAAATAAAGATAGAGCAATGAAAGTTCTTAAAGCAAGACTTTATGACCTTGAAATGCAAGAGAAAATTCAAAGCGAAGGTGCTACTAGAAAAGAACAAGTAGGTACTGGAGATAGAAGTGGAAGAATTAGAACATATAATTATCCACAAGGAAGAATATCAGATCATAGAATTAATCTAACTTTATATAGATTAGATGCAATCATGAATGATGGTCTTTTTGATGAAGTAATTGATCCTCTTATTACTGATTATCAAACAAGACTTATTGAAGCAAATGGGCTATAATAGCCCTTTTGCACTCTTACAAAATAACTAATACACAAAAATAATCCTTTAGTAACCAAGTTGTAATCAACTACTTATATACTTCCATATCATAATTAAAATATGGAGACAAAAATGACATTAAAGAAAACTACAATTGCTTTACTAGCAAGTGCTGCGCTTACTGTATCATTAAGTGCAAGAGACCAAATCAAAATCGTTGGATCATCAACAGTATATCCTTTCTCATCTGCAGTAGCTGAAGAATTAGGTGCAACAACTAAATTCCCAACTCCAGTAGTTGAATCAACTGGTTCAGGTGGTGGTATGAAACTATTTTGTGCTGGAAATGATTTAAATACACCAGATATCACAAATGCATCAAGAAGAATGAAAACTAAAGAGTTCACAATGTGTGAAAAAAATGGAGTTACTGATATTACTGAATCTGTAATTGGTTACGATGGTATTGCATTTGCACAATCAAAAGTTAATCCTGCATTTAATATTTCAAGAGAGCACTTAGCATTAGCAGTTGCAGCTGAAGTACCATCTAAAGATGGAAAAAAATTAATTGCTAACCCATATAAAAAATGGTCTGACATTGATGCTTCTTTACCTGATAGAGAAATTATTGTTTATGGACCACCAAAATCTTCTGGTACAAGAGATGCATTTGAAGAGTTAGTAATGCAAAAAGTATTCAAAAAAATGTCTGTATATACTGACCTTTATAATGCTGATAAAAAAGCAAATAAAAAGTATAAAAAATACTCTGTAATTAGAACTGATGGTGTTTATGTTCCATCTGGTGAAAATGACAACATTATTGTTCAAAAACTAAATAAAAATACTAATGCATTTGGTGTTTTTGGTTTCTCTTTCTTAGTTGAAAATGATGATAAATTAGCTGGTGCAACTATTAATGGTGTAGCTCCAACTCCAGATACAATTTCTTCTGGTGAGTACCCAGTATCAAGATCACTATTCTTCTATACTAAAAACTCTCATAAAAAAGATGTTCCTGCTATGAACAAATATATTGAGATGTTTATGTCTGAAAACATGATTGGACCTGATGGAATTTTAACTGAAATTGGACTAATTGCTTTACCAGACGCAGATAGAACAAAAATTAGAAAAGCAGTAATGAATTCTAAAAAACTTAAATTAGAAGATTTAAAACACTAATCTCTTTCCCTACTAACAAAATTAAAAGAAAGCATCTCTGCTTTCTTTTAATAGCATTAAATATGAACTTTTATTCTGCCCGCGAACACAAAATAAGAGCTCATATTTAATACTATAAAAAAGAGGTAAATCCTATGTCAGCAAAAATTGATGTTGACAAACTCGACTTCGCTTTTCAACCTATCGTAAATACTCACACAGGTAAAATTTTTGCTGTAGAAGCTTTAATTAGAAATGTTGAAGAACTAGAGTTTGAATCTATTTTCCATTTTTTTGATACTTTAGCTAATAAAAAGATACTTTATAAAGTAGATATGCTTTTACGAAAAAAAGCTATTAAAAAATACAAAAAAATAGAGATAAATAATCTAAAACTATTTTATAATATTGATAATAGGCTTTTTGCAATGCCAGATTTTCAATTTGGTGAAACATCAAAACAACTTGAAAAATATGAATTAAGCAAAGATGATATCTGCTTTGAAATAACAGAACATAGTTCTTTAGAAGACCAACAATTAATTAAACACATTGTAAGTACATATAAATCAAAAAATTATAATATCGCTTTAGATGATTTTGGTACAGGAATCTCTGGACTTCATTTATTATATTTATCAGATACTAATTTTATTAAAATAGATAAGTTTTTTATTGAAAATATTCATAAAGATGCAAAGAAAAGACTATTTTGTGCTTCAATTGTAGAAATGGCTCACACTATGGGCATAAAAGTTATAGCTGAAGGTGTTGAAACTAAAGAAGAATATTATGTATGCAAAGAGATAAAAGCAGACTATATCCAAGGGTACTTAGTAGCAAGACCAAGTACAAATATAAAAGATATAAAAAAATATTATTCAAAAGAAAATATTTTTAATAAAGATAGAAGAGTTTCAAGGGGAAATTTTATTGATAAATCTTTTATTGACAAAATTGATCCACTAAATGTAAATGCAAGTTTACATGAACTATTTGTTTATTTTAAAGAGCATACTTTAAATACTTTTGTTCCTATTATTGATGATAATAAAAAAATTTTAGGGGCCATTTACGAAGTAGATATTAAAGAGATCTCATACTCTCAATATGGATTATCATTAGCAAAAAACGACTCATTTAAAGCAAAACTAAAAAACTATATTAAACCTGTTTTGGAAATTGATTTAAGTTGGGGGATTGATAAAGCCTTAGAAATTTTTAATATGAGAAATGATGCACAAGGGGTATTTGTTTCAAAAGATGCTAGATATTATGGATTTATAAATCTTAATAATCTTTTATCTCTTTCATATAAAAGAAACCTTGAAATAGCTCAGAATCAAAATCCCCTTACTAAACTACCAGGTAATAAACAAATTGAAAACTTTATTTCTACTGCATTTAAAAATAATCAACATACTCAAATAGTATATTTTGATTTTAATGACTTTAAACCCTTTAATGACACTTATGGTTTTAGACAAGGTGACCGTGCAATTTTAATGTTCTCTGAAATCCTTCAAAAAAATATCTCAAGTGAAAACTTCATTGCCCATGTAGGAGGAGATGACTTTTTTGTAGGTTTTGTTAATAGTAACTACGACTATGTTTATGAAGTTATTAAAAATGTACAAGAAGAGTTTAGAATAAATGCAACAAGCCTTTACAATGAAAAAGATATAAATAATGGCTATATGACATCAAAAGATAGATTTGGAGTCGAAAGAGAATTTAAATTATTAAGTGTTAGTTCTGCTATTATTGAAATTGTTGAAAATAGCTCTTTACAACAATTCAATTTATGTCTTGGAAGTATTAAAAGTGCTTCAAAAAAAAGTATAACTCCTCTTGGTGTCTCAATATTTTAATTCTACAATTTATACACTTTTAGATAATAATATTAAATATATTTTTGTAAGATATATTGTTAAATATTATTTTAATGATTTTTCTTATAAAATAACAAAAAAATATATTAGGAGAAAAAATGTTAAAATTTAAAAAGGTACTTCTTGTTACATTAATTGTGACTTCACCAATTTTTGCTTTTGATTTTGGAAGTAAAATGGATCAATTAGCAGACAATGTTTCAAATAGTTTATTTGACAAAGCTGTTGACGGAGTAAATAACTCACTTGAAGGAAATTCAAAACAACCTACTCAAGTTAATAATACTACAACAACATCTAAAAGTAGTAAAATGCAACAATTAAAAGAGCTTGTAGAGATGAAAAAACAAGGTTATATTACTAACCAAGAATTTAACGAACAAAAGAAAATAATTCTTTCACAAAAATAATTCAAAAGAGGGAAAGCAACTCTTACTTTCCTTCTTTACAATACTTAAATCTTATCTCTAAATTTATACCACCTTGTAACCATCATGTAACTATTGTCTTGTAGAATTACGAAAATTTAAACACAAAGGGTAGATTTGCATTCATTTGAATCTAAAAATAAATCAACTGAATTAAAAGAGAACCTTATTAAAGGTGCATTGATTACAGCTTCTGTTATCTCAATCCTTACAACTTTTGGTATTCTTTTTTCAATTCTATTTGAAGCAATAGCCTTCTTTGAATTAAGAAGTTTTTGGTACTTCTTAACAGGAACAGAATGGTCGCCAGGTATTGCTGGAAGTAAATTTGGTGCCATACCAATTTTTGCTGGAACAATGATGATTACATTCATTGCAATGTTTGTTGCAATTCCTATTGGGTTAGGTAGTGCTGTTTTTATGAGTGAGTATGCTTCTCACGAAACAAGATCATACTTAAAACCAATGTTAGAAGTTCTAGCTGGTATTCCTACAGTTGTATATGGTTTCTTTGCTGCAATTACTGTTGCACCTTTAATTGTAAAAGCTGCTTCTGCAATAGGTTTAGAAGCTACTTTTAACTCAGCTTTAGCATCAGGTGTTGTTATGGGAATTATGATTATTCCTGTAATTTCATCATTATCAGATGACGTTATTAAAGCAGTTCCTGATTCTCAAAGAAAAGCCTCACTTGGTCTTGGTATGACACAAGGGGAAACAATTAAAAATATTGTACTACCTTCTGCACTTCCAGGTATCATTTCTGCTTGTATTCTTGGTTTTTCAAAAGCAATTGGAGAAACAATGATTGTTGTTATGGCAGCAGGATTAAGACCAAACCTATCATGGAACCCATTAGAGGATATGACAACAGTTACAGTAACAATAGTAAACTCACTTGTTGGTGACTTTGAGTTTAATTCACCAGAGACTTTATCTGCATTTGCACTAGGTCTTATGCTATTCGTTGTTACTTTAATACTTAATATTATTTCATTAAGTTTAATTAGAAAATTCAAAGAAAAATATAAAGTGAATACATTATGATTAAAAGAAAAAATAAGAATAAAAATAACCCATTTTATGATCCTACACTTTCAAAAAGACATAGAAGCTCTAAAAGATTCAAAAGATTCACTCTTGCATCTTTACTTTTTTCAATTGCATTTTTAGCATTTTTTCTTTTTGATATTATAGGAAAAGGAAGCCCTGCTTTTGAACAAGCATATGTTAATGTAGAAGTGACATATAATGAAGCTTCAATGAAAAGTTATAGAAAAGCTATTGATAGAAAATATAACAATATTGTTTCAAGAGCATGGCTTAGAACACTTCCAATGGAAATGAAAAAAAACCCAGAACTTATGGGTACAAAAGTTAAAATGTGGGTACTTGCAGATGATCAAGTTGACCAATACTTAAAAGGTCACTACTACAAATTAAAAAGAAAAGATAGAGTTTTAATTGATGATATGAAAGAAACTGGAGATGTTGAACTAAAATTCAATAAAATTTTCTTTTTAAATGGTGACTCAAAAACACCAGAATTTGCAGGTCTAAACTCAGCAATTATTGGTTCTATTTTAACTTTAATTATTACAATGCTTGTTGCTTTTCCTATTGGAGTTATGACAGCAGTATATTTAGAAGAGTTTGCAGATGATAACAAATTTACTCAAACAATTGAAGTTAATATTAATAACCTTGCAGCAATTCCTTCAATTCTTTTTGGTCTTTTAGGTCTTGCAATCTTTATTAACCTTTTTGGAATGCCAAGATCATCACCTTTAGTTGGTGGTTTAACCCTTGCACTTATGACCTTACCTATAATTATTGTAAGTTCAAGAGCAGCTTTAAGAGCAGTCCCAGATTCAATAAGACAAGCAGCATATGGTTTAGGTCTTACAAAAATTGAAGTTACAAGAGACCATGTTTTACCATTAGCATTTCCTGGAATATTAACGGGTTCAATTATTGGTTTAGCACAAGCAATGGGTGAAACTGCACCATTAATCATCATTGGAATGATTGCATTTATCCCAGATTCACCAGAGTCTATATTTCAAGCAGCAACTGTTATGCCTGCACAGTTATTTACTTGGGCTGGTATGCCAGAGAGAATGTATATAGAAAAAACAGCAGCTGGGATTATGGTGTTATTAACAATTTTAATTTCACTAAATGCTCTAGCAATTTATCTAAGAAAAAAATATGAAGTTAAGTGGTAAGAAGGAATAAAAAAGATGTCAAATAATAGTATAAAAATAGATGTAAACGAATTAAATTTATGGTACGGAGATAATCATGCACTTCATAATATCACTGTTCCTTTATATGAAAACAAAATTACAGCATTAATTGGACCATCAGGATGTGGTAAATCTACATTCTTAAGATGTTTAAATAGAATGAATGATTTAATTTCAAGTGTTAAAATTGATGGTTCTGTTGTTATTGATAATAAAAATATTTATGATAAAGACGTAGATGAAGTAAGTGTTAGAAAAAAGATTGGAATGGTATTTCAACAACCAAATCCATTTCCTAAATCTATTTATGAAAATGTAGCTTATGCACCTTTAAAGCATGGTCACGTAAAAAAGGGAAAGGCTTGTGATGAGCTTGTTGAAAAAGCACTTATTGATGCAGGACTTTGGGATGAAGTAAAAGATAAGTTACAAGAACCTGGTACTTCACTATCTGGTGGTCAACAACAAAGACTTTGTATTGCAAGAACGATCGCAGTTATGCCAGAAGTTATTTTAATGGACGAACCAACATCAGCACTTGACCCTATCTCAACTGAGAAAATTGAAGCATTAATGTTAGAGTTAAAAAAGAAATATACAATTATTACTGTAACTCATAATATGCAACAAGCAGCTAGAGTTGCTGATTATACAGCATTTTTCCATTTAGGAAAACTAATAGAATATGATGAAACAGAAACTATTTTTGTTAATCCATCTAATAAAAAAACAGAAGACTATATTACAGGAAGGTTCGGATAATGTTAAAACCATATATTGAAAGCATTAATAAAATAAAAGAAGAGATAAAAAATATTGGAGAAGAAATTTCTCATGCAAATAAAATCTCTTTGTCTGCTTTAAAAGAGAATGACTCATCAATGTTAAAAGATGTAAATCTATCTTTAAAAAAATTATCTACAAAATCAAATGAGATTGATAATTTAATAGTTAAAACTTTAGCCCTTTATTCACCAGAGGCAAAAGATTTAAGAGAGATGGTTTCATATTTAAAGATTACAAATGAATTAATGAGAGCAGCAGCTTACTCAAAAACATTTGCTAAAAACTTTAGAAAATCATTTTCTCAAGAACTAAATGCAGATGCAATTTTAGAGTATGCAATTCCTTTATTAAAGACATCTAACCTTGCACTTAATACAGCCATTGAGATGATTGGTGAAGATGATGAAAAAATTATTGAAGAAAAATTTAATAAAGTATTAGTTGAAGATAGTAAAACAGATGATTTATATGCAATGATTGAAAAAAATATCTTAAAACTAATTACTAAAAAAATTGAGCTTTCTAAAGATTATTTTGAAGTATTAAGTTCATTAAGAAGATTAGAAAAGATTTCAGGAAGAGCTTCTTCTATTGCTAATCTTTTAGTATTTGCAGAAGTTGGTGGAGACTTAGAAAACGTATAATAAATGAAAGCCATTCAAAAAATAAAATCATACTTCAACTCAAATTATGAAGTTTCTGCAGCTATAATTATCTTTACGATAGTTTTAGTTGCAAAACTAGAATTTTATAAAACAATCATCTTAATGCTAGAATTCATAGTTTTAATGGAAGTAGCTAAGATGATTTCAGACTTTATAAAAAAAGAAAAATTAAGACTTAGATTTGTTATTGATATCTTTATTATTTTTCTAATTAGAGATGTTATCATCTATACTTCCCATGCAAATAAAGACTATTTTACTATACTATTTCTACTTTTTGTTATTTTTGTATTCTTTATTTTTAGAATATTAGCTATAAAATACTCTCCAGGAATTGTTAAATTACAAAAAGAATCTATCCAAGGGAAAAAAGAAGAAGATGAGTGATAAGTTAATACTAATAGTTGAAGACGAAGAGGATATTTTAGAACTTTTGGAATATACACTTCAAAAAGAAGGTTATGAAACAATTGGTTTTTTAAGTGTAAATGAAAAGTTAGAAAAAGTTTTAGATGAAGAACATATTGATTTAATACTTATGGATAGAAACCTTCCAGGGATAGATGGAACAGAATTTATCAATAAAATAAAAGAAAAGGGATACAACTCTCCTGTTATTTATCTAACTGCAAAAGATAAAGATGAAGATATTCTAGATGGCTTTGATTCCCATGCAGATGACTATATAACAAAACCTTTTAAGATACAAGAATTACTTGCAAGAGTTAAAGCTGTTATAAAAAGAAGTTCCAAAGATATTGATGTTTTAAAAATTAGAGATATCACATATAAAGCAGCAAATAAAAAGTTCTTTATTGATGGAAATGAAATTGAACTTACTCATTTAGAGCATGATTTATTATTAGAGTTTATTAAAAATAGAGATATTCTTATGACAAGAGAACATTTACTTGAAACTGTTTGGGAAGACTCTTACGATAAAAAACTAAAAACTGTAAATGTTGCAATTAAAAGATTAAAAGCAAAAATCGACCCTGATAATAAAAAAGAGTACATCAAATCTATAAGAGGAGAAGGTTACTTATTTTGTTAAAACTTCATCAGTTATTTTTTAGAACTTTTTCTTTAATCTTTTTACTTGTATTAATTATTATAAGTGCCACAACATACTATTGGTCAAAAAATATATATTTAGATCAAATTGAAAAAAATTTATCTCAAAATATAGATTCTCTTTCATTAAATCTAACTTCCTTTAAAAATCTTGACTACATAATTAAAACCTTTAAAGCTAAAACTGGACTTAGAATTACTATTATCGATGAAGAAGGTAAGGTTATAGCAGATAGTGATAGAGATATTAAGACTATGGAAAATCATTCAACTAGATATGAAATCATTCATGCAAAATATGAAGGTTATGGAAAAAAAATTAGATTTTCACATACTTTAAATGAAGAGCTTTTATATGTAGCAAAAAAGATAGTTATTGATGATGAAATATATTATTTAAGACTTGCAGACTACACTACTAAAATCATTGAAAACTTTACTAAACTATCTTTTCAAATAATTGCTTTTATTTCTATGTTTATAATTGTTGCATTCATTGCAACATATTTAATAAGTATTAAAATTAGAAATGAAACAAATGCTATTTTAGGTTATTTAATTGAGCTAAGTAACAAAAAGCCAACTTCAGGTATCTATTCAGATTTTTCAGAAGAGTTTTATAAGATTACAAGACTTTTAAACAAAGTAGCTTCTAAATTAGCAAAAAGAGAAAAACAAAAATCAAAACAAACTGCAAAATTGAAACTTGCAAATAAACAAAAAGATGAAATCATTTCTGCTATTTCCCATGAATTTAAAAATCCTATTGCAGTAATCACAGGATATAGTGAAACTATTCTTTCTGATAAAGATTTACCAGAAGCAATGAAAGAGAAGTTTTTAAAGAAAATTCATTCAAATGGTATAAAGATGTCTCATATTATTGATAAACTAAGACTTACTTTAAAACTTGAAGAAGGTAAACAACAAATACTTACAACTAAATCTTCTATTTTACAAATTTGTGAACAAGTGGTATCTGATTTAAATGATAAATATCCTAATAGAGAAATAACTATTGAAGCAAAAAAAGATTATGAGTTTAATATTGATGAAACCCTATTTAGGATGGCTTTAGAAAACTTAGTTGAAAATGCTTTAAAATATTCAGAAGATGAAGTAATAGTAAGTTTTGATGAAAAGCAAATTAGTGTTAAAGATAGAGGAATTGGTATTAGTGAAACTGACTTAAAAAGCATTAGGCACAAATTCTATAGAGTATCTCAAAATGGTTGGAATAACTCTCTAGGGCTTGGATTATTTATAGTATCTTCAATTGTTTCTTTACACAATTTTTCATTGGAAATAAAGAGTGAACTTACAAAGGGTTCTGAATTTATAATAAAATATTAAAAAAGACTTAATTTAAGTATTATTTAAGTAACACTACACTATTATTCCACCTCATTAACAAAATCGGAGAAAATAAATGAAATTTACTCAAATGGCAAAAGCTAACGAAATCGAAAGAGATTGGATAGTAGTTGATGCAACGGATAAAGTGTTTGGTAGAATTATTACTGAAGTTGCAACACTATTAAGAGGTAAACATAAACCTAGCTATACTCCAAATGTTGACTGTGGAGACAACGTAATTATCATCAATGCTTCAAAAGCAAAGTTCACTGGAGCTAAATTAGAAGATAAAAACTATTATACTCACTCAGGATACTTTGGAAGTACTAAGACACACAAGATGTCAGATATGTTAGAAAATAACCCTGAAAAACTATATAAATTAGCAACAAGAGGTATGCTTCCAAAAACAAAACTTGGAAAAACAATGCTAAAAAAATTAAAAGTATACGCAGGTTCAGAGCACCCTCACACTGCGCAAATTAAAGGATAAGACTAATGGCAAAAGTATACGCAACTGGAAGAAGAAAATCTGCTGTAGCTAAAGTATGGTTAGAAAACGGTACTGGTGAAATTACAATTAATGGTCAAACTTTAGACGCATGGTTAGGTGGACACGAAGCTATTAAAAAAAGAGTTATGCAGCCACTAGAAGTATCTAAACAAGAAACTTCTGTAAATGTTGTTGTAAAAACTGTTGGTGGTGGTTATTCTGCACAAGCTGACGCTGTAAGACATGGTATTTCTAGAGCTTTAGTTGCTTATGATGAGCAATTCAGAGCTATCTTAAAACCTTTCGGATTATTAACAAGAGACGCAAGAGCTGTTGAAAGAAAGAAATACGGAAGAAGAAAAGCAAGAAAATCTACACAATTCTCAAAAAGATAATCTGTACTTTACAAATTATTTTTTGCAATTGTGCAAAGCTTTTACAAGGAGGGACTTTTGTCTCTCCTTTTTTTATGCCTAAAAAGTACTAACTCATATACAAATAAATCACAAATGGAATATAAAATAAAGATATAACAGTAGAAACAAAAACTGTAAAAGACATTTTTTCAGGCTTAACATCTAATAAGGTTGCAACTGTAACTGTATTTCCAGCAAGTGGAACAATTGAAAATAAAAACATTACCATATAAAGACCATCATTTAAGTACATAAAATAGTTTTTATCTAAAAATATAAATAACAATACAGAAGCTGGCCAAATTACAAATTTAATAAACATTGCATAAGAAACAAATTTTATATCTAAGGTTTGCCCTACTTTAATTTTTTCCATTCCCATACCTAAAAGCATCATGCCTAAAATAGCATAAGCTCCTTTTAGATAGTTTGAATAATCAAATAATAGCTCAGGCATAGAAAAACCGCTAAGATTTAATACTAATCCTAAAAGAAAAGCATATAAAACAGGAAGTCTTAGTACCTTTTTTATACTCTCTTTAACTGTAAAATTACCCTTTGCCGTTATATAATATCCTACTGAATTTTGATAAAGAATTGAAGCTAAAACAGTAAAAATAAAAATATCAACTAAGTTTGGCTCTAAAAATAAAATTGCTAAAGGAATTCCTATGTTCCCTGTATTTCCAGTCGCAGTACTAAAGGCTAATAAATTTGCTGTATTATCACTCCAAACTCTTTTAAAAATAAACAATAATAAGAAAGCCAAAATAGAACTAAATATAAAAAAGTACAAAGGAAGAAAGGCTACAGTTAAATCAAGCTTTACATTTAATGTGGCATTAAAAACAATAAGTGGAGCTAAAATAAAAAGTAAAATCTTTGCAATTGTTTCTTTATTTGCACTAAGTAAAGCGGTACTTAAAAACCCTAAAATAATACTTATGTATAAAGGAAGGATTTTACTTAAAAGTGTAAGAAATACAGTCATCTAATATCTTTATTTTCTGTAATAATATCAAAAAAAGATGTAAAACTTATGTTTTACTAATATAAAAAGTATTAATAGGATATAATTTTTTGTATGAAAAACCTTATATCTATTTTATTAATACAAATTCTATTTTCACTATATATTTTTGCAAGTACACTTAACCTTTCAATGACTTCAAGTCCAAGTCGTTTAAATCCTATTTTATCAAATGATACTGCTAGCTCTCAAGTATCAGGATGGCTATTTAATGGACTATTTAAGTATGACAAAGATGGAAATATAGTTAATGATATTGCTTCTTCATATAAATTTGAAAGTAATACTAAACTTCTAATAAACTTACGAAAAGATGTACTTTGGCATGATGGAGTTAAAGTAACTGCTCATGATGTTGTTTTTACCTATGAAAAGGTTATTGATCCAAAGGTTTTTAACTCTATTGTTTCAAACTTCAAAGAAGTAGAAAGTGTAAAAGCAATTGATGATTATACACTTGAAGTAATCTACAAAAAACCTTATTTTAAAGCCTTACATATTTGGCTAATAGGTTTACTTCCTAAACATATTTTAAAAAATGAAAAAAATCTAATGACAAGCTCTTTTAATAAAAATCCTATAGGAAATGGTTCTTATAAACTTGATTCATTTAAAAACTCTTCGGATATTATTTTAAAGGCAAATGAAGACTATTTTGAAGGTAAACCTAAAATTGATAATATTCATTTCAAGTTTCTTCCAAGTCCTGATACTGTTTTTCTAATGCTTAAAGAAAACAAACTAGATGTAGGAGGATTAACTCCACTTCAAATAGATAGACAAATTGATAGTAAGTTTAAAAAAGATTTTAAAATAGTTGAAACTCAAAGTTTTTTATATGACTATTTAGGTTTTAATCTTAGAAATAAAAAATTCCAAGATAAAAGAGTTAGACAGGCTTTATCTTTAGCTATAGACAGGCAAGAAATGGTTGATATTCTTTTCTTTGGACATGGAAAAGTTTGTAATGGTCCTTTTTTACCTGGAAGTTTTGCTTTTAATGATGAAGTTAAACAAATAAAACAAAATCAAAAAAAAGCAAAAGAACTTTTAAAACAAGCAGGTTATGATGAAACTAATCCTTTTAGTTTTGAAATAGTTACAAATACAGGAAATGAGATAAGGCTTAATGCAGCACTTATTATGCAATATCAACTTGCAAAAATTGGAGTAAAAGCCAAAATCAAAGTAATGGAATGGCAAGCTTTTTTAAATACAGTTGTTCATCCAAGAAAATTTGAAACTATACTTTTAGGTTGGAGTTTAGCTCTTATGCCAGATGCTTATCCTCTATGGCACAGTGATTCAGATAAACTTGGAAGATTTAATCTTGTTGGATATAAAAATTCTACAGTTGATAAACTTATCGAAAAAGGGTCCCTAACAATTGACCAAAAAAAATTAAGTTTGATATATAAAAAACTTTTCAAAATTATAAGTGATGATTTACCTTATTTATTTTTATATATTCCAAATTCAATTACTGTTGTAAACTCTAAAATAAAAAATGTAGAACCTTCTTTTATAGGGGTTATGCATAATCAAAAAGACTGGATTAAACCATAAAAAATTAGTTTATTTTTTAAATATGCTTGTAATGAATTTTATACTATATTATAAATAAAATTTTAGGGCGGCATAATAGTGGAAAAAATTATCCTTTTTGATTTAGATGGAACTTTAATAGACTCAACAGAAGCTATAACATCTACATTTCATCACTCATTTAAAGAACTAAATTATAATTTTCAAGGAACTGATGAAGATATAAAATCTTTAATCGGACATCCTTTAGATATTATGTATCAAGAATTAGGTATTGACAAAGAAGTTGTATGGGATTTTGTTGATTCTTATAAAGACAGATATAGACAAATATCAAGACAACAAACAGAATTACTAGAGTTTGCAAAAGAGGCAGTTGAACTAGCAAATACTTTTGCAAGACTTTCTGTGGTTACTACTAAAACAGGACTTTATAGCCAAGAATTACTTGAACACATGGATATCATGAAGTACTTTGAACATATCACAGGAAGAGAGCATGTGGAACATCCAAAACCACATCCAGAACCAATCCATAGAACTTTAGATTTAATGCAAATCAAACAGACTTGTGATATTTGGATGGTAGGAGATACAGAACTTGACTTAATAGCTGCACAAAGTGCTGGTGTTAACTGTGTTGGTGTAACTTGTGGTTATGGAAAAGAAGACTCTTTAAAAGAGCACACACCTTTTATAGTGAAAAATCCTCTTGAAGCAGTAAAACTAATAAGAGATATGTAATCTTTTATTAGTTTATTACTTTTAAATTAACTTTATCTATTTACTATTCATACTTTTTTAAGTTTTATTTAATTATTATCTATTTATAGACCTAGAGTTATAAGGATAGATAATGAATAAACAGTTTGCTACAATGGATGGAAACGAAGCGGCGGCATATGTTTCATATGCCTTTACTGAAGTAGCAGGAGTATATCCTATTACACCCTCTTCTCAAATGGGAGACAATGTTGAGAAATGGGCTACACAAGGTAAACAAAACCTTTTTGGTTCTACTGTAAAAGTTATTGAAATGCAAAGTGAAGCAGGTGCGGCTGGGACTTTTCATGGTGCTTTACAAGCAGGTGCTTTAACTACAACATTTACAGCTTCACAAGGATTATTATTAAAAATTCCAAATATGTATAAAGTAGCAGGACAATTATTACCTGGTGTTATACATGTTAGTGCAAGATCTCTAGCAACACATGCCTTATCTATCTTTGGTGATCATCAAGATGTTATGAGTACACGAGCAACTGGTTTTGCTATGCTTGCAACGGGTTCAGTTCAAGAAGTTATGGACTTAGCAGGAGTTGCTCATCTAAGTGCCATAAAAGGACGAGTTCCATTCTTACACTTCTTTGATGGTTTTAGAACTTCACATGAAATAAATAAAATTGAAGTAATGCCCTATGAAGAGTTTGACAGATTAATTGACTATGAAGCAGTTCAAAAGTTTAGAGATACTTCACTTAATCCCGAATCACCAATTACAAGAGGAACTGCTCAAAATGATGACATCTACTTCCAAGGAAGAGAAGCTGCAAATAGATATTATGATGCTTTACCTGATGTTGTAAATGAGTATATGAAAGAGATTTCTAAAATCACTAAAAGAGATTATGCTCCATTTACATATTATGGACATAAAAATGCAACTGATATAATTGTAGCAATGGGTTCAGTAACTGAAACTATTAAAGAAACAGTTGACTACTTAAACCAAAAAGAGAACAGAAAAGTAGGACTTCTTACAGTTCATCTTTATAGACCTTTTTCTGCAAAGTATTTTATGAATGTTTTACCTTTAAGTGTTGAAAGAATCTGTGTAATTGATAGAACAAAAGAACCAGGAAGTTTAGGAGAACCATTATATCTTGATGTAAAAGCTTTATTCTATGGACAAAAAAATCAACCTAAAATCATAGGTGGAAGATATGGACTTTCTTCAAAGGATGTACCACCAAATCAGATTATTGCACTATTTGATAATCTAGCAACTATAAATCCAAAAGATAACTTCACAGTTGGAATTATAGATGATGTAACAAATACATCTATTGAGGTAAAAGAGAATATTTCAGTTGTAGAAGATGTAAATGAGTGTTTATTTTATGGACTTGGAGCAGATGGAACTGTTGGAGCAAATAAAAACTCAGTAAAAATTATAGGTGACAAAACTGAGCTTTATGCACAAGCATACTTTGCTTATGATTCTAAAAAAAGTGGTGGGTATACAAGGTCACACTTAAGATTTAGTAAAAAGCCTATTCGCTCAACATATCTTGTATCAAATCCAAGTTTTGTAGCCTGTTCAAAAGAGATTTATTTGGAGCAATATGAAGTTGTAGATAAACTAAAAGAGAATGGTACTTTTTTATTAAACTCAATTCACTCAAAAGATGAGATAGAGAATAAACTACCAAATAGAGTTAAAAAAATACTTGCAGATAAAAACATCAAGTTTTATATCATAAATGCCACAAAACTAGCCCATGATATTGGACTTGGAAATAGAACAAATACTATCATGCAAGCTGCCTTTTTCAAATTAGCAAATATCATTCCCTATGAAGAAGCAAAAGAGTATATGAAAGAGTATGCAAAAAAAGCTTATGGAAACAAAGGTGAAGAGATAGTTAAAATGAACTATCTTGCAATTGACCAAGGAGAACATGGAGTTGAAGAAGTTGAAGTAAAAAAACAATGGGCAGAATATGAAGCTAAAGAGCTTGTGATAAATAGTGATTACAAAGGTTCTCAATATGTAGAAAACTTTGCAAAAATCGTTAATGCTGCAAAAGGCGATGAAATTCCAGTTTCCACAATAGTAGATCTAGGAATGGAGTGTGGTACCTTTGAAAATGGTTCAACAAAATATGAAAAAAGAGGTATTACAACGATGGTTCCTCAATGGAATGAAGATACCTGTATTCAATGTAATCAATGTGCTTTTGAGTGTCCACATGCTGTAATTAGACCATTTTTATTAGATGAAAAAGAGTATGAAAATGCTCCAAATGGAGTAAAAGAACACTCACTTGATGCAAAAGGAAAAGAGTTTAAAGGCAAAGATTTAAAATATAAAATCCAAGTATCTATCTTAGACTGTACTGGTTGTAATATCTGTGTTGATATTTGCCCTACAAAAGAGAAATCACTTAAAATGGTTCCATATGGAATAGAAGATGAAAATAATGAACAAGAAAATGCTGATTATTTATTTAATGACGTCTCTTATAAAGACTATTTAGTTGAAAAAAACAATGTGAAAAACTCTCAATTTGCGCAACCTCTTTTTGAATACCACTCTGCTTGTCCAGGTTGTGGAGAAACTCCATATATTACTTTAGCAACGCAACTGTTTGGGGATAGAATGATGATTGCAAATGCAACGGGATGTTCTTCTATTTACTCTGCTTCTGCTCCATCAACACCTTATACAAAAAATGCAAAAGGTGAAGGTCCAGCATGGGCAAACTCTTTATTTGAAGATACTGCTGAATTTGGTTATGGAATGCATGCAGCAAATGAAGCTATTAGAAATAGAATTGCAAGAATTATGCTAAAGAGTATGGATGAAGTATCTAATCCTTTGAAAGTACTTTATAAAGAGTGGTTAGAACATAGAAGTAATGGAGTTAAAACTCAAGAAATAAGAGACAAACTTGTACCTCAACTTGAAAATAATCAAGACCAAGATGGAGTGAAAGAATTACTATCTCTAAGAAAATATCTTGTGAGAAAATCTCAATGGATGATTGGTGGAGATGGTTGGGCTTATGATATTGGATATGGGGGTGTTGACCATGTTTTATCAACAGGAGAAAATGTAAATATTCTTGTTGTAGATACAGAAGTTTATTCAAATACTGGTGGACAATCATCAAAAGCTGCAAGGGCTGGTTCTATTGCAGATTTTACAAATGATGGTAAGCCAAATGCTAAAAAAGATTTAGGCTATATCTCTATGACATATGGAAATATCTATGTAGCTCAAATAAACTCAAGGGCAAATCAAAAACAAGCAGTACAAGCTATGAAAGAAGCAGAAGCTTATGATGGACCGTCTTTGATTATCTGTTATTCTCCATGTATTGCCCACGGTATTCAAGGTGGACTTATGAAGTCAGTTGAACAAGGACAACTTGCAACTGATTGTGGATATTGGCCTATTTATACTTTTGATCCAAGAAAGATAGATGAAGGGCAAAATCCTATTAAAATATTTGGTAAAAAACCAGATTGGGATAGATATGAAGAGTTTTTATTAAGGGAAAATAGATATAGGTCTTTAAAGAAACTAAACCCCGAACATGCTGATGAACTACTAAATAAAAATAAAAAAGATGCTCAATATAGATATAGACAACTTCAAAGATGGGCTTCAATGGATTATAGTGATGAACTAGAAGTAAGTGTTATAGAAGAGACTAAGGCTTTAAACTAAGCCTAGTTCTTCACTTATATCTTTAATTAGTTTTGAAAATGGCTTTTTTGATAAATCTTCATCCTCTTCAATTAGATTAAATATATCTTTTTTTATTTGTTGATATGGAATGCCTGTTATGTCTTGCAACTCTTTTAGTCTACTATCTGGATAAAGTTCTGCTTTTTCTATCATCTCATAAACTATATCTTTATGAGCTTTATATCTTTCGTTTAGTTTGAAAACTTCAATATACTTTTTATACTCTTTTGAAAACTGTTCTTTTAGACTAATATCAATATCATCTTTATCTTTTACATGCAAATCTTTACAATTTTTATCTAAGTATAATTTGAACTTTACTTTTTCGTGAAATTTAAAGTCTTCACTATTTGGAGTAATAGTATTTATCATATTTACACTACCTTTTACTTTTCTAGAGTTACAAGTAGCACATGATGGAATAAGATTACAAAAAGACAAGGCTAAATAAGGATAAGTACCTTTATCATAGAAATGGTCTAACTGAAAAGTAGACGTGTATACACCCTTTTGTTTTTCAAAGTTTGTTATAAAATCCTTGTTGCAATAAAAACAAGTTCTAAAATTAAAGTTATCTGTAAAAAATGGCGTTATTACATCGCCTTGAAACTTATTTTCATATTTAAATAAATCTTTTACTTTTTGATATAAATTCTTTTTTTTCTTTTCTGTTATTTTAGAAATTTTATACTCTATATCAGCTACTATATCTTTTAGGCTATCAGTCTTAACTAATACAATATCTTCTAAAGAATAATCTTTAAACACATCTTTTAAAGTACCAGTAGTTTTTATATATCTTTTATACCTATCTTCTAAAGACTCACCATTTTTGCTATCAAACTTACTTTTGTTTAAAGATGCTAAATACTCTTTTTTTATATCAAGATTTTTATCTTTTAAATGATTTTCATAGTTTAGGTTAGTCATTGTCTAAAAACTTTCTTACTGTATCTTCTCCAAACTCTTCAACTAACTTTTTTAATTTTTTTTGTTTGTAGTTTTCTTTATCAAATACTTTTTCAAGCTCATCTAAATAGTTTTTTATAACCTTTTGTAAAAAGGGCTCACCTATTATTGATTGAATATAATAATATTTATCTTTTCTTCTAAGAAAGTAATCTATCCATGCCTTTTTGGCTGATGTATTATTTTGAATTTCATTTTCACTCTTTTTAACAATCTCATAAAACCTTTTTATTCTCTCAATTTTACTTTTTGCAAATTCACCCATAAGTCCATTTTTCATAAAAAAACCATGAGATAGAAGTGTATGGATATTTGCTCCAAAAGTATTAAAATCTTCCATTTTTTCAGTTGCATTTATACAATTTCCAGTTTTTTCATCTTTTTCTAAAAAAATTATACTTTCTTTTGGAATATCTGAAAGAATAAATGAAGAATGTGTTGTTAAAAGTAGTTGTATTTTATTTTGATAGTTTTTCTCAAAAAACTGAACAAGAAAATAAATATATTTTTTTTGCCAATTAGGATGTAATGATTTTTCACCTTCATCTATTAATATGATACTATCTTTGTTTTCAATTTTCTCATATATCCTACTAAATATAAGCAAAAACTCAAACTCTCCATCACTTAAATTGGTATCAAACCTAAAATCAAAAATATTATTTTCTTTTGAGAAATAATTATCCTTTGAAGATATTAGCCTTCTATACCTATTAATAAAGTTTTTATCTAATTTTTCAATTTTTATTGTAAATTCATTAAAGTACTTATTTGATTCAAAAGAGTTTTCTAAAGAATTAACTATAAAGTTAATATCTTCTTTATCTGAAGGAGATAGATAAAGTAAAAACATATCAATAATATCATCTATTGATTGAGGGCTATTATTAGAAAAGAAAATACTGGCGAAAGAATTATTTAAATCTTCATTATATGTAAAAATATTTGCTATAATTAGATAAAACTTAACTCTTTTAAGCTTATTTTCTTTTATTTCATAATCTAAGTTAAAAAAATTGTTTTCTATAAAACTTATATTAAATGATTCATCTCTTTCTATCTTACTTTCAATTATTTTGTCAAAATAGTCTGTATCTTTTAAACTAATTGTAAAATATTTTGGGGTATTAAAAGGCAATCTAATTTTTCTATTTTTTAATAAATTAATGATTATTTGAGTATTTTTATCTGATTCTAAATAACTTATGTTTATAAAATCATACCAATATGAATCAAGCTTTTTTTCTTTATTAACAAAAAAATATTTTTGATAGTTTTTAAAAAGGCTATCTCTCAGACTTAAATTATTTTCATTTAATTCTTTCAGCTGCGTTACCCCTATTCTCAAATAGTTGATTGAAAAATTATCTAAATAAGAATTTTTTACAATTAATTCTTTTCCATTATAATAAATAATTAGTTTACTTAAATTTCTATTCATATTTGTAACAATATCTAAAATTGTACTCTTACCACTCCCATTCTCACCAACAATAGCAGTTATATTAATATTTTCAGGAAATATACTTAGGTAATCTTTATTCTCTTCTATTATAAGTTCACAATCATCCTTTAAGAATTCATCTCCATTTTCATCTTTTTCATACTCTGGCTTAAACTCACACCTAAACTTAGGAGAAAAGTTAAACCCTTGTCTTTTTATATTTTTATACTCTTCTACCCACAGATATACTAATTCCATAAATTATTCCATTATTTTTTATAATCATATTTAAAAACTCTTTTTATACAACTTATTTATCCCTTAAAAGATTACTACCTATACAAAAGTTTAGAAACTATACAGCCAAATTCACACTACTTTTTACTAACTTGATATACTAAAATAAAAAAGGTTAGCAATGAGCCTATTTAATGTATCAATAAAACAGACACTAAAAAGAGATAATAAAGAGTTATTAGACTCTTTATACGCACAACTACTTAAGAATCAAAATTGTGAATCAATCAAAGGAAACAACAGTTTTGAAATACAAAAGTGCAAGCTAAATACTATTCTTAGATTTAATACAAAAGTTACACTTGATTCAAAAGAGGTTCAAGTAGATGCAGAACTTCATGATACTTTACTTTTAACTATTCTTGTAGTTCTTGCTATTTTATTAACATATGGAATAGGAGTCATACTAATAGTTGTTTTTGCATATTTACAAAAAAGAAAAGCAGAAGCTTATCTAAAAGATATTATTAAAAATAAGAACTTTTAACAAAATCTCTTTATCTTTCTGAAATAGCTAGTTTCATTCCTAATAATACAAAAATACCTGCAAATCCTTTTTGAATTTTTTGCATTATTTTTGGACTATCTTGAATAAATGTACTTGACTTGTGAGCAAAAAAACCATATATAACAAATACAACAAAAGTCATAATCATAAATACAAAGGACATAAGTAACATTTCACTTACAATTGTAGTGCTAGAAGAAGAAATAAATTGTGGTAAAAAAGCTAAAAAAAAGATTGAAAGTTTTGGATTCAGAATATTAATTAAAAAACCTCTTAATACTATTTTGTAAAGTCCTTTTTGTTTTTGCTTACCTTTTATTTGTAAAGAACCTGTCTCTTTATACATCATATATGCTAAATAAAAGAGATAACAAACTCCAATGATTTTTACTATTTGAAAGGCTACTGCACTTGTATGTAAAATTGCAGCTAGTCCAAATATTGAAGCTAGCAAATGGGGAATAATTCCTAAAGTGCAACCCATTGCAGCAAAAAAACTTTCTTTTCTTCCTGCAAAAATTCCCATTGATATTGTATATATTACACCAGTTCCTGGAATTAAAACTACTATTAATGAAGTCAATAAAAACTCGGTACTCAAAACCAATCCTTTTTTCTATTATAAAATACAATAATATCAAAAAATAATTATAATTGCATATTTTCTAAACAGTTATTTTAATATGCGTAGTTTATTTTCTGTTATACTGATATTATGTTTTTAAGAGATAGCAGCCTCTTAAAATTCAATATCATATCAAATAGCACCCCGTCAAGTACTCCTACTCCTAACGTCGTCCTTCTAAAGCTATTTGATATGAGAATACTACTTTTTTATACTAATCATCCATTTAACTTTATTTAGCTAAAATCCAAAAATAATCACAAAAGAAAGGTTTATAAAATGCCATTATTAGATAGTTTTAGAGTTGACCATACAATTATGCCAGCACCAGCAGTTAGAGTTGCAAAGACAATGAAATCTCCATCAGGAGATATTATCACAGTTTTTGATTTAAGATTCTGTGTACCAAATGAAAAAATGTTAGGAGAAAAAGGTATTCACACTTTAGAGCACCTTTTCGCAGGATTTATTAGAGAGCATTTAAACTCTGATACTGTAGAAATCATTGATGTATCTCCAATGGGATGTAGAACTGGTTTTTATATGAGTTTATTAGGTAATCCTAGTGAAGAACAAGTTGCAACTGCTTGGAAGCAAGCTATGGAAGATGTATTAAATGTAAAGTCACAAAATGATATTCCAGAGTTAAATGAGTTTCAATGTGGTACATATAAAATGCACTCATTAGAAGAAGCAAAACAGATTGCACAAGACATTTTAGACCAAAAAATTGGTGTAATGTCAAATAAAGAACTTTTCCTTTCAGAAGAAAAGTTAAACTCTTTAGGAAACTAAAACTAAGCCCTTTGGCTTAGTTCCAAACATGCTTGTAAAAACAAAAGATAATTCTAATACACTTTATTCTACAAAATATAATCAACACTTTCATGATTTAAAAACAGGAGCCATACAAGAATCTCTTATAAAACATGTTCTTCCTGCTTTTAATTTTCACAAAGAAAAGAGATATTTAAAAATATTGGATATCTGTTTTGGCTTAGGATATAACACTTTTTCTACTATTAACTATATTTTAGAGAATAATCTTGATAAAAAGATAGAAATCTTTTCTCCTGAACTAGACGATAAACTAATTGAGTCTTTAAAAGAGTTTGAGTTTCCGCAAGAGTTTGAAAAAATATCTCATATTATAAAAGAACTACTTGAAACAAAAAAGTACAAAGATGAAAATATACAAATAGAACTTTTCATTGGCAATGCAAGAAAATATATAAAAACAATTAAAGATCTAGATATCGTATATCAGGATGCTTTTAGCTCGGAAGTAAATCGTGAGCTTTGGACTGTTGAATATTTCAAAGATATTTTTAATGCTTCAAACAATGAAGTTATAGTAACCACCTATTCAATAGCAAGTAATGTAAGACTATCTTTATATAAAGCTGGGTTTGAAGTTTTTGAGATAAATCCTACAGGAAAAAGAAAACAAACAATTGCAATAAAATCTAAAAAAGATATCAATGCAAAATATATTGATATGCAGTTAAAACAAGAAAGAAATAAAGAGCTAAAAGCCCTTTATGACTAATCTTCTACAAGATTATCTAAGATATATCGTTCTAAATCTTTTTTAGATATTTCATCTTTAATTGCCCGCTCATAAATCTCTTCTATTTTTTGATTATACTCTTCATAAGAGAAGTACGGGAATCTAAGTCTCCATGATTTTTTGATTTGTCTTTTTGTAATTTCATCTCTAAGTTTAGCTCTGAAAAAATTAAATCCTATAAAAATCACTGCTGTAATTACCATAGCTCCTAAAATAGAAATATGTGGGTCAATATTTGCTAAAGGCTTATGTAATATAGCAGAAAGAGGTACTATAATTGCTAAGACAAGCATAATATATAAAAAATAAGCTCGACCTAATTTTAATCTAAAGCCTAATCTTGCTGGATCTACATGCATACCTTCATTATATTGTCTATTTGCATCAAGTAAATCTCTTAATAAAATTGGTTGCTTTGATAAAATATAAACAAAGTCTAATATTCTATCTTTTATGTTTTTTTCTCTATGAGGCATTTGTTTTCCTATTTTATTGTTGAAATCATTTTATCTAAGATTTCATTATATTATACATTGTAGTAGTTTGCTTTGTGGTGAGGCACTACAATTGCACACGTTGATTGCTCTGGGTGAATTTGGAATGTTTCACTTAACTCTATTCCAAACTCTTCTGGTTTTAGTAAATCAAACATATCTCTACTTTGTTCTAAATCAGGACAAGCAGCATATCCAGGAGAGTATCTACAACCTACATACTGTTTCATTTGAACATCATATAAAGTATTTCCTTCTTTTGGAACAATATCCAAATCAAGTCTTACTTGCTTGTGTAAAACTTCTGCTAAAGCTTCTGCTAACTCAACTCCTAAGCCATGTACTTGATAATACTCTGTAAATTTACTTTCTTTATAAAGTGCTGCTTCATATGGAGTAAGCTTTAATCCTGCACTTGCAAAAGTAAAGGCAACTACATCAAGTCTATCATTTGCGAAAAAATCTGCTATACATCTATGTGGTTTCTTTTTTTGCCGTGGAAACTCCATTACTTTTATTGCTTTTTCTAATGGTGGCACATTTCTTGCTTCTTCTTCTGAATGAAAAGCATACTCTTCAGAAAAAATATACAATTTATTTTTCTTTGAAATACAAGGATAATAAGCATAAATAGCAATTGGGTCAAAAAGTTCTTTTTCTATAAACTCTTCTTTTAATCTTTCATAAATAGGTTCAACCACATTTTTTTCATGCTCTAAAAACTTCTCTTTTGAATTTTTAGCTCTTTTATATCCCCATCTTTGTCTAAATAAAACTCTATGATTAATCCATTTAAATACTAAATCTTTATCAATAGCTTTATTATCTAAAGCAACTCTTCCCCAAAGTGGAGGGAAAGTAAATTCACCTGCTTCTGGAAGAACTACATCTTCTTCATTGATAACTACTTCTTTTTCTTCTTTTCGTGCTATTTCTTCTTCATCTACTAAATCAGCGGCAAGGGAAGTGTTTTCAAGGTCACCATCTTCAATTCTTTGCATTGAAACAACACCATCAAAAGCATCTCTACAATAAAAAATTGGACCATCATAAATAGACCTACAATAATCATTTACAAAACTTTTTGTAAGTGCTGCTCCACCAAGAAGTACAGGAATATCAATACCTTGCTTTTGTAGCTCTTCAAGATTTTCTTTCATAACAGCTGTTGACTTTACAAGTAAACCACTCATTCCTATTGCTTGTGCTTTGTGTTCTTTTACTGCTATGATAAAGTCATTTAAATCAGCTTTGATACCAATATTGATTACTTTAAATCCATTATTTGAAAGAATAATATCAACTAAGTTTTTACCAACATCATGCACATCACCTTTTACAGTTCCTAATACTAAAACTGTTTCACTAGCTTTCTCTTCTTTTGGTAAATATGGGTTTAAAGCATCAACTGTTGCTTTCATAGTCTCTGCACTTTGAAGTACAAATGGTAACTGCATTTGTCCAGAACCAAATAGCTCTCCAATAACTTTCATTCCATCAATTAGCCATTCATTTACTATTATTTCTGGATTTACTTTATGTCTTAACTCTTCAACTAGTGGTAACATTCTATCTTTATCACCATCTAAAAGAAGTTTTTTTACTTTATCTATTGGTTCTAGTTTTTGATATTCTTCATCACTTTGCTCTTCCATATCTCCAACATTTGCAAAGTGTTCTATAAACTTAAATAGTGGGTCACCATCTTCTTGATTGTTGAAGATTAAATCATCACAAGCTTTTCTATCCTCATCAGAAATTTTATTTAGTGGCAAGATGTGCTTAACATTTACAATAGCAGACGTAAGACCAGCTTTTACACAATGGTCAAGATAAATTGAATTTAGATATATTCTTGCTTTTTGGTCAAGTCCAAATGAGATATTAGAAAGTCCAAGAGTAGTTCCAACTTCTGGATGACGTATCTGGAATTCTTTAATTGCTTCAAGTGTCTCAATACCAGCTGTTCTATACTCATCATCTCCTGAACCAATAGTAAATGTAAGCATATCAAATACTAAATCATCAGGTTTAAATCCATGTCTATTTACACATAAATCATAGATTCTTTCTGCAACTTCAAGTTTTCTTTCCTTACTTTTTGCCATACCAACTTCATCAATTACAAGACAAACAAGTGCTGCACCAAACTTTTTAGCTAATTTACAAACTGTATCAAACTTTTCTTCCCCATCTTCTAGGTTAACAGAATTTATGATACATCTTCCACCAATTTGTTTTAAAGCTGCTTCTAAAGCTGGAACTTGCGTTGAGTCAGGCATAAGTGGTAATGAAACTTTTTGAGAATATAAAGATACTACTTTATCCATATCTCCTGTTTCATCCCGACCTGCAAATCCAACTGATACATCAATAACATGGGCTCCAGCACGTACTTGTTGTTGACCAACAGATAAAGTACCTTCATAATCATTAGCTTTAAGTAATTCTCTAAAAGCTTTTGAACCAGTAGCATTACTTCTTTCACCAATCAGAAGTGGTGCTGGGTCTTGCTTTAGTGGAACTGTGTTAAAAAGTGATGCAAGTGATGCTTTTAAAAATCCACTTGGTTTTTTAGGAACTATTCCATCTACTGCTTTTACTAAAGCTTCAATATGCTCAGGAGTTGTACCACAACAACCACCTAAAAATGAAACTCCATTAAAATCTAAAAACTCTTTTGTTAATTCTGTGAACTCTTTTGGTTGCATTGGGTAATAGGTTTGTCCACCTCTATTTTGAGGAAGCCCAGCATTTGAGTGAACAGAAATTGGGAATTTACATACTTCACTTAAAGTTTTTACATGCTTTAAAACTTGTTTTGGTCCAGTACCGCAGTTAAAACCTAAAGATAAAATATTAAATGGTTCCATAATTGCTGCAATTGTCATTGCATCAGTTCCAATAAGCATAGTACCACTAAGTTCAATCGTTACAGAAACCATAATAGGAATTTCAGGTGCCACTGCTTTTAGAGCATGAAGTCCAGCTTTTATTTGCAATGGGTCTTGACAAGTTTCAAGTAAGAATACATCTGTTCCACCATCAACTAAACCTTGTGCCATGATTTTATAACCTTCAAACATCTCATCATATGTGATATGTCCTAAAGAAGGAAGCTTTGTTCCAGGTCCAATAGAACCTAATACAAATCTTGGCTTTTCAGGAGTTGAATATTTGTCACAAGAGTTTTTAACAAGCTCGGCCCCAAGACGTGAAAGCTCATATGAAGTTTGTGGAATATCATACTCATCTAAAACCCATGGCATAGAACCAAAAGTATTAGTAGTAATAAAATCAGCTCCAGATGCAGCATAAGCATCATGGATGCCTTCTAAAATATGTGGTGCTGTTAAGTTTAGAAGTTCATTACAACCTTCTAAATTAACCCCTTCGTGTAACCAGTATTCATCTTTGATGTCTGCTATTTGAAGTTGTGTTCCCATAGCTCCATCAATAATTATAACTTTCTCTTCTATTAGTTTTTGTATGTCTACCATTTTTTCTCTATTTTCTTTTGATTATCTTTGATTATAGTTATTATAAAAGTAAGATAGTCTATTTAAATTATGGTTAAAAAATTGTTAAGCAATAAAAGTAAAAATCAAATGCAACTTAGTTGTAAAAAAGTAGAGCAATGCCCTACTTTCTTAGTTTTAGAATTTATAATTTAGACTTAAACTAAATACTCTTGGTTCTCCTGATGAGATATGTCCCCATTGAGAAGCTCCTTCATAATATGCTTTATTTGTCACATTATCTACATCAAACATAACAGTTAAATCATTTTTATTGTATTTAGTTTCATATTTTAAGCCCATATCCCATCTTGTCCAAGAAGGAAGTTTTACTGTTGAACCATCTCTTACGTATTGTTCATCGCTATAAATTAAATAATTCCCAAAAGATAATCCTTTTACAAAAGGGATATCAATATCTAAACCTATATTTGCTAAAAGCTCTGGAGCACCACCTACCTCATCATTTGAATATGTTTGTTCTGTTTCTTTAATTTCTGTTTTCATATATGTTAATGCAGAAGAGAATCGAACTGTCTGAGTTAATTTTCCAAAAGCAGAAATTTCAATACCTCTATGTTGTAGTTTCATAGTTGAAGCATATACATTATCTTTGCCTGTTTCTGCTTTTTTTCTTTCCATATCAAATAAAGCTAAAGAATAATCAATATTATTGTGATTGTATTTTGCTCCTACTTCTATTTGAGTTGTTTTATATGGTTTTAAAGATTCACCTTCATTAGCACTTCCAGCAGGAGCATTTTGTCCTGCACTTAAGCCTTGTGAATAATTTGCATATAAACTTAAATCTTCTATTGGTTTATAAACAAGTCCTACAAAAGGTGAAAATCTTGAGTCATCATAATGACTTGTTTTATCACCTGATATATCATAATTTATTGTTTCTACATTTTGATATCTTCCTCCAAAAGTAAATCTAATATCTTCAGCTTCATTTGAAATCGTATCTGAGATAGCAAAAGATTCTAAAATGGTATCTGTTCTTTTATCATCTGGTAGGACTAAATCAATTTTAGATATTTTTGTTGGATGATAAATATTACTATCATATTTTGTAGAATCAGTGTTTATTCTAGTTTTAACTTTTCCCTCATAAGAAGAAGCATCAACATTTATTCTATGATTCAACGATGCAGTTTTAAATGAACTGTTTGCTTTAATTCCATATGTAAATCTTGAAACATCAAACTTACCATTACTAAAATTTGTTTTTACATCACCATTTGAGTTTTGAAGTACTGCTCCTTTTTGAAATAATCTATCTACATTAGACTGTCCGCCTCCTACATAAAAACCAACTTGTGTATTCTCATTAAAAAAGTAATCAAACTTATATAAAGCTAGATTTTCATCGGCATTAGAGTATTCCCAATCTTGTGCAAGATTAAAATTATTATCAGGTGCACTAGCTAAATCTACTCCATCAGCTATATATAATCTTCTAAAAGGTGCATCAATATTTTCAAAAGTTGAGATATAATCTAAACTTGTAATAAAGTTATCAGATATATAGTCAAGACTTAATGAACCACTAAAAGATTCACTCTCTAAGTTATCAATAACAGAGTCACCACTATCATAAGCTAAATTTAGCCTTGCACCAAACTGTTTATCTTTTCCAAATCGTCTAGCAATATCAGTTGCAATTCCTGGTTTTGAATCATTTGTATATCTTAATTCAATCTCATTTGAATCTTTATAAGCTCTTTTAGGAACTAAGTTTATAGCTCCTCCTGTATTTCCTTTTGGAGACATCCCAAAAAGAATTGTACTTGGTCCTTTTACTACAGATACTGCATCAAAAAGATCTGTTGGAACTTTATAATTTGGAGCAACACCATAAACTCCATCAAAAGCATATTCTCCCTGATTCCAATCTCCTAAAGGAACACCTCTTAGATAAAAGGATTCCGCATTATCTCCATATGCTCCTGAGCTTCGTACAGAAGAGTCTTGCGTAATTAAATCACTTAATTGTCTAGCCTGATTATTTTTAATACTATCTTTTGTAAAAGTAACCACTGACATTGGTACGTTTTTTATATTTGATTCACCAAATAATCCTAGATTTGCATCACTTGAAAAGTTTTTGTTTGCCATCTTATTTTGTAAGCTTTCAGTTACATTTACTTCACCTAAATTATCAGAATCTTTTGAAGAGGCATTACTGTTTTTTTCTTTGATAATAATTGTATTTTTATTTACAACTGCTTCTAAACCTGTTCCTGCTAAAAGTTCTTCTAATGCTTTTTCTACCTCATTTATATTTTCAATATCATTTACTTTTTTTGACTCTAAAAGCTTATCTTTTGCAATATATGACAACTTTGATTTTTTTGATATAATTTCCAATGCCTCTTTTAAAGTTTTATCTTTTATTGTGTATGACTCTTGGGCAAAAAGATTTACACTTAAAAGAAAAGCTAAACTTGGGGCAACTAATGAACTTTTTAATAGCTTCATTTTTTTCCTTTTTTCTTTTTATGATTTTGAGAACTATTATCTCTAGTAGCTTAAACGAATAAAGTATTAAAAACGGACAGAATATTTTTTATTTTTTTGATATTTTTAAGATTTTCTCTTTTTCTTCAATCTTAAGAGAATACAAAAGTTTAATGGAATCAATAAATCCATCAAAATTTTTTGTGGAAAATTTACCTGAGATTTTTTGTTGAGACAACTCATAAGAATCAAACTCTACTTTTTTATTGATGTACCTTTGGAAAAAGCTTACTGCATCTTTTAAAGTATGGTTCTCAAAGTATATCAAATCATTTTTCCAACTTGCTATTTGGGATAAATTAGTTTTCTTAAAATCCAAAATATTACCTTTATTATCCAAAGAAAAACTTTCAGACTTTTTTAACTGAATTAGATCTTTTTTCTTTTTTGAATCAGAGATATGACTTACTTTAACTATTCCACTAAGAACATTTATACTTACTTTATCATTTAAGTTTGAAACCTCAAATTTTGTTCCTAAAACTTCAATTTGAGCATTTTTCATCTTAATAAAAAAGGGTCTATTTTTATCTTTAGCAACAGAAAAAAAGGCTTTTCCTTCATGAAAATTCACTACTCTTTTGTTTTTATAATATTCTACTTTCATTTTTGATTTTATATCCAAATCTATTAAAGAGCTATCTTCCAATGCTATATTTAATATCTTTTCATTTTTACTACTAAACTCTTTAGAAAAGAGTATTTTATTTTTGTTTTGTTCCAAAAGAAAAGCACATACAAAAAGCAGTGCTATTATGGAAGCCACAAGATATTTACTCTTATAAAAGATATTTGAATTATGAGTATTATCTAGGCATTCATTCAAAAATTCTTCATCTAAATTTTTACAGTCAAAAAAAAGTTTTTTGTTTTCATTATATGAGTTTGCATGGTTTATATTTTCTAGCCATTTTTTCAAGTCATTTTTTTCTTTTAAACTTAAACCTTCTTGCTCTTTTATTATCCAAGATATTGCTTTTTTATCTATTTCTTCTAATAAATCCATTAATACTCTTTCTTCATTTGCTCTTTTATTTTCAACATTGCTCTTGTTATGTTTTTTTCTACTGCATTTACACTTATACCCATGATTTCAGAAATTTCTTTTCGCGTATATCCTTTATAAATGTGTAAAACAAAAGCCTGTTTGTTTTTTCTTGAAAGAGTACTAATACATTTTTTTAATTTTTGTTCTTTTTTTTCTTCAATTAAAATTTCATCTGGACACTCTTTTTTAGGAATAGAGTATTGTTCTTCTTCGAAACTTGTATAAGATATTTTTTTATTTTTTCTTACTTTGTCTACAACAAGACTGTAGGCAATCTTATAAAGATATGCTTTTTGAATAGTAGTATTTTCAGTTTTTTTATCTATTTCTAAAGCTTTAGCATAAGTCTCTTGAGTAAGATCCTTAGCTAAATCTTTATCTTTTGTAAGTCTTAGTAAGTAGTAAGAGATTTCTTTATAATACTCTAACATGCAAACTCTTTAATCTGTTGCTTACTCTTTTATATCAAAAGTTAATGTTGCAACATTTATCTCTTCATCACATTTACTCTTATCTTCTAACTCTTTTTTTACTTCTGCTTTTACTAACCATCTACCTGCTTTAAGTGGCAATATTTCTGTAACACCTCTTAAGTCAGTTGTTCCGTAGTATGCAAATTTACCTTTTAAATATCCTTCTAAAGTAGCTTTTACAGCTGATACTTTTAAAGGTCTATTTTTAAATAAAACTTTAACTTTAAATGGCTTTCCTACTTTGTAATCTTTTGGGTTAGATAAAGGAACTATTTCTAGTTTGTGTCCGATAGGTTTAGTAATAATATCACTATGTTTATTTCCTATAGAGAAGATATTTTTTGCTTCAAAGTGTGCTTTTTCACAAAAAGTAGCTTTTGTTTTTATTTCATCTTTTGTTTTACCTTGAAACCATTTGAAGTTTTCATCTTTTGTCCAATAAGTTGGTTTATAAACACCTGATAAGATATAAGAACCATCTTCAAGTTTTTGATTTAATTCATAATTATAGTTAACAGTTGAACTTTTTTTTAGTTCAATAGTTTGTTTTTCACCTGTTATTTTTAAAGCTTCAAAAATTTCTAGTCTTTCTTCTGGTATTTTTTCAAGTTTTGGAAAGTCATGACCATATCCAATGTTAAAAGAAAGGTCACTATTATTTTGAGAATCTACCCAAAAATCATGAGCACTTAAATTTGTTATTGCAAGAAATGCAAACCCCATTAGAGTTTTTTTAATATCCATAATCTACCTTTTTGATAATAATTTTCATAATTGTAGTTATTTAATATTAAATTTTTTATTAAATGTATGGGGTTTGTTGTATAATTTTAATTATTAGAAAGTAAAACTCTTATCACACTAGCTTCACCTTGATGCCCTTTTCCTTCATCTAAGATGGTAATTTGCTCTTTAACATCTGCATCACAAAAAGCATAATGATTTTTAAAATCTTCTACTTTATATAAAAGCTTTTCATCCTTTGGTCCACCACTTGAGAAATTTAACTGATTTACAGAAAAGAATTCTCCAATAAATATACCTTCAGGTTCTAATGATTCATTAATATTTTCAAATAATTTTGCTCTATCTTCTTCATACATATGTAAATATGAGGCAACTATTCCATCATATTTTTCCTTTGCTTCCCAGTCATTTAAATCAAGACAAATAGTTTTGATACTTAAATCTTCTTCTTTTGCTCTTTGTTCTAACTTTTTAAGACCTATATCAGAAGCATCAATAGCAGTTACCTCAAAACCTTTTTTTGCTAAAAAAATTGCATTTCTACCTTCACCCTCACCTAGACATAAAACTTTTGCACCTCTTTTTAAAAGTTTTACTTTGCTTGCTATAAAACTATTTGGTTTTATTCCATAAAGATATCCATCTCTTGAAAATTTACTGTTCCAAAACTCTTGTTGAGACATATAATATTCTCCTTAATTTTTTATTTGGATAATATCAAATTAAAAAGAAAATATTCTTAAAAAAACTCCATGTTAAATTCACATTAGTTTAATATAATTAATAGTTCTAAAGGTAAAAACAATCATTCACTTTAATTTAAAGCAAGCTTGGATAAACTATCAGACAAAAATCAAAAAGTAAATTGAAAACAATTACTTTATTTATAGGGATGGATAAATGACAGAAGCAAAATACATCTGGATGGATGGAAAATTTGTTGATTGGCATGACGCAAAAGTTCATGTTTTAAGTCACACATTGCATTATGGGAATGGTGCAATTGAAGGTACTAAAGCTTATAAAACACATGATGGAAGATGTGCTATTTTTAAATTAAAAGAGCACACTAAAAGATTAATTAATTCTGCTAAAATGACTCTTATTGAAGTTCCATTTACAGCAGATGAATTAAACGATGCTCAAGTTGAATTATTACAAAAAAATGAACTATTTGAGGGAGCATATATTAGACCTTTAGTATATCTAGGTTATGGTGTTATGGGTCTATATCATAAAGATGCACCTGTAAATGTTTCTATTTCTGCTTGGGAATGGGGAGCATATTTAGGTGAAGAGGGAATGAAAAAAGGTGTAAGAGTTAAAATTGCATCTATGACTAGAAACCCAAATACATCTGGTATGGGAAAAGCAAAAGCAGTTGCAAACTACTTAAACTCTCAAATGGCAAAATTTGAAGCAGTTGAAGCTGGATATGATGAAGCTTTATTAAGAGATGACCAAGGTTATATTGCAGAAGCATCTGGTGCTTGTTTCTTTATCGTAAGAGATGGTGTAATTATTACTCCTCCAAATGACAACTCTTTAGAGTCTATCACTCAAGCTACAGTTATTGATTTAGCTGAAGATTTAGGATATACAGTAGTAAGAAGAAGACTTACAAGAGAAGAGGTTTATATTGCTGATGAAGCTTTCTTCACAGGAACTGCTGTTGAAGTAACTCCTATTAGAGAGATTGATTGTAGAGTTATTGGAGCTGGTGAAAGAGGTCCAATTACTGAAGCCTTACAGACTGCTTACTTTGATGCAGTTCAAGGTAAAAATGAAAAATATGAGAAATATTTAACTTATATAAACTAAAACAAAAAAAAGGGTAATTTATGCCAATAGATAACGACTATTTTAAAAATAGACAACAACAAAACAAGGGTAACAACTCCAATAACGGTGGAGGTGGTAATTACCAACCTCCTTTTGAGCCACCTGAATTTTTTAAAAACTTCGGTAAAAAAGCTGGGATTATTTATGTAATTATCATCATCTTAGCTGCTTTATTTATCTTTAAACCCTTTGTAATCATTGAATCTGGTCAAGTGGGTATCAAAGTTACAACAGGTAAGTATGAAGATAGACCTTTAAATCCTGGTTTCCATTTATATATTCCAGTATTCCAAAAAGTTATTGTAGTTGATACAAAAGTTAGACTTATTAATTATGCTTCAGTGGAAACTAGTGGTAGTAATGGATTTGACCAAAGTATTAAATTAAACCCTGCTATTAACATTCTTGATGCAAGGGGTTTACCAGTTTCAATTGAATTAACAGTTCAATATAGACTTACTGCTTCAGGAGCACCTTTAACAATTGCTACTTGGGGTCCAGGATGGGAAGATAAAATCGTTAACCCAGTTGTTAGAAACATAGTAAGAAATGTTGTTGGTGGATTTAACGCAGAAGAATTACCAACTAGAAGAAATGAAATTGCAACTATGATTGAAAATGGAATTAGAACTGAAATCGAATCTCTTAAAGAAAAACCTGTAACTGTAGAATCAGTTCAATTAAGAGAGATTGTTCTTCCTCCAAAGATTAAAGAGCAAATTGAAAGAGTTCAAATTGCTAACCAAGAATCAGAAAGAGTAAGATACGAAGTTTTAAGAGCTAAACAAGAAGCTGAGAAAAAAGCTGCACTTGCAAAGGGTGAGGCTGACAAAAACAGAATTGAAGCGCAAGGTAGAGCAGATGCTGTAACTATTGAAGCAAAAGCACAAGCAGCTGCAAATAAAGCAATTGCAGGTTCACTTACACCTAAATTACTTCATATGCAACAAATTGAAGTTCAAGGTAAATTCAACGAAGCTCTTAGAGAAAACAAAGATGCTAAGATTTTCTTAACACCTGGTGGCTCAACTCCAAATATCTGGGTTGACACTAAAAATAAATCAAGAGACACTGCAATTAACCAATAATATTAAGAGGAGTTTTTCCTCTTAATAAATTTACTATCACGGATTTTAAATGAGTACTGAAAAAATTGACTGGCAAAAAATGAATGGATTAATCCCTGTTATCACACAAGATGCAACTACTAATGAAGTATTAATGCTTGCATATATGAATGAAGAAGCACTTAAACTAACGCTTGAAATAAAACAAGCTCATTATTACAGTAGAAGTAAACAAAGATTATGGAAAAAGGGTGAAAGCTCTGGACATACGCAAGAAGTTGTTTCTACCATGGTTGATTGTGATAATGACACTGTTTTATTAAAAGTAAACCAAAATGGTGTTGCTTGTCATACAGGAAGAAAGTCATGCTTCTTTACTGATTTAGAAAATGATGAAGTTAAACTTGACGTAGAAGTAAATACTACTAATGCCTATGGCGTGATTGATACTTTATACCATGTAATTGAATCAAGAAAAAATGATGATCCTACAAAATCATATACTGCAAAACTTCTTCAAGGTAAAGAAAACTCTATGCTTAAAAAGATTGTAGAAGAAGCTGGAGAATTTACTTTTGCAGTTAAAGATAATGATGAAGAAGAGATTATCTATGAAGCAGCTGATCTACTATATCATAGTTTAGTTGCCCTTTCTAGTAAAGGAATTAATCCAGATAGAGTAAAGCAAGAACTTTCTAGAAGATTTAGCTTATCTGGAATTGAAGAAAAAAACTCTAGAGAAAAGTAGCCTAAAATCTAGGCTTTTTTCTCTTTCTTTCTAATAAAGTGTTTTACTACAAAACTAGCTGCCATAAAAGCTAATAATCCTACTACAACAAATGTAAAAATTTCAGTTAAAAACATAGTAAACTCCTTTTGTCTTTATTTAAAGTTTATAATAATATTTAAATTTTTGGAAATTTTAGAAGTCTCAATAAAAAATAGAATAAAGAAAGTTACTGAAAGTAATAATAAAAAGAGCAAAAGCTCTTTTTATTTAGTGACAACCACAACCAGTTCCACATCCACCAGATGAAGATTCTTGTTTTGGTTCAGACTTAGAAGCTGCTGCACCACTTGTAGAACAAGCAGATTGTCCTGGAGCTGTAGTTGGTTGAATAGAAGCATTTTCTGCTTTTCCTGCATTTTCTTCTACAAAAGCAATTAATTTTTCTGTAGCTTTCATATATCTTTTTGCAGATTCAGATTCAGGTTGGAAATAAACAACTGGTTTACCACCATCTCCACCTTCTCTAATTGCTGGTTCAATAGGAAGTAATCCTAATACTTGTGTATTATATTGATCTGCTAAATCTTCACAAGTTCCTTGTCCAAAGATATCAGACTCAGTATTACATTCAGGACAAATAAATCCACTCATATTTTCAATAATTCCACCAATAGGAATATGAAGTTTTTGGAACATATCTAAAGACCTTCTTGAATCATCAAGTGCAACATGTTGAGGAGTAGTAACATTAATACCACATGTTACAGGTACACTTTGTGCAAGAGTTAATTGTGCATCACCAGTTCCTGGAGGCATATCAATAAATAAAATGTCTAAATCTTCCCAAAGAATGTCTCTTAATAATTGTTGGATAGCTTTCATAATCATAGCACCTCTCCAAATAAGAGATTGCCCTTCTTCCATTAAAGAACCCATTGACATAACTGAAACGCCAAAGGCATTAAAAGGCTTAGCTTTATTTCCAACTACCTCAACTTCAAGTCCATTTAAACCCATCATTCTAGGAATATTTGGTCCATAGATGTCTGCATCTAAAATACCTACTTTTTTACCTTGCATTGCTGCTGCTATTGCTAAGTTTACAGTAGTAGTTGATTTACCAACTCCACCTTTTCCAGAACTTACCATTACAAAGTTTTTAATTTGTGGAGCAATATTACTTCCACTTACACTATTACTTTGTTGTTTGGGAGCTTCTGGCTTAGAAATTTTTAAATTTACATTTGTTACACCAATTTCACCTAAAACTTTTGAGATATCTTCTTCTAGTTTTGAAGCTACTTCTTCAGCACTTGAAGTAATATCTAAAAGTATTGTACAGGCATCATCAGCATCAACTTGAATATCTTTTACGAAACCAAAATCAACAATAGATTTTTGGAAACCTGGATATATAACTTTTGATAACTCTTCTTTTATATCTGCTATAGTTGCCATATATTTTATCCTTAAAACAGTCCCTGTTTTTAGGGACCTTAATTTTTAATTTCTTTTAACAAGAAAAATAAATTTTATTTCTTAAATTTTCACGACATTATATTTCAAATAGGATAATTTTTGTCTTAATTGAAATCATTAATAAAAAAAGGTCAAGTAAAAAAACTTGACCTTTTTTATAACTTACATTTTATTAAAAAATACTAAGCTGTAGCAGTTGCTTCAATCTTATCACCATGATCTTTTACAATCTTTTGAGTGATTTTGTATGAACAAAACTTTGGTCCACACATTGAGCAAAATTCTGCTTCTTTAAACACATCTTGAGGAAGAGTTTCATCATGATACTCTTTAGCCCTTTCTGGGTCTAAACATAATTCAAACTGTTTATTCCAATCAAAAGCATATCTGGCATCAGACATCTCATCATCAATATCTCTTGCACCTTTTCTTCCTCTTGCAATATCAGCACTATGAGCTGCAATTTTATATGCAATAATACCTTCTCTTACATCTTGTGCATTTGGTAATCCTAAGTGCTCTTTTGGAGTTACATAACATAACATTGAAGCTCCATGCCATCCACCAACAGCTGCACCAATTGCAGAAGAGATATGATCATAACCAGCTGCAATATCAGTCGTAAGTGGACCTAAAATATAGAAAGGTGCTTCATGACAATACTCTCTTTCAAGTTTCATATTTCTTTCAATTTGATTTAATGGAACATGACCTGGTCCTTCAATCATAACTTGAACATCTTTTTCCCAAGCTCTAAGTGTTAGTTCACCTAATACTTTTAATTCTGATAATTGAGCTTCATCTGATGCATCCGCTAAACATCCTGGTCTTAATGAGTCACCTAATGATAAAGATACATCATATCTTCTACAAATATCTAAGATATCATCAAAAGCATCATAAAATGGATTTTCTTTATGGTAATGCATCATCCATGCAGCCATTAAAGAACCACCTCTTGATACAATACCCATTTTTCTTTTTGCAATATGAGGCATGAATCTTAATAAAAATCCAGCATGAATTGTAAAATATGAAACCCCTTGTTGAGCTTGTTTTTCTAAAACATCTAACATAACATCAATAGATAAATTTTCAATTTTATCTTTAACATCATGTAAAATTTGGTACATCGGAACTGTTCCAATAGGAACTGTTGAGTGCTCAATAACAGCAGCTCTAATAGCATCTAAATCTCCACCTGTACTTAAATCCATAATTGTATCTGCACCATATTTTAATGAAACATCAACTTTTTCAATTTCACCTTGAATGTCTGATGCTAATGCAGATGAACCAATATTTGCATTAATCTTACATGAAGAAGCCATACCAATAGCCATTGGCTTTAAATGCTTATGATTAACATTTGCAGGAATGATTAACCTTCCTCTTGCAACTTCGTCTCTTACAAGTTCCGGTTCAATCTTCTCTACTTTTGCAACATACTCCATATCTGGTGTAATAATGCCTCTTTTAGCATAATACATTTGAGTTCTTACTTCATCATCTTTATGATTGTCTAACCAATCTCTCATATAAAATCCTATCTAATAATTTAAGCTGATTATATCAAATTTATATTATAGAAACTTAATTAAAACAACTAGTTTTAAATTATTAATTATGTAAGGTCAAATTGATTATAATAGTTTAAAATAATTTAAGGTTTATATGAAAAGTATCAAAAATCTAACAAAGCTTTATGAAAACTCAAAGAAAAATCTTAAGTTAATACTTAATAGTAACCACATAGATGCTATAAAGCTTGTAAAGTTAATTGATACTCTTACTTTTGACAATAGTTTTATAATCAAAAAAAATACAATTTATGACCTAAATGAGATTGCTAAAATATTTAGATTTTACGAAGAACTATTAAAACAAAGTTTTCAAGAAGATAAAAATAGATTTGAAATAGAGTTTAAACTTTATTTACTACTTATAAAAGTTTTTACAGAACTTTGCAATACCTTTGTTAATAATAAAAATAAAATTCCTAATATAGATAACTTTTTTCAGATTTTAAAAGAATCAAAGAATATGTTAAAACTAACAGTTCCTTTAGACTCAAAACATATAAATATTTTAAATAATCTAATAGGAGAGCAACTATATTATTTTTCTCATATTCATTACCACGATATAAATGAATATCCTTTAGATTATACTTTTGAGAAGTATCTCTTAAATCTTGAAAGAATGTTTCATGGTTTTGATTTAAGTCTTGCTTCTAACTTTGGAAATAAAGAGTTTACAAATAAAGAGATTGAATTGGAGATATTAAAAAACAATGCATCTTTTTTAGTTCTTACTCTTATTCACAAAATTTATAAATACAAACCTTTAGATAGTTTTGATAATGATAAGTTTAAAAATATTGTTGAATTTTATATTAATAGTTTTCACAAGATAAAAAATATTGACAATTACACAATAGCACATATTGAAGAAGTTATTTTAAGGGATTTTTCAAGTAGTAATATATATATTAATAAAATAACTAAACATGATTTGCTTGAACAAAAACTAGTTTTATTAAAACTTTATACAGATGAGTATAAACAATTAATTGATATGATAAAAAAATAGAATTTCAGGAACGACAATGAAACAACTAATAGTAGATAAAATTGACTCTTTACCTCCTTTACCTAATTCGGTTTTAGAATTAGAAGAGTTTAGGAAGATGCCAACTAAAGAACCACTAGATTTATTAAAAATTATTGAAAAAGACCCTTTAATTATTACTACTGTTTTAAGAGTTGCAAACTCTGCTATGTTTGGGTTTGTAAGTGAAGTAGAAACTCCAAGTCGTGCAATTTCACTTTTAGGTGTAAACTTTACAATTTCTATTGCTTTAGGTTCAGTTATTCAAAACCTTATTCAAACTGACCTTAGTGCATATGAGGCTTCTACTGATGACTTTATGTTTTCATGTAATTTAGCTTCAAATATAATTAACACTTGGGTAAGTAAAATTGACAAAGATTTAAAAGAAGATTTACTTTTACCTGCATTCTTACAAGAAACTGGGAAATTTATTATCTCTGATATAATCACAGAAAACAAACAAAAAGAAGAGTTTCTAGAACATATAGCAGTAACAAAAAATCTTTCAAGCGTTGAAAAAGAGTTTGTAGGTTATTCATGTGCTAGAATTACTGCAAATATTTTTAAACATTGGAACTTAAGTCATAACCTTATTTTTTCAATTGGCTTTGTAGAAGATTTAGAAAATTGTCCTAAAGAGTATGTAAAAAAAGTACAAATCTTAGAGATAGTAAAAATATTAGCAGATATTAAAAACCCTTTATCTGATTCAAATATTCAAAGAGCTATTAATAAAGCTATTGAGTATGGTTTTGAAGTTGAAACTTTAGAAAAAGCAATCGAATCTATTAAATATAAATTAGAAGAAGATCTTTAAGATTTCATAAGTTACATTAAAGTATAATTTGTAACTTTTTTACTCAAAGGGGTCTTTTGTCGAAGGTAACACTTATAGTATTATGTGCTGGAAACTCTACAAGATTTGGGCTTCAAACAAAAAAACAGTGGCTTAGAATAGATAATCAACCACTCTGGCTTTTTGTTACAAAAAGACTCGAAAATCTATACAAATTTGATAAAGTAATTATTACATCTTCAAAAGATGAATTAGCTTATATGCAAAACTTTAGTGATGATTATGAGTTTATTGCAGGTGGAGATACTAGACAACAATCTATGAAAAATTCTTTAGAAAATGTTGATTCTGAATACGTAATGGTTACAGATGTAGCTCGTGCTTGTATTCCTGAAGATGTCATTTTTTCATTAATTAATTCAAAAGAAAATGCTGATTGTATTGTTCCAGTTTTAAAAGTAAATGATACAGTTATTTATAATGAAGAAACAATAAATAGAGATAATGTAAAACTTATTCAAACTCCACAACTTTCAAGAACTACTATTTTAAAAACTGCTTTAGAAACTGACAAAGAGTTTACAGATGATAGTTCTGCTATTAAAGCAACTGGTGGTTCTATTTTTTATTTAGAAGGTTCTATTAAAAGTAAAAAGTTAACTTTTGGTGATGACTTAAAAGAGTTATCTTGTTTAAGTGCTCCTAGTAATAACTTTTTTACTGGTACGGGTTATGACATACATCCCTTTGAAGACAATAAAAAAATGTATCTTGGTGGAGTAAATATTGATGTTCCATATGGTTTCAAAGCACACAGTGATGGAGATGTATTAATTCACTCTCTCATTGATGCTTTATTAGGCGCTTGTGGAGCAGGAGATATTGGTGAATTTTTCCCTGATACAGATGATGAGTTTAAAAATATAGACTCAAAAATTCTTTTACAAAAAATTGTAGAGTTTATTTATAATGTAGGCTATGAGATAGTTAATGTTGATTTAACAATAATTGCTCAACAACCAAAAATAAATCCATATAAGAATGAAATTAAAAAGAGCATTGCTTCTTTACTAAACATAGAAAAGCAATTTGTAAATATAAAAGCAACAACAGCTGAGAAACTTGGATTTATAGGACGAAAAGAGGGAGTTGCAGTACAATCAATTGCAACTTTAAAATACTATGACTGGACGAAAAAATGAATATACTGATTATTGAAAGCGAAATTTACCTCGCTCAAAAAGTTGTCTCTAGACTTCTAGACGATGGACATAATTGTGATTTTGTAGAGTCTCCTAATATTGACAATCTTACAAAAGATTACGATATTATTTTACTTTCTACTTCACTACCTGCTGCTTTATGTAAGACAATTATTAGAAGATATAGTGACTCAATTATTTTACTTCTTGTATCATATATTTCAGACGAAACTGTTACAGACCCAATCAAAGAAGGTGCAAAAGATTATATTATGAAGCCATTTATCATGGATGAGCTTTTAAGAAAGATTTATCACTATAGAGAGTGTAAATCTATAAGAAAAGAGTTACAAACATTAAGAGACTATCTTAAATTTCAGTTTAACGAAGTAGATACAAGTGAGCATGTATTACCTACATCATTTCCAACTCTTATTGAAACAAACTCACAAATTAGTGCAGATAAATTAGCTTTTGAACTTGTTAGAAAACTTGATTTGCAGATGAAATTTATATCATTATCTAGTGATAATTGGCAAAAAAGAGTAAATGAAAAGTTTAGTGGAATCTTATACCTAACAGATTACCATAGTCTTAAGAAAAGTACTAAAGAGAATTTAAATAAACTAATAGAAGATAAAAAATGTATTATTGTATCTTTAGAAAAAGAAGAAGATTTCCCTTACAATAAATTAGAGATTGAAAAAGAAGATAACCTTTTAATGACAAATAATATAATGACAATAAACGATTATGTAAAAATGATGGTTTTATCATATCAAACAAAATATCCAGATACTGAACTTTCTAAAAAACTTGGTATCTCAAGAAAATCTCTATGGGAAAAGAGAAAAAAACTTGGAATAGAGAAGAAGAAATAATGAGAAAACTATTTTTAACTGTTTTTTATAGTGGATTAAGCCCAAAAGCACCTGGTACAGTAGGAAGCTTTGTATCTCTTATCTTAGGTGTTTTATTATTACAGTATATTCCACAATCAACTATGTTCTTACTTGCTTTTTTAATCTCAGTTATTGCTGTAAGAGAGATAAATAAGTATGAAGAAGAAGTTGGAGAACATGATAGCAAAGAGATTGTTATTGATGAACTTGTTGGTATGTGGATTGCTCTTTCTATTTGTGGAATCACTCCTGAAAATATATATTATTTAGCTCCTATTGCTTTTGTGTACTTTAGAATCTTTGATATTTGGAAACCTTCTATTATAGGAAGAATTGATAGAGATGTAAAAGGTGGTTGGGGTGTTATGGGTGATGACATCGTAGCTGGACTTGCTGGTGGTATTGCTGCTAGTGGAACTTACTATTTAATTGAAAGATTTATCTTACCTACAATGTAAAACAAACGATTAAATTCGTTTGTTTTACACCTAAATTTCACAAACAATTGGAATATGATCACTTTTTTCTAACCAATACTTATAGTCTAATATCTTTAAAGTAGATTTTTTATCAATAAAACTTTTTGACAAAAAACAATAATCTATATGATATGGTTTATCAATCTTTTTTTGTAAATAAAATGTTGGAGTGCTCTCTTTACCCTGTTCTTCTTTTGTTATAGCATGATACATACTAATAATATTTAGTTCTTCTAATTCCTTTACAACATCGCAATGGTTCCACCATCTATCCCATTTATCCCAAATACTATTACTATTTAAATCTCCAATAATTATCACTTCTTTATTTGCTAATTTTTCTTTATGAAGCTTTAAATATTTCCATAGCTGACCAATATATCCAAATACTTCAGAGTTTGCTTTTTTTGTCCAAATTGCTATTAATATTATTGAATTATTAATTAAACATGGAATAAAAGATTCTAACTTTTCATTTTTATATAAGTGGTTTTCATCACTCCAATTTAATTGTTCTATTTTAATTTCTGGCTTTGCAAATATAGCAAGACCTTTATTTTTATTATCACCTATCCATAAATAGTTTTTTGACCATACTTTGTATTCTTTTGTTGAAAATTCTGGATTTTCACATTCTTGGATTACAATTATATCTGCATTAATATTTTCTAAGTAGGTGTATTTTTTTCTGAAAGCACCATTACAATTCCAAGTTATGATTTTCATTATCTCCCTTTTTAAGATTGTAAAAGAAGTGATTGCTTTTTGTAAGGTCAAGGCGAAGTTTTAAATTTTTGAGGAGCATACTAGAGTATGTGACGAATAAATTTAAAACTTCAACGCAGAGATTGCGAAAATAAGATTACTTATTTTACAATCTTAGCGAATTCGTCAAAGATATATTTCGACTCATGAGGACCAGGACTAGCCTCTGGGTGATGTTGAACTGAGAAGATCTCTTTATTTTTGTATTTAACACCTTCAATAGTTCCATCAAATAAGTTCTTATGCGTAATCTCAGCAATTTCTACAATACTATCTGGAACATTATAGTTATGGTTTTGTGCAGTAATTTCTACAACCATTGATTCAGGATTTGCGACTGGATGGTTACCACCATGTTGTCCGAATGGTAACTTATATGTATCATGTCCATGTGCAATAGATAACATTTGATGTCCTAAACAAATAGCAAATATAGGTATATCTGTATTAATTAATTTTTGAACTTCTTTTTTCTCTTCTGTTAAAGTTAATGGATCACCTGGACCATTTGATAAGAAGATACCACCAATTTCTTTTGCTTCAAATCTTGCAATTAAATCTTCAGCTTTAAATGTAGCAGGTACAACTTCTACTTCAAGTCCAGACTCAACTAATTCATTTAAAATATTTCTTTTTACACCAAAGTCAATAACTACTACTTTTTTATCACTCATTACAGCTTTGTTGTATGCTTTGTTTTCATGATTCCATGCACCATTTTTATGTACATAAGCTTCTTTAGTAGACACTTCTTTGATATAATTAATATCTTCTATTCTTGGGCTTTGCGCTAATTTTTCAGCAAGCTCTTCTCTATCAGAGATTTCAGTTGATGCAATCATCATCATTGCACCTTCATCTCTTATTAGTTTTGTTAAATATCTTGTATCAATAGCAGTAATCCCAAGAACCCCATGCTCTTTTAAGAATGAATCTAGGTCACCCTCAGATCTATAGTTTGAATGTTCATGGTGATAATTTCTAACTAAAACACCTTTACAGTAAGCTGTTTTACTTTCCATATCATCTGCATTAACACCTACATTTCCAATTTCTGGCATTGTAAAAGTAATAAATTGCCCAGCATAACTTGGATCAGAAATAATTTCTTGATATCCTGTTAATGATGTATTAAATACAATTTCTCCAACTGCTGTACCAGTTGCACCAAATGATTTAGCTTCTAAGAATGTTCCATTTTCTAAATAAATCCATACTTTTTGCATTACATTAACCCTCTTTTAATTAGTTCTTCTTCATATAGTCTATGATAAACAATATCATACTCTTCAGTTCCTGGAATAAGCTTTCTTTTGTAATGTTTAATTTTTTCCATTACAGCATCATCAGCTTTCTCAAACCCTTTTAAAAATTCATCAATAGATGAAAAAATTACGTTTTTAACTTGATTATCAGAACAAGTATAGTGAATATAATCTTCTTCCCATAGATAATCTAATACTTTATGAGCAATATCTGAAAATCTATCTTCATTGTTTAATATTACACCAAAGTCATTTGCTAATCTTTTTTTAGTTAACCAAAATAGTTGTCTTCTGTCTGCATTTAAGAATTCAATTTCATCTTCTTGTTCATCTAATAACTCATGAACTTTTTCATCTAATTCATGCTCTTGTTCAATATCAGCATCTAAAATCTTTTCAATTTCTGCACTGATTTCATCTTTTGTCTTTCTAATCTCTACAAAATCGCAATTTACTAAATCTCTTGAGATTCTTCTAGAAATATATGGCGTGTGATGTAACTTCATTCTCATAGGGTTATCCTCTTATAATTGTGTCTGCTCTCTCTGGTGATGTTGATACGATTCCAACTTTTACACCTGTTAATTCTTCTATTCTCTCAATATATTTTTTTGCATTTTCTGGTAGTGCATCAAATTCTCGACATCCAACTACACTATCCCATCCTTCAATCTCTTCATAAACTGGTTTAACACTTTCTAAATCAGTTGGCATATAATCAATGATTTCACCATCTAAATCATATGCAACACAGATTTTAATTCTAGGGAAACCATCTAAAACATCAAGTTTCATTAATGATAATTGGTCACAACCATTTAATCTTGCAGCGTGTTTTACTGCAATTGCATCAAACCAACCACATCTTCTTCCTCTACCAGTAGTAACTCCAACTTCTTTTCCAATGTCAGCAATTTTTTGTCCCTCTTCAGTAAAGTCTTCTGAAGGGAAAGGACCATTTCCAACTCTTGTTGTATATGCTTTAACAATACCTGTAACTACTCCAATATCCTTTGGAGAGATACCAAGACCTGTACAAGCTCCAGCACTTACTGTACTTGAAGATGTAACATATGGATATGTTCCATGATCAATATCAAGAAGTGTACCTTGGGCACCTTCTAATAAAATCTTTTTATCTTCATCTAATGCTTTCCATACCATGTTAGTAGTATTTGCAATATATGGAGCAAGTTTTTCTTTATAAGACTCAAGTAAAGCTACTAAATCATTTTTTGAAGGAGTCTCAATTTCTAATACATTAAAAATAGCTCTATTTTGTTCAAAAAATTCAATTATACTTGTAGCTAATTTAGTAGGATTTAATAACTCACCTACTCTAAACCCAGATCTTGCAATTTTCTCTGCGTATGCTGGACCTATACCTTTACCTGTTGTCCCAATAGCTTTGTCACCTTTTAGTTTCTCTTTAGCTTGGTCAATTTGTGCATGATATGGTAAGTTTAGATGTGCTTTATCAGAAATAAATAATCTACCTTCTAAGTTATCAAACTGTTCCATCTCTTTGATAATTGATTCAGGAGATAATACAACTCCATTACCAATTATATTTACTGCCTTTGGGTTTAAAACACCTGAAGGAATTAAGTGAAGTGCGTATCTAACACCATCTACCCAAATAGTATGACCTGCATTATGACCACCTTGTGACCTACAAACCATGTCATAATTTTGAGCAAGCATGTCAACCATCTTACCTTTTCCTTCATCTCCCCATTGAATACCAACTATTAAATCTGCTTTCATCCCTAATCCTCTAAAATTTTTAATAAACTATCTGTATAAAGTGCAAATCCTAATGAAGAAATTCCATCAGAACTATATTTTCCACCTTTACTAATTACAAAATTATCTTGAATTACTCTAAAATATACATCATCATAGTACTTTAAGCTTCCATGATAAAGTGGAGCAACAACTAAATTTTTATATTCAACATTTTGAGCTGTACTTAAAAGTTTTTCAAGTTCTACTTTTATCACCTCTGGTGAAATTTTTATAGCTTTTTCTAAATCTTTAATATTTTTTACTTTAATAAGTGAATTTAACCAAGCATCATCTATCTCAAATAGTTTTGCTATTTCACCATTTTTAAAGTAATCAATATCAATATCAAACTCTTTTGAAATAAGTTTTGGAATATTGATATTTGATAGTTGTAAAACTGGATTTATATCTAGTTCATCTAAAATATTTCCAGTAATATTTACTAGATCTACAATATTATCATGGTCTATCCATTCACAACCAATTTGATAATCTTCAGTTGAAGGATATGAAAATACTGGTTGTACATAAAACCATTTTTTATGAGAAGTTGCTCTTCCAAGTCTTTTTGTAATAATTCTTACAACATCAAGTGTTGAATCTGCTCTTAATGAAACTTGTTCATTTGCTTCATCTGAAAACTTAATAAGTTTTCTATCATTTTCAATTGCTTGATGCTGAGAGTAAGAGAAGTTAGGTGTGATTATCTCTTCAAAACCTTTTGAGTCTAGAATTTCACATACTCTATTTTCTAAGTTTCTCTTAGCCTTAGCTAGCTTTCCAAAATATAGTCTTGAGCCCTTTGGTATTTCGTGTTCAAAAACCATGATTATTAATTTCCTTTAAACATCTCTTGAGAAAATACTTTTGAAGCAGTTCCATCAAAATCTCTAAGATTTAATTCATCCATTGCTAATTCAACTGCATTTACTACCCATGTAGCTTCAAAATCTTCAACTAATCCCATATGATTTATTCTATAGATTAATGTTTTAATATGGTCTTGTCCACCTGCAATATTTACATTATACTTTGTTTTTAAAATTTTTCTAATTTCAGGTGCATTTTCACTATAAATAGTTGTCATTGCATTTGCTGGAGTTTGAGGATAAATTTCACACCCAATAGCTTTTAAAGCTTCTCTTGTAGCTTTTGCTCTTAATGCTGTTTTTTCATAAAGCGTATCAAATCCACCATTTTCTTTAATGTATGATAAAATCTCTTTTAATCCAATAATCAAAGTTGTTGCTGCTGTCCATGCTGTAGTATTTGTTCTTTGTTTTTTAATTTCTGTTGCTAAATTAAAATAAAAACCTTTTGCATTCTCTTCAATTTTAGAAACTGCAGCATTTGATAAACCAATAATCGCAAGCCCAGGAGGAAGCATAAGTGCCTTTTGACTTCCTGTAATTACTGCATCTAAATTTGTAGTGTCAATCTTCTCAACACCAATAGCAGTAATTCCATCTGCAACTATTGTGATATCTTTATTTAGTTTTTTAACTTCTTTTGCAATCTCTTCAACAGGGTGTTTTAATCCCCCTGCACTTTCACATAGTTGAATAAATATTGCATCAATTTCACTGTCATTTTTAACTGCTTCTAAAATAGCATCTACACTTACAGGCGTATTCCATTCATTTTTGATTTCAGTATATTCGATGTTAAAAGCTTTACAAATTTTTCCAAATCTTTCACCGAATTTTCCTGAATTTACAGTTAATGCTTTTTTCTTTGTTAGATTAGTAACACAAGCCTCCATTGCACCTGAGCCACTAGATGCAAGCATTACAACTTCATCCATTCCATATAATTCAAATAATAATTCTCTTGTTTCTTCAAATATTTTTTCAAATTCTGGTGTTCTATGGTGAATAGTAACATCTGCCATAGCTTTTCTTACAAATTCTGGTACAGGCGTTGGTCCTGGTGTTAGTAACATATAATTTCCTTATAAGCTTTTAGTAAAACTCGATATTATATCCAAGTGTTTATAATTAATTGGTTAAACAATAAAAAATATGATTTTAAGCTAATTTTTAGTTATAACCCTTGACATTATTGTTCTAAATGTGTAGAATACCTATATTATATTACTTTTTTCAATAAGTAATAGATAATATCACAATTAAAAAAAGGACGAAAAATGGCAAAAGAATTAAAAGAAAAGAAAGTTGAAAAAATAGCTAAAAAAGCAGCTAAAAAAGTAGTTGAAAAGAAAAAAGACGTAAAAAAAGTTACTAAAAAAGTTACTAAAAAAGTTTTAAAACTTAAACCTACAAAAGTTAGCAAAGCTAAGAAAGCTGCTAAAAAAGCTGCTAAAAAAGCTGCTTAATACTTAATTATAATTTCTAAAGGCAGCTTAATAGCTGCCTTTTTACTTTTAACAATAACTATTAAATCCAAAACATTTCTAAATTTTCAAATTTGTGTAAGCGCCTAACATAGGCTTTTGAAAAGTATTTTTGCTACTAGTTAGTAATAGTTTTTCTAAAAAACACTTGACAAATACTACTAACTAGTAATATAATTTCACAAAGGAGTTAAATAAATGAATACTAAATCCCTAGTAAGTTATGGAAAAAGAACAGATAAATCTATGAAAACTATCATTAGGATAGAAAGAATTAGGTCAAAATTCCATAATAGATTAGTAAACTATTTAAATACTTTTAACTTGACTTTTAATCAATTCAAAGTACTTGAGGTACTTTATCACAGAGGTGATTTGAATATTAGTTCAATTACAAAGCTTACAATGAGTACTCCTGGTAATATTACTGTTGTAGTAAAAAACCTTAAAAGAGATGGCTGGATTACAACTATTTCTGACCCAGAAGATAAGAGAGCTTCTATTTTAACTATTACTCAAAAAGGTATTGAAGTAATTGAAAAAGTATTTCCAAATCATGCAAAAAATTTAAAAACATCACTTGAAGTTTTAAGTGACAAAGAACTTGATACTTTATATGAACTTTTAAATAAAGTCTATAAAGCAAATTAAAAAATTTTACATTTATATTACTAATTAGTAATATTATAAACAAAAAGGATAAACAATGACAAAATTAGTAAAACTAGGACTTGCATCAATTATAACAGCAGGTAGTTTATTTGGTGCTACATATAATGTAGATCCATCTCACACAAATGTTGGCTTTAAAGTTAAGCACTTAATGATTTCATATGTTAGAGGAAATTTTGAAAAATTTGATGGTTCATTTGAATATGATGAAAAAACAGGAACAATTAAATCTGTTCAAGGTACAGTAGAATCAAACTCGATTAATACTGATAATAAAAAAAGAGATAAGCATTTAAAATCTGCAGACTTTTTTGATGTAAAAAAATATCCAAAATTAACTTTCAAAGCTGAAAAAATTGAAAATAATAAAGCTTATGGTAAGTTAACTATTAAAGGTGTAACAAAAGACGTTGTATTTGATATTGAAAAAACTGGTGAAATACTTGACCCATGGGGTAATCAAAGAATTGCCTTAGAAATTGAAGGGAAAATAAATAGAACAGATTATGGTTTAAATTGGAATAAAACACTTGAAGCTGGTGGAATTATGGTAGGTGAAGAAGTTAAAATCGATATCGTAATTGAAGGAGTATTAGCTAAATAATTAGTAAAAAACCTAATTTAATAAATAAAAAATAGTTCAAAGGAGTTTATAATGATTTTAATATTTGTTGCAAGTTTAAATGAAAATATGAAGTTAGCAAAAAAGGTTAAAGAACAACTACAAGAAAATGGTAAAGAAAGTGAAATTATCAATTTAGTTGAACTAAACCTTCCTATGTACGATAGTAATAAAGAAGAAAAAGATGGTATTCCAAGTAGTATTAAACCTATTATCGAAAAGATGAAAAGTTGCGATAGTTATGTTTTTATTTCTCCTGAATATAACTTCTCACTTCCTCCTGTATTAGTTAATTTCGTTGCTTGGATTTCAAGAGTAGGAAATGACTTTAGAGAATTATTCTCGATGAAAAAGGTTCAACTAGCAACACATAGTGGAAGTTTTGGAAGTGATGTTACAGCTTGTATGAGAAGTCAATTTACAAAATTAGGTGCAGTTGTAATGCCAAGAGAGATTATTACAACATATCAAAATGGTTTAAATGAAGAGAGTTCAAAAAAGATTCTTTCTACTTTTGCCTCTTTTTAAAAGAGTTTAAAATGTTTCCTTCACTTTTCATTTCACATGGAGCACCAAATATTATTCTTCAAGACTCACTTAGCAAAGCAAATATAAAAAGCTTTGCTAAGGGTTTAGAAAAGCCTAAATATATAATCATTTTTTCTGCACATTATGTAACAAATGATTTAAAAATCATAAACTATGAAAACAATGATTTATTATATGATTTTTATGGTTTTGAAAAAGAGTTATATGAGTACGAATATGAAATAAAAAGTGATAAGAGGATAAGCCTTAAAATTGTAAATCATCTTAAAGAAAATGGCATTGATATTTCTATAGATAATACAAGAGTTAACTATGACCATGGTGTTTGGACTTGCCTTTCAATGATGTATGAAAAACTTGATATTCCAGTAGTTCAAATATCTGTTCCTCTTTCTTATACTAAGGAACAACTATTATATTTAGGGAAACAATTAGCCTTATTCAAAGATGAAGCTTTACTTATAGGAAGTGGTGGATTAACACATAATCTTTCAGATATGCAAATAAGTGATTCAATTAAAACTTATGCAAAAAACTTTAATGATGAAGTAATAGATATAATAAATAGTGGTAACCAAAAAAGGTTACTAGAAATAGCTAAAACTATTGACTATAAAAGAAATCATCCAAGTGATGAACACTTTTTACCACTTTTTATTGTATTTGGAAGTGCAAAAAACAAAAAAGGCATCTCTTTTAATAGTGAGTTTGTGTACACAAATATTTCTATGGAGTGTTTTGCCTTTGATTTAAAGGAGTCATTATGCTAAAAAAACTAAAAAAAGAAAATATGGGAACATCTAACCTTGGATGGCTTGAGTCAAGATTTCACTTCTCATTTGCTGACTATAGAAATCCTAATAATATAAATTTCGGAGTTCTAAGAGTTTTAAATGATGATATTATTCATCCAAAAAGTGGTTTTGATACACATCCCCATCAAAATATGGAAATTGTTTCATATGTAATTGATGGAGAAATCACACACAAAGACTCTATGGGAAATGAAGAGACTTTAAAACGTGGAGAAGTTCAATATTTAAGTGCAGGAGATGGCATTTATCATAGTGAACATAACTTACATGAAAGTAAAGATTTAAGACTTTTACAAATTTGGATAATACCCCCTGCAACTGGTCTTCCTAGACTTTATGGTTCACAAAGGTTTACAAAAGAACAAAGAGCAAATAAGCTTTTAAATATAGTCTCTTCAAAAGAGAAAGAAGCTCCTATCCAACTATATCAAGATGTAAACTTTTATGTAAGTGAACTAGAAAAAGGAAAATCTTTAGATTTTGAAATAGATAAAAATAGACAAGTTTACTTTACTCAGATTGAAGGAAGCTCTATAGTAAATGATATTGAACTAAATGAAGGTGATGCTATGGAAGTTACAGAAGAGAGAAAGCTTCAAATTAAAGCTTTAGAAAACTCACATTTCCTTTTTATTGAAATGAAAAGTGAGTAAATAACTACTTACCTAAAAGTTAATATGCTAAAATAAACAAAAATTTTAGGCCTTAACTTAATGAAAGAAAAAATACTTTTAAATGGAGTAGGAAGAATAGGGAAAGCTATTCTTAGACAATCTCTAAGTGATTCAAACTTTGAGATTGTTGCAATAAATGAGATAAACCCTTATATCAAAAATATTGTTTACTCTATTAACCATGACTCAACATATGGAAATATCGAAGATAGATTTGTAATAGATAATGAAAACTTTATAAAAAACTCTAAAACAAAAATCAAAATTCTAAATCACCAAAATATCTTTGATATAGATTTAAAAGATATTGACTATATCATTGATGCAAGTGGTATCAAACATGATATAAAAAGCCTTGAAAAACTCGATGTAAAAGCAATCTTTTTAACCCATGCAAATGAAAATGCTCACAAAAATATTATTCTTGGAGTAAATGAACAAGAACTTAATACTAATAAACACAAAGTTATTTCAACTAGCTCTTGCAATGCATCGGCACTACTTCCTGCTTTAAAGATAATTGATGAAAGTAAAAAAATTATTTGTGGTGATATTTCAACTATACATCCTTTATTAAACCATCAAAGGGTTTTAGATGGAAGTTTTGTAGGAAGTGCAACTAGAGATGTAGACTATAACTTCGAGTTTGGAAGGTCAGCTACACAAAATATTATTCCAAATAATACAACTACTATAAAAGCTTGTTCTTTTGTAAACCCTAAAATTAATCAGGAACTAATATCTTCAAACTCATTAAGAGTTCCTACAGATACAGTGGGAGCAATAAATGTATGCTTATTTATTGAAAAGAAAACTTCTAAAGAAGAGATTATAAAACTTTTTGAAGAGTTTGAGAAAAACCAAAATTATCCTATAGTCTTAAATAACTACGACCCACTTGTTTCTAGTGATTTTAAGAAACAAGCCTATACAACTATTATTGATCATAGATATACAGATGTAAAAAAAGAAAAAATGATTAAGTTTTTACTTTGGTATGATAATGAGTGGGGATATGCCTCAAAAACAATTGAGATTTTAAAATATTATGCACAAAAAAAGGCAAGGTTTTAAACTTGCCTTTTAAATAATCTAAACTTACAAAGACTAGATATATTCTACTTCTGCTTTTCCAGCTTTGATTTCACCGATTACATAACCGTCAGTGTTTTCTAATACAGAATCTACATTTGCAGGATTTACAACAAGAACCATACCAACACCCATATTAAATGTTCTATACATCTCTTCTTTTTCAACAAATTGTCCCATATAATCAAAAATTGGTAATACTTTGATTTTACTTCTATCAACAACTGCTTTTAAATTATCAGGAAGTACTCTTGGTAAGTTTTCAGTAATACCACCACCTGTAATATGTGCTAAGGCATTGATTTTGTCTTTATTAGCTTTGAACTCTTTTACATAAATTCTAGTTGGTTCTAATAATACATCTTTTAAAATTTTTCCATCAAACTCATCTTCTAAAGTCATTCCAAGTTTTTCTAAAAGAAGTTTTCTAACTAAAGAAAAACCATTTGAGTGAATTCCCGAAGATGGAAGTGCAATTAATACATCACCCTCTTCTATTTTTTCAATTCTATTTAACTCTTCTTTTTCTGCAATACCTACACAGAAACCTGCTAAATCAAAATCACCTTCTTTGTACATTCCTGGCATTTCAGCAGTTTCACCACCTACTAATGCACATTCAGATCTAATACAACCTTCTGCAATACCTTTTACAACATCAGTTGCTGCATCAACTTCTAGTTTTGCAGTTGCATAGTAATCTAGGAAAAATAATGGCTCTCCGAAATTACAAAGTAAGTCATTTGTACACATTGCAACTAAGTCAATTCCTACTGTATCAAATTTTTTCGAGTCAATCGCTAGTTTAAGTTTTGTACCTACTCCATCAGTTCCCGATAATAAAACTGGGTTTTTATAACCTGTTGGTAATTCAAATGCTCCTGCAAATGAACCAATTCCTCCAAGTACTCCTGGGATTAAAGTAGATTTAACATGCGGTTTAATATTTTCTACAAACTGATTTCCAGCATCAATATCTACACCAGCATCTTTATAACTTACTGTTGACATTATTTTCCTTCTTTTTTGTTTTTAAATATATCTGTTAAATATCAGCTTAATTTTTTATGCCTTAAAGATATATTCATTTAGTTTAATAGTATTTTGCTATTATATCTAAAATTTTATAAAATATAAGGACTTATAGAAATGAAAAATAATCAAGCCTTTAATGAAATGATGGTGCATACTCCTATCTGTACGCATAAAGAACCAGAAAATGTTTTAGTAATTGGCTCTGTAAATGATGAATTAAAAAAAGAGGTAGAAAAACACAATTTAAAAAATGTTGAGTATGGTGACACTTCACTTTTAACTTCAAAAGATGAAAAAAATGTTGATTTAATAATTTTTACAGATGTAAATCTTGATGAAATGCTTTTAGCAAATATTGAAAGAGTATTAAAAGATGATGGTGTTATTTCATTCTCTACTTCAAGTTTCTCAACTGATGAACAAAAATTAAAAGATGATTTAACATTAGTTGGTCAAAATTTCTGGATTTCAATGCCATATAAATTTGGACATGAAACTGCAATTTTAGCTTCTAAAAAGTATCACCCAACAGCTGATATTATTTTACAAAGATCTGATTTATTAGTTGATTTAGAATACTACTCAACTGAAATTCACCATGCTTCTTTTGTATTTCCAGCTGCTCAATACAGAGCTTTAACTGGTATAGCAAAAAGATAATCTTCTTTTAAATAATCATAAATAAATCATTTTTGTAGTAAACTATCTACTATGAGTAATGATTTATTTAAAAATGCAATCGCCTTAACAGGTGGAATATCTACAGGTAAAAGTACAGTTTGTAACCTATTTAAACTTCATGGTTTTCTAATAATCGACGCAGATGAGATCTCTCATAAACTACTTGATGAGAATTCTGCAAAAATTGCAGAAATGTTTGGGAGCCAATATGTTGAGAATGGGAAGGTTCTAAGAAAAGAACTAGGTAAAATCATCTTTACAAATGAAGAAAATAAACTAAAACTAGAGAGTTTACTTCATCCACTAATTAAAGATGAAATTGTGAAAAGGTCAAGACTATTTGAAAGTCAAAACAAACCATATTTTATAGATATTCCACTATTTTTTGAAAAAATGCATTATCCTATTCCTAGGTCTTTAGTTGTATATACTCCAAAAGATTTACAAATACAAAGACTTATGAAAAGAGATAATATAAGCCAAGAAGAAGCATTAATTAAAATATCAAACCAATGGGATATAGAAAAGAAAAAAGAGTTAGCACATATGGTAATTGATAACTCTAAAGATTTAAAAAATTTACAAAATGAAGTAGAAAGAATTATAGGAGAAATTATATGACATATACAAAATATTCTGCAAGTGGAAATGACTTTGTAATCTTCCATACTTTTGTTGAACAAGATTTCTCTTCTAAAGCAATAAAACTATGTAATAGGACAGAAGGAATTGGGGCAGATGGTTTAGTTGCACTTGTTCCAAGTACTGAAGCAGACTTTAAATGGCTGTTTTACAATAGTGATGGAAGCGTTGCTTCTATGTGTGGAAATGCAACAAGAGCAGTTGCACACTATGCTTACAATAATGGTCTTGCTAACTCTTCAATGAAGTTTTTAACTCAAGCTGGACTTATAGAATCAATTGTTGAAGGCAATATTGTACAAACTCAAATGACTAAACCAAAAGCTATTAAAGAAGCTTTTGAACAAGAGGGATTTACTTGGTTTTTAATAGATACAGGAGTTCCTCATTTAGTAGCCATTGTTGATAATTTAGAAAAGTATGATCACGATATTTGTGCAAAAATGAGATATGAATACAATGCAAATGTAAACCTTGTAAAAGTTGAAGATAAAAAACTTTTTGTAAGAACATATGAAAGAGGTGTTGAAGGAGAGACAAAAGCTTGTGGAACAGGTATGGTTGCTTGTTTTTTAAGATGTCTTGATTTAAACCTTGTAGAAGAAAAAGCTTTAGTTTATCCAATTAGCCAAGAAGAGTTAACTATCTCTAAAATAGAAGGGAAAATCTATTTTAAAGGTGCTGTTAAAAAAGTTTTCACAACTTCAATTTAAAGGAAATAAATGAAATTATTCAAAATTTTGCTTTTGAGTGCGCTTGTTTGTTCACTGGGAATTGCAAATAACAATGACAGTAAAAACAATAAAGGTTTCCCAAAAGAGTACTATAAACTTCAAGGGAAAAAAGCAAAAGACTATTTTTTTAATTTTTTAGAAAAAAAAGTTGAAGTTGAAAATTTAAAAATCCTAAAAGAGAGAGATTTTATTCTTTCACTTGATGGTAAAAAAGATTTAGCTAAAGACTCAAAAGAGTATAAAGAGCTGGAAAGACTACAAAAGAAATATAAAGTTAAAAATATCTATGACTATAACACTTTTCTAAGAAGAGTAGATATTATTCCTCCTTCACTTGCAATTGCACAAGCTGCAACAGAGAGTGCTTGGGGGAAAAGTAGATTTATAAGACAAGCAAACAATATTTTTGGACATTGGACTTATAATAAAAAAATTGGAATGGTTCCACTAAGAAGAGAAGAAGGCAAAAAACATATGGTTAGAATCTTCCCTACTTTAGAATCTTCTATTGCAGTTTATATGAGAAACCTAAATAGAACAGGTGCATATAAAAACTTTAGACTAAACAGAGAAAAAATGAGAAAAAACAATACTTTTATAAATGGTCTTATTCTAAGTGAAGACATGACTAAATACTCTGCAATTGGTTATAACTATGTAAAAATTTTAAAATCTATTATTAAAAAATATAAACTAATCCAACTTGACAAAAAATTTTATGAAAAAACAATTAATAAGGAAAAATAAAAAATGAATTTTACAGCACCTCTTAAATCAGACTCTATAAAGATTATGCTTCTAGGAAGTGGAGAGTTAGGTAAAGAAGTTATTATTGAAGCACAAAGATTAGGAATTGAAACTATTGCCGTTGATTCTTATAATAATGCTCCTGCTCAATTAGTTGCAAATAAAGCTTATACAATCAATATGAAAAATAAAAATGAGATTTTAGATGTAATCAGAAGGGAAAAACCTGATTACATTTTACCTGAAGTTGAAGCTATTAATATTGAGGCACTTTTTACTGCTGAAAATGAAGGTTACCATGTAATACCAAATGCAGATGCAGTAAACAAAACTATGAATAGAAAAAACATCAGAGAATTTGCAGCAGTTGAACTAGGACTTCCAACTTCTAAATATGAGTTTGTTACTACTTTTGAAGGTTTAGAAAAAGCAGCAGGAAATATTGGTTTTCCTTGTGTTATAAAACCTGTAATGAGTTCATCAGGTCATGGACAAAGTATTGCAAGAAGTGAAGCTGATTTACAAAACTCTTGGGAACTTGCAAAAGAAGCAAGGGGTGATGCTAGCGAATTAATCGTTGAAGAGTTTATTACATTTGATTATGAAATTACTATGTTAACTGCTAGAAACGAAAACCAAACTGTATTTTGTGAACCTATTGGACATATCCAACAAGACGGTGACTATATCTTCTCATGGCAACCAATGAATATGAGCGAGACTGCTAAAAGAAAATCTCAAGAAGTAGCAAAAACTATCACTGATGGTTTAGGTGGAAGAGGTATTTTTGGTGTTGAATTGTTTGTAAAAGGTGATGAAGTTTATTTTTCTGAAGTAAGTCCAAGACCACATGATACTGGTATGGTAACAATGATTACACAATCTCAAAGTGAATTTGCACTTCATGTAAGAGCAGTTTTAGGTCTTCCTTTAAATTTTATTGATTATGGAGCAGGAGCAAGTGCTGCATATAAAGCTAAAAATGATACATTTAATCCAGTTGTTGAAATAAAAGATGAAGCCTTTACAGCTACTTCATATGCAAGAGTATTTGGTAAACCTCAAAGCCATGAAGGTAGAAGAATGGCAGTTGCTTTAACTTTTGATAAAGATAGTAGTGATAAAGCACTGCAACAAGCAAAAGAGCTTATCGAAAACTATAGTGATAAATAATGATTAAAAACCTTCTATTAGCATTTATTTTAGTATTTATTTTTAGTGGTTGTTTTTCTTTCTCATCACTTAATCCTTTTAGTGATGAAGAAAAAACACAAGAAGAAGTTAAACCAACTCAAATACCAATGGATGCTCCTAAGTGGGTAAAAGAACCAAAAGAAGAAAATGCTATTTCTATTGTAGCTTTTTCTTATATAAAAGATGGGACGGTTAAAGAGTTTGACAAAAAAAGAACTCTATTAATTGCAAGTAATAAACTTAGTAAAAAAATCTATTTAAAAACAATTGAGTTTTATAAAGAGTATGAACAAAAACTTGATAACCCAATGACTTTTGATCAAGACTTAAAAAGTATTGCAGAACAAATATCTTTAAAAGCAGTTTCAAAAAGTAAGATAAAAAACTCTTGGCTAAGTAATGACAATAGACTTTTTGTGAAACTTTCTGTTGACTCTGACTTCGTTGCAACACAAATTCAAAATGAAAGTAAACACATATATAAAGTAGATAAAACTTTATATAAAAATATTCTATCAAATAGAGCTAAAGCTTTATTAATAAACTATTTGGAGAAATAATTTGCTTATAAAAAGTGAAAAACAACTTTTAAGTTTTATCAAATATTCACCTGTTCTTATTATTACCCTTATTGCTATACTAATTAATATTTTAATCTATGTACAAAATGAAGAAAACTTTCAAAAAGATTTGAAAATTTATAAAAAGAACTATATTGAATCAAAAAAGAGACTTACAAAGTTTCAAGTAGAAAAAGCTTATAAAGATATTCAAAGAGAAAGAGACAACATTGAACAAAGACTTGAAAACAGATTAAAATCAAGAGTTCAAGAAGCCTATAACATAATTAAAAATTTGCACGAAAAATACTCTCACTTAGAAGAAAAAGAGCTTTTAAATATTATAAAAGAAAGCCTTAGACCAATTAGGTTTAATGAAGGTAGAGGTTACTTCTATTTAGTGAAAAATAGTGGAATTACAATTCTTCATCCAATTATCCCACAACAGGAAAATAAAGATAGTTCACAAAGAAAAGATGAAAATGGTAATTATTTATATAAAGATATCCTTGAACACTTTAAAACACATGATGAATATTTCGGAGAATTAAAAGCTGTTAAACCTGATATTGCTCATAAAAGATTTGACAAAGTTAGTTATATAAAGTTATATAAACCTCTTGATATATTAATTGGAACAGGTGAATATAAAGAAGATTTTCTTAATGAAATGAAAAACCATATTATAAAAGAGTACATTCAGAATATAAGATATGGTAAAAATGGATATATTTTTATTTTTGATTATGATGGATATCAACTTGCTCATATAAAAAAGGAATACATAGGAAAGAAAAGAATTGATTTAGTTGATTCAAATGGTTTTATGATTACAAAAGAGATTATAAAACAAGCAAAAAAAGGACCTGGTTTTATTAACTATATTGGTTCAATTATGCCTGAAACTGGAAAACCTGCATATAAAACAACATATATTATAGGTATTGATGATTGGGGTTGGGCTATTGGTTCTGGTTTTTATAATTTAGATATGTTAAATTATTTAGAAACAAAGAAAAAAGAGTTAAGGCAAATGAATAATGAGTCTTTAAAAAACACTCTAGTTATAAGCTTAATTCTTTGTGCAATTTTAATAGCCCTATCTTTTTATGTTTCGAATATTTTGGAAAAATTCTTTACAAGATATCATGAACGAATTGAAAATGAAATACTAGAAAATAGAAAAAAAGATATGGTTTTATACCAACAATCAAAAATGGCTTCTATGGGTGAAATGTTAGGTAATATTGCTCACCAATGGAGACAACCTTTATCTTCAGTTTCAACTATTGCTTCAGGAACAAGAATTCAAAAAGAGTTAGGAATGCTTGATGATAAAGAGTTTGATAAAGGAATGGAAACGATTGTAAATACTACTAAACATCTTTCTCAAACAATTGATGACTTTAGAGAGTTCTTTAACCCTAATAGAATAAAAGAAGAGATTAGTACTCAAACCTTATATAACAAAGCTATTCAACTAATCTCATCAAGACTTACAACAAAAGAGATTGAACTTAAATCTAATATTGATGATGCAAATTTTGTAACATATGAGAATGAGCTTCTTCAAGGTTTAATGAATATACTAAACAATGCTATTGATGCTTTTGAAAATAAACATATTAAAAATAGAGTAATTGAGTTTAATATAAAATATGAACTTGAATGCAAAATGCCAAGTTGTGCTATTGAAGAGTGTACTCAAGGGAAAGAAGGCTATATTACTATTACTATTCAAGATAATGCTGGTGGAATTCAAGAAGATAACTTAGATAAAATATTTGATGCATACTTTACAACAAAGCACAAAAGCCAAGGTACTGGCATTGGTTTATATATGACATATGAAATCATAAATAAACATCTAAAAGGTTTTATCAGTGTTGAAAACTCTGAAATAACATATAATAAAGAAAGCTACAAAGGCGCAAAGTTTACTATTATTTTACCAACTAGAATTGAAGAAGGTTAATTACCTTCCTTCTTCTTTATTCCAGTTTGCATATAAAACTTCAGCTTCTGATATTTCTTCTCTTGATGGTTTCCTTCTACAAGACAAATACCCTTTAGTACCATCACAACTCTCAAAGGGATATACTGTTGCAAATACCCAATAATAACCTCCTGTTTTTGTTGCATTTTTTACATAGCCTGTCCATGTCTCACCTTTTTGCACTGTATCCCAAAGGCTTTTAAATGCTTTTTTTGGCATATCTTTATGTCTTACCATACTATGTGGATTC